>JAAXJC010000221.1:5661-9272 GCA_012270045.1 Luminiphilus sp.
AAGTGCTCGTTCAGGGCTGTCAGCAGATCCAGATACAGGGCCTCCACTGCGGACTGGGAGGCCTCGGTGACGCCGAAGATGCGCGCCGCATGGCGCATTCGATCCATCATGTGATCGGTTTTCGCCTCCCGCTCGGGGGTATCCCGCTGGGCGTGCAAGAAGTGACGGCGTACAAAGGCCAGGTTGTCGTCGGGGAAGTTCCAGCGGTAATGCATGGCCGGGCGCAGCAGGCCATCGGTGCCGATGACATCGAACAACAGGCTCAGGGTCCGCTGGCGCGGGGTGCCTGGCAAGCTGGGCCAACCCCTGGGTTCCTCAAAGTGGGCGATGATCGCCGCGCCATCCCGGATGACCTCCCCGTCGGGTGTCACCAGGGTGGGAATCGTGGGTAGCAGTGCCTTGGGCAGCACCTCATTCTTGAAACTTTCATGCCCGGTGGACAGCTCACGGAATGTGATGCCCTGCTTGATCAGGTACGACCGGGCCCGCCCCGAATACAGGGAGTGGGGCAGCGCGTACAAGGTATAGTCCCCCGTCATGTCGGCTTACCCCTGCGCATCCGATAGGCCACGCCAAAGGGCAGCAGCAATAACAGGGTGAGCAGCCCGACAACGACCCCAGACGCCAGCTCCTTGCGCAGGATGTTGCGCAACAACTGGCCCATCTGGGTGTAGCCCTCGGGCAATGGCATCACCTTGTTTTCAACCCGGTACGCCTGGTAGGCATTCAGCATGGCCTGGAAGCGCGCCGGCTCACGGGCGGCCAGATCCATCATCTCGCCGGGGTCGGTCACCGTGTTGAACAGGCGCCACTGGCCATCCCCCAGGGGGCCCTGGTTGACCACCAGCTTGTAATCCCCCTGGAACAACACGCCGTGTCCGGTCAGTTCGTAGCCCACGGTATCCTCGGGGCCGTACACCGCCATCGCCTCCCCCGATAACACCGGCAGCAGGCTGCGGCCGGTTATGGTTTCCACCTGGCGGCCGCCGTAGCGGCTTGCCGGTGCCGGCACGCCCGCGTAGTCCAGTATGGTGGGGGCAATATCGGTGACCCAGGCAAAGGCGGGACTGATGGCCTGTTTGAGCGGGATGGGATCACCGGCAATGATCAGGGGCACCCGCATGCCGCCCTCCCCGGCGTAAAACTTGTAATAGGCCAGGGGGCTGGCTGCTGCACTGGCGAAGCCGGGGCTGATGGTGCCGAAGCTGCCTTTCAGGCCCAGGGTGTCCCCATCGACGCTGTAGCCCATGCGTCGCGTGCCCATGCGCGCACCGAAACTGCGGGGATCGGGTGGCCCACTGGCCTCGCTGCCGTTGTCGGAGGTAAAAATAAACAGGGTGTTCTGGTACTCGCCACGGGCCTTCAAAAAGGCAATGAGGCGACCCAGATGGGCGTCCATGGCCTCGACCATGCCCGCGTACACCGCCATGCGCTTGGCCTGGTAGGCCTTGTCCTCTGCACTCAATCCACCCCAATCACCGGTGGTGGCCATTCTGACCATGGGCACGTCGGGGGGAATGATGCCCAGGGCGGCGGCCCGCTCCCGGCGCTGCTTGCGCAGTTTGTCCCAACCCTCTTGATAAGTGTCGGTATAGTGGTCGATGTACTCCTGGGGCGCCTGCACGGGCATGTGCACCGCCATAAAAGGCAGGTAGGCGAAGAACGGGGCGGCTTGGTTGCTGTCCGAATCGATGAACTCCATCAGCTTGTCGACCAGGAATTCCGAAGAGTAAAAATCTTCGGGCAAAGTGAAGCGCTCGCCGTCGGCAAACCAGTTCGCCCGGTCGTACAGGGGCAGGTAGGGCCGCTGCTCCCAATTGTCGGCGCCGGAATCCATCATGGCCACGGTGCGCTGAAACCCCCGGGCTACCGGTCGTTTTTCCGGGGCCATACCCAGATGCCATTTACCCGCCATGTAGGTTCGGTAGCCGGCGTCCTCGAGCAGCGTGGCCACGGTTACCACGTTGTTGCCCAGCACGCCCTGATAATGGGCGTTGACCCGTTGCTCTGGCGCAATCAGTTCCGGGATATTCGGCACCCCGGCCAGGTGACTGTCGACCCCGGTCAGCAACATGGCCCGCGCTGGGGCACAGTTGGCCGCCGAATGGTAATTGCTGAAGCGGATGCCCTGGTCCGCCAGGGCATCCAGGGTCGGCGTGTTGATCTCGCTGCCGTAGGACGCCAGATCGGTAAAACCCAGATCATCGGCCAGGATCAGCACGATATTGGGGCGCGGAGCCTCGCGGGGGTGATGTGTAACTAAAGCAACCCCAGCGTCTCCGCCGTCTTGCACTGGCTCCGCGGTAGCGGCCACGGCACCGGACAGCACTGCGGCGCTGGCAAGGTACAGAAGCCCCTTCAACACGGGATCGTCAGTCCCCCGCCAGGCGTCGGGAAGCGAACCAAAGCAGCAGGGCCATGACAATCTCAGGGGCTATCAAGTGGGTCGCCAGGGCCGCATCGTGCAACAGCCAGGCCAGGATTCGACCCAATGCCGTCAACGACACCAGCAGGATGGCCGGGTAGTACCAAACGCGCTGCTTGAGCGTCAGTGCCAACAAGGTGCAAATACCCAGGGTCAGGAAGAAAGCCGACAGATCCCCGACCTGGGAACTGAGCCCCACGCCGTTCGCCAATTCCAAACCGAATTGGGGCGCGATGGTACCGGGGACCACCAGCCACTGGATGCCGGTCACCGTCATCAGCACACCACACAACAACACTAGAAGACTCAATACTTTATTCATGCTCTTACTCCCGCTCGGATAGCAACTGCATCATAGTATGCGCGGTTTCCAGTCCTGAGTTCTGGTTTTGGCCCGTGACAAAACGGCTCTCCTCATCCACCGCCACATGGGTGGCAAAGAAATCCCTGAAAGCGTTTTGACTCTCAAACAGGGCGCCCGCCTTACGCAACTCGGTCTCGGGGTGCTTCGGTGTCACTTCGATGCCCAGTTCCTTGATCTGCTTGTCAGTCACACCGGTCATCCTGCGCCCAGCGATGAGTAACTGACCGCTCCGGTCTCTGGCATTCACGAGCCCAAGCACGCCGTGGCAGACGCCGCCGATCAACGCTCGCCTGTCGCCGTAGTAGGATTCGCTTACCTTGGCGGCCAGCACCGGGGACTGGGCGAGATCGTAGGCCGCACCCCAGCCGCCGGACATAAAGACAATGTCGTAGTGGCTGATATCGACGTCGGCAATGGGGATGGAGTTATTGGCCTTGGCCTGGGCAATGGGATCGCTGAGGTAGCGGTCATCGTGGGAGGTCTTCACCACAAAATAAAAACTGCTGGGGTCAATGGGGATCGCACCCCCTTTGATGCTGGCGATGTCGACCTCCATACCGCCGTCCAGAAAAGTGTAATACGGGTGGGTCATTTCGGAGCCGAACACGCCCGTAGCCTGCCCTTCAGTCTCCCCGGGAGCGGCCAGCACCCCATGACTGGTGGTAATGATCAACGCACGCTTACCCGGAAGCTTGGTTGTTGGGCCGTCGTATTCAGGATGCAGTCCCGCGCTGTGCAACAGGCTTGGCAGGGATAACAGGACAATGCCCCCTAGGGTGCCGACCACCCCGGCAGCGCTCTGTCAGGTTGTCACCTGACCCC
>JAAXJC010000063.1 GCA_012270045.1 Luminiphilus sp.
TTATCTGGGCGTAAACTAGGTGGACCTGCAATTCGTTTTGCTGGTACTGATCAGCCAACGCTGGGGTTGGGTGCTGTTCGGTGGCGTAGGCTGCCTGCACGGCAACGCCCTGGCCGGTGAGGAGGCCTCATCCGATTGTGGTAGCAATACCTTTCCCGGGCTGGGCACAGGTATCAGCTGGCTGATCAAGCCCGAGTCCGGCGTGGTACTGCGCGCCGAAGTGGCCAAGGGCACGGGTGATAATTCGGCTTTCTACCTGCGTTTTGGCCACCCTTTCTGAGACAGATAGGTAAACTGGGTCAATAAATACACATCGGATCGAGTCATTTGGTGCGTATGTTGTCTAATATAGAGCCCTTGCCGCCACGATGAGCACCGATTACCCATGATCCACCCGAAAACGACCCGATGGCTTGCCCTACTCTGCCTGCTGTGCCTGCCCAACTCCTGGGCCCTGGCTCCAGAGGCAATACAGGGTCAAACCCTTGAGGAAATGATCGAAGCCCTGCAGTCACGGCACTATGAGGGCAAGGCCTACGACGACGCGCTGTCGGCAGCTCATCTCGACGCTTATATTGACGCCCTGGATCCCCAAAAAATGTTTTTTACCCGGGAGGATGTCGAAGGGTTCCAGACCTGGCGTACCCAATTGGATGACCTGGGACGCGAGGGCGATCTCGCCCCGGCCTTCAGCATTTTCGAGCGTTACCAGCAAAATTTGACCACTCGCCTGGGGAGCGTGGTTGAGAACCTGCCCGACATGGTGGCCGCCTTCGATTACACCCTGGTCGAGTACCTGCCCCTCAACGGTGACGACGTTGCCTGGGCGGGCAACACAGCGGAACTGGACGACCGGTGGCGCAAACGGATCAAAAACCAGGCCTTGAGCCTGAAGCTGGCTGAAAAGCCCGCCGATGAAATTGCCCCGACCCTGGTACGTCGGTACAAGAACCAGTTGAACCGGCTGGACCAGTATAACGAGCGGGACGTTTTTGCCATCTACGCCAACGCCCTGGCCGAACTGTATGATCCGCATACAGCCTACTTTTCCCCCCGACGGGCAGAGAATTTCGACATCAATATGAGCCTGTCATTTGACGGCATCGGAGCGGTGCTGCAGGTCGACGATGAATATACAAAAGTGGTTCGCCTGGTCCCCGCTGGCCCTGCGGACAAGCAGGGAGAGCTCAAACCCTCCGACTTGATCATTGGCGTGGGTCAGGGTGACGAGGGGCCGATTGAGGACGTGATTGGATGGCGCCTGGACGAGGTAGTCGATTTGATCCGCGGCCCGCGGGAAACGACGGTGCGACTGGAGGTGATCCCGGATAAGGGTAAGACCGACCAGCGGCATGTGGTGGCCATAGAGCGTAATAAGGTGAAGCTTGAGGAACAGGCGGCCCAGAGCGAATTGCTCGAAATCGAAGATGTCGACGGGGAGTTGCGCAAGATAGGCATCATTGAGATTCCGGCGTTCTACATTGATTTTGCGGCGCTGCGCCGTGGTGAGGAAGATTACAAATCAACGACCCGGGATGTCAGGAAACTGATCGAGGGGTTGCAGGCTGAGGGTGCTGAGGGCCTGGTCATTGATTTGCGTAACAATGGCGGCGGTTCGCTGCAAGAAGCGAACGATTTGACTGGCCTTTTTATTGAATACGGTCCCACCGTGCAAATTCGCAGTGCTGAGCGTCGGGTCTGGCGCGACGGCAAAAGGCGCCGCTCCGCTTATTACGAAGGGCCGGTGGCGGTGCTTATCAATCGCCTCAGCGCGTCCGCTTCGGAAATTTTTGCGGGGGCTATCCAGGATTACGGTCGGGGCATCGTCCTTGGCGACCGCTCCTTTGGTAAGGGCACGGTACAAACATTGCTCGGTATGCCCGAGGGTCAACTGAAGGTTACCGAGAGTAAGTTTTACCGAATATCAGGCGACTCCACCCAACACCGGGGTGTGGTGCCGGACATCGACTTCCCGTCCCTGTTTGATGCCGGCGAGATTGGCGAGAGTGCCCTCGACAATGCCCTGGACTGGGATCAGATCTCGCCGGTGCGACACCGGGAGTACGGCATGTTCTCCTCCTTGCTACCGACACTTGAGCAACGACACAGGAATCGAGCCCAGAGTGACCCGGATTTTGTCTACCTCACGGATCAGGTCGCCATGGCCGCTGAAACCCAGGGCTTGAAGGCCTTGCCGCTCAATGAAGTCGAGCGGGTCGCCCTGCGGGACAGCCAGGAAAACAGGGCACTGGCCATCGAGAACAAACGGCGTGAGGCTCTGGGCATGGATACCCTGGAAAGCCTTCGTGATGAGGATGAGATGGTGTCGCTGGACGAAAGCGACGAAGAAGGCATGGAGCCCACCGAACTCAGCAACGCCCAGGACGGTGAACTGCCGGTTGCAGAAACCGAGGAGGCCGTAGACGAGGATCCGGACGTGTTGCTTCTGGAGGCCGGTCGTATTCTGGCAGATGCCCTGGCCTTGGGTGGCAGGGCTGCCAGCCCAACCGTTACGGCCCAGCGCTGATCCGGGTAGCCCCCGCCATGTAGGGTTGTAGGGCTGCCGGTATCGCCACGTCGCCATCGGCCATCTGGCAGTTCTCCAGTATCGCCACCAGTGTCCTTCCTACCGCCAGTCCGGACCCGTTCAGGGTGTGCAGCGGTTCTGGTTTGCCGGTGTCCGGGTTGCGCCAACGGGCCATCATCCTGCGGGCCTGATAGTCACCAAAATTGGAGCAGCTGGAAATTTCCCTGTAGGCCTGCTGTCCCGGCAGCCAGACTTCCAGGTCATAAGTGAGCTGTGAGGAAAAACCCAAATCTCCGCCACACAACACCACCTTCCTGTAGGGTAAATCCAGGGTCTTGAGGATATGCTCAGCGTGGGATGTCAGTCCCTCCAGAGCGGCGCTGGACTGGGACGGCCTGACAAACTGCACCAACTCCACTTTTTCAAATTGGTGCTGCCTTATCAGTCCGCGGGTGTCCCTGCCGTAGCTTCCGGCCTCACTGCGGAAACAGGGCGTATGGGCGACGAAGCGCAGTCCCTCCTGTCCCAGTTCGCTGTCCTCAAATATGCGATCCCTGGCGAAGTTGGTAACGGGCACTTCGGCGGTTGGGATCAGGTAATACTCCTGGTCTCCCTGTAGTTTGAACAAATCCTCTTCAAACTTCGGCAGGTTGCCGGTACCCAGCAAGGAGTCACGATTGACCAGATAGGGAACATAAACCTCGGTATAGCCATGGTGTTGGGTGTGCTGGTCCAGCATGAACTGTATGAGCGCGCGGTGCAGGCGTGCCACACTGCCCTGCATGACTGAGAAACGGGTGCCGGTAATCTTTCCCGCCATGGCGGCATCGAGCTGTCCAAGCTTTTCACCAATGTCCACGTGGTCTAAAGGCTGGAAATCGAACGACCTGGGAGTCCCCCAGACCAGAACCTCCTGGTTATCGTCCTCGCTGTCACCCTCGGGTACCGCCCGGTCGGGCATATTGGGTGTCTCCAGCAACAGGGCCTCCAGGGCATCCTGGGCTTCTTTGGCTGCTGCTGTTGCTTCGTCAAGGTCACGGGCAATCTGCTCAAGAATGGTGGCCACCTGGGCCTTGGCATCGTCGACCGTCAGCCCCGAGGCCACCAGTTCGCCAATTTTCTTTGACGCGGACTTTCGCTCTGCCAGCAAATTCTGGGAGCGCACATCGGCGTCCTTGCGGCGGGCATCAAGCTGCAAAAAGCTGTCGACAGGGAATTGGTGGCGTTTTTTTGCCAGCGCCTCGGCAACGGCCTGGGGATCGTTACGGACGACTTTAATATCAAGCATGGTGTCTCCTGACACGGGGCGGTGCGTTCAAAGCGGCCGCATCATACCGTGTTCGCCATTGATTTGCCCCCGGGGGGCTAGGTCAGGCTGCGTACCAGCTGCGCCCCACCCACAGCACCCAGTGCACAGCACAGGACACTCAACACCGCATAGCCCAGGGCCTGCCCCCAGGCGCCGCGACCTGTCATATGCATCAATTCAAGAGAGAAGGTGGAAAAAGTGGTAAAGCCACCCAATAGCCCTATCAGCAGGAAATGGCGTGCGGCCTCGTTAATCAATTGACGTTCCAGCAATACGTACAGGGCACCAATGCAGCAGGCACCCAGTAAATTGATGCTGAAGGTGGCAATGGGCCACGAGTGATCAGGGAGCAGTGCCCGGGTCAGGACATTGCCCCCATACCTCGCTACGGCACCCAGGCTTCCTCCCAACGCCACCCACAGCACCGTTATCACGACTGGTCATCCTTGTTTCTGGCGTTCAAATCGAGTTGCCTGAGATGGCCTAATTTCTCCCGTATGCGCGCCTCAAGCCCCCGGTCGGTGGGCCTGTAGAAGGTTTTTGCCGGCATGGAATCGGGAAAATAGTGCTCCCCTGCAGCGTAACCTTCGGGTTCATCGTGGGCGTAGCGGTAACCCTTTCCGTGCCCCTCTTCACGCAACAACTGGGTGGGTGCGTTGCGCAAGTGGATGGGCACATCCAGACTCCCGGACGCCTCAACCGTTTGCTGCGCCTCTTTGACTGCCGTGTAAACGGCATTGCTCTTCGCGGCGCAGGAAAGATAAATCACGGCCTGGGCTAGGCTGAGTTCGCCCTCCGGGCTGCCCAGCCGTTCCTGAACCTGCCAGGCTGCCAGGGCGATTTCCAGTGCCCTGGGGTCGGCGTTGCCAATGTCTTCGCTGGCCATGCGCACAACACGCCTCGCGATATAGAGGGGGTCACAGCCACCGTCCAGCATACGCAGCAGCCAATACAGGCTGGCATCGGGATCAGAGCCTCGTACGCTTTTATGCAGGGCACTGATCTGGTCATAGAAAGCGTCGCCGCCTTTATCGAAGCGGCGCAGGCTGCTCTGCCCTATTTCCTCCAACACCCCCTGATCGATTTCCTTGCGTCCATCGGGCCCGGTAGCTGCCAGATCATTGGCGATTTCCAGTTGTCCAAGAGCTCGGCGCGCATCGCCATCGGCACTGGCCGCCAACGCCGCCAGTATGTCGTCCGCTACCCGCAGATTGGGAAATTCAGTGGCCAGCGCCCGTTTCAGTATCTCGATCAGATGCGGGGTTTCCAAGGCCCGTAAGCGATAAACCCTGACCCGGGATAGCAGCGCTGCATTTACTTCGAAGGAGGGATTCTCGGTGGTCGCCCCAATAAATGTGATGGTGCCGTTTTCCACGTGGGGCAAGAAAGCGTCCTGCTGGGACTTGTTGAATCGGTGCACCTCATCCACGAACAGCACCGTTCGCAGGCCCTGGGCGAGACCTGCTTTTGCAAGGTCTATGGCCTGTCGTATCTCTTTGACACCCGATAATACCGCTGAAATCGACTGGAACTGGGCGCCGGCGGTATCGGCAACCATTTGTGCCAGGGTGGTTTTACACACCCCTGTCGGGACCCACAAAAGAAAAGAGTGAAGCATGCCTTCCAGAATTACCTTCGCCAGTGGCGCACCCTCACCCAAAAGGTGCTCCTGTCCGATAAAGCCTTCGAGGCTTGACGGCCGGACACGCGAGGCAAGGGGTGCAGAGCTCTGTCCCTCATCAAACAAACCGTGCTGGTTCAGGGACACAGCGAGACTGCCGGGCTAGGGACTGACAATCGTCAGTTCCGCGCCTGGGGGCGGTGTAAAGCTGAAATCATCACCGGTGAGACCGTTGTTGTCATTCAGCACCAAGCGCAGCACGACCTGCTGATCAAGGTTGTCCACCAGAGTCAGGGTGCCGGGTAGTCCGCCCTCAAGTGTGATCGTCACCTGCTTGAACAGGGGGGCGTCGCTGGTGGGCCGCAATAGAATCTCAGACTCGGAACGCTGGACATCGTAGTTCGCCATGAGCACGTCGCCTTCCGCCAGTAGCACCCCCAGTGGGGATTGCAATTGCTCTTCCAGGGGGCGACGGATGACGGTCTCCAGATCGCTATCGTACTGCCAGAAGAAGTTACCATCTCCAAGCAACAGCTGCTGTCCGGGACTTTCGATTGACCATCGGAAAAAATGGGGTCGCAGCAGGGCAAAGGTGCCGGAGCTGCTGCCGATCAACTGACCCTGGTCATTGCTCAATTCCTGGGTGAAGGAGCCTGAGAGTGCGTTCACGTCGGCGAACAGGGATTGGGCGCTGGCATCCCGTGCCAGACCAATCAGCAGCCAGGCACACAGCAGAGCAATGATCCACCAGCGCCACCTCGGTCCCACCAGCGCCCTCATAATCAGTCCTCCGCAGGGGGCGGAGCGAGCACTTCACGCTGACCGTTGCTGCCCATGGCGGAGACCACACCTGTTTGTTCCATGGTTTCAATCAATCGAGCTGCCCGGTTATACCCTATCCGCAGCTTACGTTGGACGCTGGAGATGGAGGCGCGCCTGCTTTTGGTGACGTAGTGGACCGCCTCGTCATACAGGGCATCGGCCTCCGGGTCCTCCTCCTCGGCGGCTGCTGACTGCAGTTCCCCGGCGGTAACCGGCGTCTGCCCCCCTTCATCCAACAGTCCCTCTATGTATTCAGGCTGTCCGCGCCGGGTCCAGTCGGCAACCACCCTGTGTACCTCCTCATCAGAGCAGAAGGCACCGTGCACCCGGACCGGGACGCTGGAGCCCGCGGGCAGGTACAGCATGTCGCCAGAGCCCAGCAACTGCTCTGCCCCGCCCTGGTCCAGAATGGTTCGCGAGTCCACTTTGGAGCTGACGGAGAATGCAATGCGAGTCGGAATGTTGGCCTTGATCAGACCCGTGATGACATCAACCGATGGCCGCTGGGTGGCAAGTATCAGGTGTATTCCCGCTGCCCTCGCCTTTTGGGCGATGCGTGCGATCAGCTCCTCCACTTTTTTGCCGACAATCATCATCATGTCGGCGAACTCGTCTATTACGACAACAATACTGGGCAGGGGTTCAAGGGTTGGGCTGACCTGTTCCTCCACCGGCGTCATGGACAGTTGATCGGGCTGCCAGGTGGGATCGTCTATCGGGGCACCTGCGGCAATGGCGTCCGCCACCTTACGGTTGTAGCCGGCCAGGTTACGCACCCCCAACAAGGACATGAGTTTGTAGCGCCTCTCCATCTCGGCAACGCACCAACGCAAACCATTGGCCGCGTCTTTCATATCGGTGATCACAGGCGTGAGCAGATGGGGGATGCCCTCGTAGACCGAGAGTTCGAGCATCTTGGGATCCACCAGAATCATCCGGACATGTTCTGGGCTGCTTTTATAGAGCAGGCTGACCAACATGCAGTTGACCCCTACGGATTTACCCGAGCCGGTGGTGCCTGCAACCAGCAGGTGGGGCATCTTGCCGAGGTCAGCGACCACGGGCGCGCCGGCAATATCATGACCAAGGGCCAGTGTCAGATTGGATTTGGACTCGTCGAAGGTCTTCGAAGCCAGCACTTCCCGGAAGTTGACCGTTTGTCGGTTGGCATTCGGTATCTCTATGCCGACCACGCTCTTCCCCGGTATGACCTCCACCACCCGCACGGAAATCACCGCCAGTGAGCGCGCGAGGTCCTTGGCCAGATTGGAGATACGGGAAACCTTGACCCCAGCCGCGGGCTGGATTTCAAAACGTGTTACCACGGGCCCGGGATAGACCGCGGTCACCTCAGCGGTGACGCCAAAGTCCTGCAATTTCAGTTCCAGTAACCGCGACAGAGACTCCAGCTCGTCCTTGGAATATCCCCGTGGGCCGGTCTCCTGGGCAACGTCAAGCAGATCCAGAGGTGGCATCTCCCCGGTCACTGGCATGTCAAAGAGGGGTTTTTGCCGCTCTTTCTCCAGCCGCTGACTGGTTTCTGCCTTGGGTTCGGGTGCTTTTATCTTGGGCGGATTTTTGCGCTTTTCCGCCACATAATCTTCGATTACCGCCTTGCGTTTGACCTGCTGTTTTTCACGCTGTCGGCGATCCGCCAGCTGATCCCGGGTATTTAACAGCCAGTTCCAGCCGCGGGTCGTAGCGGCAATCAGGACGCGGCCCAGATTTTCCGTCACCCGTAACCAGCTTATATCCCCAAAGATTGTTAGACCCAGGAAAAAAACCGCCAACAGAACCAAACGGGCACCGATGGCACTGAATGCTGCGTCGAAGGCTCCTCCGACGCTGGCACCCAGAATGCCCCCGGCCCCCTGGGGCAAATCGGCGTAGCCCTGGTCGTTCAGCGCAGCGAGGGCCGTGGCGGCCATCACCAGCAGCAGCAGGCCAAGGGCCTTGAGGCCCAATACATTCCAGTTCAGCGGCGCCCTGGACTCCCTTGTGGTCAGGAAGCGCAAAGCCTGGTAGCCCAGCAGACCGGGAATGAGGAACGCGCCATAGCCCAGCAGGGAAAACAGCACGTCAGCGATAAACGCGCCCGTGACCCCAGCAAGGTTGCGTATGTCCCCCCCTACCCCGCTGGCGGACCAACCGGGATCCCCGGAATTGTGGCTGAGCAGGGCCAGCAGGATGAATAGGCAGGCAGCTCCTATTGCGATGAACAGGGCGTCCGCTGGCCCACGCCGTGGCGGCTGGACTTCCGGGGCTGTTTTTGCCGATTTTCTTGAAGCTGACAAGGAATCAGCGTCCTCTTTGTGAAAACGAAATGCTACCATGCGCGCTCCGCCAAGCCGCCATGAATTTCCCCGTTTTTAAGAGCTAGTTTTGCAACCATGACTGACATACAGCACCATCGATTAATCATTCTCGGATCGGGCCCCGCGGGCTATACCGCGGCGGTATACGCCGCGAGGGCCAATCTCAATCCCGTGGTCATTACCGGCATGCAGCAGGGTGGGCAGTTGACCACCACCACCGAGGTGGAAAACTGGCCTGGCGGAGCGCCGGACCTGCAGGGTCCTCAATGTATGATGGAGATGCAGGCAAACGGTGAGCGTTTTGAGGCGTCTATCGTGTTTGACCCTCTCGAACGGGTGGAGATGCAGAGTAAGCAGTTACGGTTGGGCGGCACACAGGACTACAGCTGCGATGCCCTGATCATAGCGACCGGGGCTTCAGCCCAATACCTTGGCTTGCCCAGTGAGGAAGCTTTCATGGGCAAGGGCGTCAGCGCCTGCGCGACCTGCGACGGCTTTT
>JAAXJC010000085.1:0-8083 GCA_012270045.1 Luminiphilus sp.
TACCCCTATGGAGGTATGGCCCCCGGCATTGCCGCAGAAATAAGATGGGGTCATTACGTCGCTGTGCGCCAGCACCGAAGCCAACTCTCACAGGGTGTTCTCATGACCAAAGTATCGTTTCAGGCAAATTACCTAGACTACTTTCGCGGTGGTTGGGCCGCCTACAAAAAGCAGCCTCTGCTTCTGTCCGGAGCAACCCTCGCGGTGGGGGTTTGCATGTCGCTGTTATCACCCATATTCATGGCCTCCACCGTCTTGGCAGCGCATTTGCTTGCAGGGCTATACACGCTGGTGATTCGTGTGAAATCTGATGAGGACTGTGATTTCACGCATTTTTTTGCAGGGTTTAGTCAATTTGTACCCCTTCTGGTGCTGTCCCTGTTGACCTCGGTGATGATCTCGGTTGGCTTGCTGTTGCTCGTATTGCCAGGGATATACCTCTCCCTCGCCTATGCCTTTTCCCTACTGCTTGTCATCCGGGAAGGTTTGGGCCCATGGCAGGCTATGGAGGAGAGCAGGCGAATCATTACGGCTCACTTTATGGACTATCTGGTATTCGCCGTCCTGGCCTTAATCGTAAACGTGGTCGCGGCTATCCCGTTTGGTTTGGGCCTGTTCGTCTCGATCCCCGTTACCCTTGCGGCGCAATATGCCCTTTTTGTCGAACTTAGGCATGCTGAGCGCGAAGGCGACGATTTTGCAGCCACCAGTGAGCTTGCCCAATAGTCGAGCAGGGTCCGTATCCGCGGTGTCGTAGGATGCCAGGCGGCGGCCTCCTGAGAGGCCGACCGTCATGGTGTGAATAATCTGGCGCCGCAGGTCGAGGCCCAAGCATCCGCGCAGTGCATCACCACTACAGGGAAACCCACCAACGCAGCCGCTAGCCGCAGTGCTGCAATGGCGCAGAGCACCGGAGCGCGATCCGGTGATCCATGACCGGGCAGGGGTAAACAGAACCCCTAGTGCGAAATGATGCACTGCTGGTATCGCTTTTCCTGTTCCTTTTGGCGGTAGGCCTGCAGGTACTCAAAGAACTCGTCTGCTAGTTCCTCGGGGATTTCCTCGACGAAGGCACGGCGGGCTTAAAAAAGAGCTCACCCATCAGTATGATCAGGGCAAGGGCACGAGGCCTGGGTTCAAGGGGGGAACCGACATCATGGGAGTAGATCTAGGCATTATTCTGACACTGGCGTTTTTTGGATTCGCGATACTTATCGCCGCCAAGAGCGTGGCCATCGTGCCGCAATCGGACGAGTACGTTGTGGAGCGCTTTGGTAAATACCGGCAAACCCTGTCGGCCGGCATCAGTCTTTTGATCCCCTTTCTGGATCGTATTGAACACAAGGTGGTGGTGCTGGAGCGCCAGCTCGATGCCTTTGATATTTCGGTCATCACCCGTGACAACGTGGAAATCGTACTGGAGACCACGGTGTTTTTCCGGGTCATTGACGCCGCCAAATCGGTTTACCGGATTCGCGATGTGCCCCTGGCCCTTCGGACCACAGCCGAGTCAATCATCCGCAGCGCTGCCGGCAAGCTGGAACTGGACGACATCCAGAGCAGCCGCCAGCAGATGAACGACGAGATTCTCAAAAACCTGCGCGATGCCGCCGAGGTCTGGGGCCTTGAAATCACTCGCTCTGAAATCACCGACGTACGCGTGGACGAAGCCACCAAGCAGGCCCAGCGCCAGCAATTGAATGCCGAGCGGGAGCGTAGGGCGACGGTGGCAAAGGCAGAGGGAGAGCGGCAGCGGGTGGAGCTGGAGGCCGACGCCGAACTCTACGAGGCCACCAAGAAAGCGGAAGCGATTCGACTGACCGCCGACGCCGAGGCCTATGCGGTCATCAAGAAAGCCGAGGCCGACGCCGAGCAGACCCGGGTAATAGCCGATGCCATCGCCAACAACGGCCAGCCGGCGGTGGATTTTGAAATCCTCAAGCGCCAGGTCGATGCCATTGGCAGAATGGCGGCTTCGGACAACACCAAAACCATTGTGCTGCCCTCGGATGTGACCAAAACCATTGGCGGGCTGGCCGCACTGCAGGATACCCTCAAGCGAGTGGATGGAGCTTGATATGCTGGACCTGATCCTACGATACGAAGTCTGGTTGATCGCGGCGCTGGTGCTGGTTGCTGCCGATGTGTTGCTGGGACTGGACTTTATCCTCCTGTCCTTTGGCGTTGGCGCGGCGGTTACCGGTCTGTCGCTGTTGTTGCAGGACTCCCTGCCGCTACCCTATACCGGTAACTGGCAGGCCCTGCTGACCTTCTTCGGTATCTTCAGCCTGGTGATCCTGGTGCCCCTCCGGCGACTGCTGATCAAAAACCGTAACCAGCAGGATGAGCCCGATATCAATCGCTACTGACCGGCGCCGGTAACCTTTCTCCGGGATTAAAGTTCTGGGGCCGGGGCGTTACCCGGTCCGGGCTCTTCAGGATCAGGTTCTAACCTCTGCTGCTTGCGGGTTGCCGCGTTGTTTACCCCGGAGTCCGCGGGCAGCGTGATGGTCCCACTTGTCGAGTGGGCATCCCTGTAGCGTGTATGCTGTCAAAAAAATAAATCAGCGATGGGGCAGCGCCATGCAGTCGTCGAGCACAGGATTTATCGGACTGCTGACCGCAGTGACGGTCTTGCTTCTTTGCCCCACCCATGGGCTGGCTGCCGAGCCGGCCGATGATGAAAATCCTTTCAACACCCCCGAGCTGCAGGTGCCGCCACCTGATGAGGCCGTGCTGAATTTTGTCGACAGTAGGACCATCCAGTCCCTCAATGGCACCTGGAATCTTATTGTTGACCCCATGGATATGGGGGCGCCGGGCAGCATATTTGGTGGCTGGGCGACAACACGTACCCCGGTCGATGAGTGGCAACTGTTGGAGTACAGCTACCCGGTTGCCCGAAAGGTGCAGGTGCCTGGTGATTTCAACACCCAGTTCGATGACCTGTTCTTCTACCGGGACAGCGTCTGGTATCAGCGCAGCGTCAATACGGCTATCAAGCCCGGCAGTCGCTATCACCTCTGGTTCGGCGGCGCGAATTACACCACCACCGTCTTCCTGAACGGTGTGCCGCTGGGGCGACAGGTAGGGGGCTACGTCCCCTTTGCCATTGATGTCACCGAACACCTGCGGCCCGGTGCCAATGACCTGGTGATCAACGTCAATAACCGGCTGGGTGAACACTCGGTACCCACCCAGCGTACCGATTGGTGGCCCTACGGTGGACTGACCCGTGATGTGATGTTGGTGGAGACTCCCCAGGCCTTCATCGTCAACGCCAAGGCGACCCTGAGCCGCGATCGTGAAAGCATCCATGTTGCCCTCTATACCCGAGGCCTGGCGGCAGGCTCACCAGTGGCGGTCGCTATACCCGAGCTGGCGGTGGAGCAGCAGGGGCAGGTCGACGCAGAGGGTCGCGCGGTTTTCCAGATCAGTGCCGTCCCGGAATTATGGAGTCCAGCATCCCCCCGGCTCTACGATGTGCGGTATCGAGCCGGCGACGATGTGGTGGTCGACCGGGTGGGCTTCCGCACCATAGAAACCAGGGGTCAGTCGGTACTGTTGAACGGCGAACCGATTCGTTTCAGGGGAATCTCAACCCACGAGGAACCCATCGGGCGGGATGGTGCCGCACACTCACACGCGGATATGGAGCGCCTGTTTGGCGAGGCGAAAGCCCTGGGCGCCAATTTTGTCAGGGCGGCCCACTATCCCTATTCCCGTCACGCGGCCCGGGTAGCCGATGAGATGGGCTTGCTGCTGTGGGCTGAGGTGCCTATCTACTGGAACATTGCCTGGCAGAACCCGGATACCCTGGCCGTCGCCCGGGACCAGCTTGAACGACTGGTGACCCGGGACTGGAGTCGAGCCAGCGTTGTTATCTGGTCGGTGGCCAATGAGACACCTTACTCCCCAGCTCGGATGCGCTTTCTGGAACAACTGATCGATGGGCTGCGGTCAGCGGACGATAGCCGGTTGATCAGTGCGGCGCTGCTGGGTGATACACGCAGGGAGCTCAGTGCGGTGGCCCTGCATCTGGCTGCCTATGGCGTCGACAACCCGGAGGCGACCGCCAGAGAACGAGCCATCTTTGCCGCCGTGCTGGAGAGGGCAGGGGAGGCGGCACCGGCGATCGGTTCGCGTTTTGATCTGGTGATTGACGATCCCCTGGGCGCCCTGGTGGATATCGTCAGTTACAACCAATACTTTGGCTGGTACTACGCCAGGGGGCTGGCGCCGGCCCTGGGTGTCAGCGAGAGAACAGTGCGCAAGCTGATGCTTTCCTTCATGGGGCACATCAGAATCAGTTCCGCCTTTGACAAGCCCCTGCATATTTCTGAATTTGGTGCCGGGGCCAAGGCGGGCCGGCGGGGTGAGGGCGTCTGGACCGAGGATTACCAGGCCGACGTCTACCGGGCGCAGCTGACCATGCTCGCCAACAGCCCCCAGGTGGTGGGTATGACGCCATGGATTCTGAAGGACTTCAGGGCGATGCTGCGTCCCCTGGGGGGCGTCCAGGATTACCGCAACAGGAAAGGCCTGGTGGACGAGAATGGTCGACGCAAACAGGCGTTCTTCGTACTGCGGGATTTTTACGCTGGGCCTTGGGGCAGTAACCGTCCGGAGGTCGAGTCGGACTGAGCAGTCTCCGCGGCATAGCGGGGGTGCTGGGTATTGTCAGGCTCTCGCCAAGCCCCCGCCATTCTGGCCCCTTGAGTGGCTGCCCCAAGCGCTGCTGCGCGGTCCCAGCTGCGGTATGAAAGTTCGGAAAAAATTCACCTTTCGAGCTCCGAAAGGATGATGTGCCGATCAGGTCGCTGTTACCATCGCGACCGACGGACATACCACGGAGGGTATCCGATGAGAGCCATTGCACTGGCCATGATGGTCTTGGTAGCGGGCTGCACAGCCGAGGGTGGCAGCAGGGAAGCGTTCCTTCTGGCTGACGCGAACTACGCCCAGTTACTTCAGCAGGCAAAAAACAATCCTACCTTCGAGAACCGCAGGCTCGCCTGTGAGGGTTGGTACGACTGGTATTTGGCCCTGGAAGCCTTTGAGGACACCGGCGCCGATGGCAGCCTCTACGGGCACTACGCCACAGTGTCTGACGAGCACAGCGCCGCCTGCGTGGTGGAGACGCTGGCTGACGGCACGCCAGCCTACGTTCCCCGGGGTTAAGCTACCCACCCGAGGTATCCCCCGAACCGTCGCTACGATGCTGGAACGTCGGAATGTCGGGCAATCAGGTTGCCGCATTAGCTTGAGCGGAGCCTCTCCCGTCCGGGGGAGTGCCTTTATCCGGGATGGGGTGCTAGGGCGCCGACTCGCTGCGAAGCGCCTTCAATTGCTGGTGTAGCCAGTCGCCACTCGCGGTTTTGACGCCATCGCAGATCACATAGTAGGGGCTGCCGCTCCAGGAACTCTTTGATGCCAGGCGGTCTATAAAGTCCTCCGCAGTGGACACGTAACGTGTGCCCCGTCGGTACTTGAGGGCCAGATGATCCGCGGCCTGGTCAGATGGATAGAGCTCGTCATTGCGCTCGAAGTCGCAGCCACTGGTGGCGACTGCGGCCAGCAAGCTCTGGATTTCTGCGTCCGCATCGGGCGGCACCCCAGCGGCTGCACCGGATACCAGTAGTGCCGCCAGTGCGGCAATGGGGGTTATCTGCTTCAGGTTGATCATGATAGGGATGGCGCAGTGTTCGAGTCCTGTGGCGTGTAGCCGACAACCCAAAAATAGCATTGCCTCCGGCAAACTCAAACCGTCCTGGCAGCGGGGTGGCAGCCCGGGCCGGCCCTGCGTTCACAAGCCCTTATCCATAATGTTGCAGACACTCACTGTGGTTTTTCCCGAGTCGGTGCTAGTGTGGTTCCAATCCGGTGCGATGGGGCGAGCCGAAGGGTCGATCCTCGCACCGTCATGTCCCGGTTTGGACAAGCACGGTTGGGGTTGTCTCTTGTTGCCCGGCAGCCGCCCTGCTTGTTGTCTTGAGCCTGGGCGCTGACTTTTTACTGTAAGGAAAAGTTCTCCATGGCTTCAGAGAAAAAAATCTTTAGGTCAGGCCCCTACGCTGACTTCTTTTGCCAGGGTGTCAGTGTGGACGGCGCCCTCTACCTCGCGGGGCAGGTGGGCATGACCGAGGACGGGGAAATCCCCGATGACCTCCCGGCGCAGGTTGCGCAGGCCTACCAAAACATCCGTCATGTGCTCGCCCAGTTTGACGCGACCATGGATGACATTGTTGATGAAACCTTTTTCGTCACCGATATGGACGATTGCATGGCCAAGGTGCCGGAGGTTTTTGCCACCCGGGAGGCCGCCTACGGCAAAAAGCCCGAGGTCTGTCAGACGCTGGTGGCTACGCCGGCCCTGGTTGACCCGAGATTGAAGGTGGAGATCAAGGTCATTGCGAGGCTCTAGCATGGAGGACAGCAGCCCCCTTGAACCCGCGCCACGGGTTGCTAGTCAGCTGACGCTTTCTATTCAGGGGGCGCGCCCATGCCATCCTGAGTGCGGTGTCGTTGGACAGCTCAGGGCCCCGTTGACCTACCCAGATATCTGCCTCACAGAGCACTGGCAGCTGTTATGACCCTGGAATATCTGCGTGTCATCGTCGTGGTCTACTGCAGCGCACTGCTGCCGCTGCTGATCGTACCCTGGCTGTACCGGCGCGGCCTGCTGCCAGGCTGGTCGATTCCCGCCTACGTGGGTAGCTTTTTGCTCTGCGCCCTGGGTTGGGAGCTTTGGTTCACCTATGGCTGGCTGGCGGGTGATCCGGTCGACCTGCGCAGAAACGACGTTTTGAATTTCTGGATTCCAATACACGTCAACTGGTTGCTGAACTCCCTGGCGGACGCCGGCACGATCACCTTAGGTGGCCTGTGGCTGATGTGGCGCTGCAGCGGCCGTCGCCGCGAGGTCTTTGAGTCCTGGCACTGGGGCCCATTTGCTGTCTTTATGCTGTGGGCGCTGGGGCAGAACATTGGCGTGGAGATGTTTCTCTACCACGACCAGCTGGCGGTCGGTAAACCCCTGTCCTGGGCACCACTGGCGCCCACCGGCCCCTGGTGGAATCCGCTGCTGTTTGAATTCAACGGCCGCACCATCACGCTGCAGGGGCAGTTGCCCTGGTTGCTGGCGCCGTGGTTAATCTACGGCGGTGTTATTGCCCTATCCCGAAAGTCAGTATCCGATCGAGCATGAAGACACTCTGTCCGCGCCTTCCTTATCCCCGATTCTAAAAACTTGTTGCTTGCCAATGGGGACGCGGCCTCGTTGATTGGCGGTCAGTCGATTCCCGTTTGAATGCCAGTACGGGTATTAGATAAAGCGGAAGAGTCGCCCCGCAAGTGACACGCCACACAAAAAACCTGCAGCATTTTGCCAAAGCCTGCATTCGCGCGGTATACAGAAACACTGAGGGGTAGCCATGGATATTTACAATAATGATTGTTCGGATTTTGATGCTATTTGTTCTCTGGGCGGGGCCGTTGGCAGCAGCATGGGGACAGGAAAACCAGTGTGGTGAGAATGCAGCCCTGGATGGAGTAGGTTATGTCATCAGCCCCTCGGGTGGTGATGATACCGAAACCATCCAGTGCGCCTTGGATTCTGCCGTGTCCCAAGGCCTGCCCTCCGTGAAACTGGGCAGGGGGTCATTTGAAATTTCGACACTCTATGTTGAGGGCTTTGACGGCAGCTTCGAGGGTGCCTCGATAGCGGGTACCACACTGCTTATTGATAACGCCGTTGCCAGCTGTGGTGATACCTTCTCCGAAGCCGCGGACCTCATTACCTTTGCCGGCGGCCGCGTATCTGTGAGAACCATGACCATCGATGTCGATCGGCCCTGCGATCGGGGTGTCTCTTTTACTGCACTCAGTTTTACCCAGCAGTCCTGTGATGCCCGGACACACAATGGAAACGTTGATCGGGTGGTTTTTGTGGGTGCTGGAACTGCATCTACAGACTTGAGCCGGGCTGTCATCATGGCAGGACGTGCCGAGTGCCGTGCGAGCGGTCAGGGATCACTGGGAACTTTCAAGTTGAATCGGTCGACTGTGGACGGGTTCGGTCTGG
>JAAXJC010000085.1:8093-9027 GCA_012270045.1 Luminiphilus sp.
AATGAATTCATTGAAGTTATAGCGGGCATCGTCGTGGAAAACGCTAACCAAAGCACGACGATTACGGGGAATACCATTGAATACTTTGTCGACGGGGTGGCTGTTTACTCGAATGCGGGCTACGCGCCGGGGCAAAACAGGGTGGTAGTGCACAACAATAAATTTCAGCAGCTAGTTGAGGGAACCTACGCTCGCGGCATCATCGTAGGCAACTTTGGGGAAGTCAGGACCTCGCATAGCGCGGCCATTTCAAATAACAGTTTTGAGCTCGTAGATCGTGCTAACGACGAAGGTCAATTTGGAATTGTGTTGCTTGATTTTGACGGTGCAGTTGCCACCGGCAACACCTTTGAGGGTTCGGCGACCGTCGGGATTCTGGTTGATTCTTCCCAGTTCAGCCAAGAGGTCTACGACACGGTGATTGTCGGTAACACATTTTCCCAAACTAATTCCTTCAATGATGCAGACGTGTACCTGGGCGAGGGCACGCGGGATTCTATTGTAGGGTCTCAGAATGCACGCACTGAGGACTACGGGACGGGAAACCGGAAGTTGTAGTCTCCTGTTCATCTTGCCGCTAATGCAGGTCCCTCGCCGTACCAGCTTTGATGCTGGCAGTCGCGACCTCGCGGGGGTCTAGTGACGACCTTTGGTCAGCACCCAGCGTCTGTGTTGGGGGATAACTCTCCCCGGGAGTTGAAGAGCTCCGGGAAAAACGCGTTGTCACGAACCGGTGCCCCCGGCTCTATTGCGACCTGCTCAGGATTCACCGTGGGGTCCACTCCGGGGCGTGGATCCCAGACGACATCGTCACCCAGCCAGCGGGTGGACAGCGCGACCCTATCCTGGGTGGCGGAGGCATTGCCCGGTGCACCGTGAAGAATCCAGGCGGAGAATATCAGCGCGTCCCCTGGCTGCAGGTCGAAGCCGACGA
>JAAXJC010000178.1 GCA_012270045.1 Luminiphilus sp.
TCAACCGCCCGGGTCATGGCCGCAATCACCTCGGCAATCGGTCCGTGACGGGTCCGCATCGCCGCTTTATTGACGATTAGCCGGGTACTGACGTCGGCGATGTGTTCTAGGGGCGTCATGCCATTTGCCCGCAGGGTATTGCCGGTATCCACAATATCAACGATCTCATCGGCCAGGTTCATCAACGGCGCCAACTCCATGGCGCCATAGAGTTTGATGACCTCGGCCTGGATGCCTCGGGCGGCATAGTGGCGCTGGGCAATCTGGACAAATTTGCTGGCCACGCGCAGCCTGCCCGGGGCCGGCACGTGGTCCTCGAAACCTGCGGTCATCAGCCGGCATCGTGCAATGCCCAGGTCCAAGGGTTCATAGAGGCCCTGGGCACCATACTCCAGCAGCATATCCTTGCCGACGATGCCAATATCCGCCGCTCCGTGCCTGACATAGGTCGGCACGTCCGAGCCGCGCAGGATAACCAGGCGGATGCCGTCGGACTCTGACTCGAATACGAGTTTCCGGCTGTTGTTCACGTCCTCAAGGGGCGCCAAACCGGCTGCCCGCAGCAGCGGCAACGTTTCCTTGAGGATGCGCCCTTTGGTAAGAGCCACTGTCAGCTGTTGTTTCATCGCCAAACCCGTCAGCTCCACCATCAACCCGGCTGACGCCGGATGTCGGCGCCCAGGGACTGCAACTTTTCCTCGATACACTCGTAGCCGCGGTCGATGTGGTAAATCCTGTCCACCCTGGTCTGGCCATCGGCTACCAAACCGGCGATCACCAAACTTGCGGAGGCACGAAGATCCGAGGCCATGACCGGCGCACCCTTGAGGCGCTTGGCACCGACGATCAGTGCCATATTGCCCTCAATACTAATGTCCGCGCCCATTCTGTTCATCTCGTGGGTTTGGATCAGCCGGTTCTCGAACACGGTTTCCGTGACCCGACCAACGCCATCTGCAATGGTATTCAGCGCCGTAAATTGCGCCTGCATGTCCGTTGGAAAACCGGGATAGGGGGCCGTGGTGATGGCAACGGAGCTGGGTCGTCGGCCCTGCATATCGAGCTCAATCCAATCTTCGCCGATCTCGATCGACGCGGAGGCCTCCCGCAACTTCTCCAGCACAATATCCAGATGGTGCGGCACCGCTCCCTCAAGACGGACCCGACCACCTGTTGCGGCCACTGCGACGAGGTAGGTGCCCGCCTCTATCCGGTCGGGCATGACCGTATAGTCAGCGCCTGCCAGACTGGCTACCCCATCTATTTCCAGTGTCGATGAGCCAATACCCGAGATGCGCGCACCCATGGCAGTCAGACAATGGGCGAGATCGACCACTTCCGGTTCCCGGGCTGCGTTTCGAATCACTGTCTTACCTTCGGCCAACGTGGCAGCCATCAGCAGGTTTTCGGTACCGCCCACGGTGACGGTCTCAAGGGTAATATCGGCTCCGCGCAGGCGGCCCTGCCTGTGGGCTTTGATGTAGCCGTCCTCGACGCTGATCTCCGCACCCATGGCCTCCAGCCCCTTAAGGTGCAAATCGACGGGCCGGGAACCTATTGCGCAGCCCCCGGGGAACGACACTTCTGCGCGGCCAAACCGCGCGAGCAAGGGACCCAGCACCAAAATGGAAGCCCGCATGGTCTTTACCAATTCATAGGGAGCCCTGAGTTTGTTGACGGTGCTGCCATCAACCTCAATGCCCAGTTTTTCATCGACCATCAGGTCCGCCCCCAAACTGCCCAACAACTCCACCATGGTGGTGATGTCATGCAGGTGCGGCAGATTGCGAACAGTGGTCTTGGCCTCAGTCAGCAGCGTCGCCGCCAGGATGGGCAGTGCCGCGTTCTTGGCGCCAGAAACCCGCAACTGCCCGGAGAGGGTTTGGCCCCCTTGAATTAACAGACTATCCATTGCAGGAATTCAGCTCTGGGCCTCTCCCGGGGTCAGTGCCCGGATGTTGACGGCATGTATGGTGCCGGCGGCTATAGCCGCCGATAAAGGTGCATAGACCCGCTGCTGCCTGGCCACCGGCCGGACACCCTCAAAGCCAGCGGAAATTACCGTGACGGTGTAGTGCCCTCCTTCCAGCGCCACCTCGACGCTGGCATCCGGAAATGCGGCCGCCACCAAATCCCTGACTTTACTCGCCTCCACGGTATTCCTCCCTCGCCTCTGACTGGATGCGGCTGTCATCCCAGTTGGCAATCACGATATCGAGGTCGCCACCTGCCTCATCGGCAGCGGCTTCAAACTGCCCCCGGTAAATCTCACCCAGGTTGATATTTTCAATAATCAGGTTGCGCAACTTCCAACTGCCATCGCGATACTGCCCCATCTGGTACTTGACGGTGTAGACCTTCCCGTCCTCACCCGACACCAGTTGGGTCACCGAGGCAACTCGGCTGCTGTTGGGGGAAAAATCGGGGTCGCCCAACGCAACCCCCTCCCCGCCGAAGGCGAGTAAGCCACGCCTGTAGGAGCGCACCATGCCCACCCGCAGCACATCGGTGAACTTGTCAAGCTGCTCCCTCAACCGTTGTTGTTCGGCCTTGTCCAGACTTCGATACCGCTCGGCACTGGCATAACTCCCCATCACCCCCCTGGCGAAGCCTCGAAAATCCACCACACGGTCCAGTTCCTCGCCCACTCCATTGATGTAGCGATCGGGATCATCCTCGAAATAGTCGGGGGCTTCCCGTACCAGGGCCATGATTCTGTCAGTGGCCTGGGCCACCACTTCCCGGGGGCCAGCGGGCTCGACCGGCTGCTGGGCCGAAGCCACCTCGGCCCACACCAACATCAGGACCCAGATCGTAAAACCGGTTGGGGCAATCCAATTCCGTTGTATTAATCCCCTGATCATCAGCATCTCCATTGACTGTGCAGCATTAGGATACAATTGGCGGCTGCCGCGCCGAGCCGGCCTGGAACTCCCCAGACCGGCACGCATCATAACCGATATGCACGGTTAAGGTGTCGGCAGACGGGGCCACGCTGCACCGGCTTTGAAGCATTAAGGGAACCCGTATGGTTTTGGATTTCGTAGTCATCGTTGTCGGGTTGCTGGCGCTGGTCTGGAGTGCTGACCAGTTCGTGGAGGGGGCTGCCGCCATCGCAGGCAGTGTCGGCATGCCGCCGCTCTTGATCGGCATGACCATTGTTTCGGTCGGCACATCTGCGCCCGAAATACTGGTTTCACTGATGGCGGCGATTGCGGGCTCCGGAGAGTTGGCTGTTGGCAATGCCCTGGGATCAAACATCGCCAACATCGGCCTGGTGTTGGGCATTACCCTGCTGATATCGCCGATATTGGTCGGGCGTACAACGGCGTTTATAGACCTCCCCATCCTGATCGGCGTCATCATACTTTGTGGGGTGTCACTGGCTGACGCCGTTCTGTCGATAGTCGACGCCTCTCTGTTAATGGGAGCGCTGGTCCTCTATTTGCTGCGCATTGGCAGTCACCTGCGCCGACCCGACCCGAACGACACGCCACCGGAATTACCCACCATGCCGCTGGCGCGGGCGTTGGGCGCCTTCCTGATAGGTCTCATCATTCTGATAGCGAGCTCCCGCGCCCTGGTCTGGGCCTCGGTTAATGTCGCCCAGGGCTTTGGGGTTTCCGAACTGCTAATAGGCCTTACCATCGTGGCCTTCGGGACCAGCCTGCCGGAACTGGCAGCATCGGTTGTCAGCGCCCTTCGCGGGCACGCCGACATTGCGATCGGTGCTGTGGTCGGTTCAAATATGTTCAACCTGCTGATCGTGCTGGCGCTGCCCGGGTTCTTCGAGACCTTACAGCTCTCTATTCACGATATTCAGCGGGATTTGGGTGCAGTGATGATCTCCACAGTCATCCTGACCTTGCTGATATGGATTGGCTGGCGCGGGGCAGATAACAAGGCGCGGTTGGGGCGGTCGGCCGGCGGCGTATTCCTTGCCCTGTATGTGTTTTACTACCTATGGTTATTCCATGACATCCCCCAGGCTTAATCCCCCATGCTTGACCACGACACACTGCTGACATCCGCCGCACGTACACTCCGACTGGAAAGCAAAGCGGTGGCAGATGTCGCGGCGGACCTGGACGCCTCGTTTGCCGAGGCTTGCAAATTGATCCTCGCCACCGAAGGCCGGGTCATCGTCACCGGGATGGGAAAGTCGGGGCACATCGCAAGCAAAATTGCGGCCACCCTTGCCAGCACCGGAACACCGGCCTTTTTTGTACACCCGGGTGAAGCGTCCCATGGCGACATGGGCATGATCACCGTCAGGGATACTGTCCTCGCCCTTTCCAACAGCGGCACCACGCCAGAATTGCTGACCCTGCTGCCGCTGTTGAAACGGCTGGGTGTGAGGCTGGTCAGCATGACAGGCCGCCGGGACTCGACCCTTGCGGAAGCATCGGACGTCCATATTCATGTTGGGGTCGCCGAAGAAGCCTGTCCACTTGATTTGGCTCCCACATCCAGCACCACCGCCGCGTTGGCCATGGGTGATGCGTTGGCCATAGCGCTGCTGGAAAGCCGGGGGTTTACCGAGGAAGACTTTGCCTTTTCCCATCCCGGGGGTGCGCTGGGCAAACGGTTGCTGCTGCGGGTTGAGGACCTGATGGTCAAAGGCAATGACATACCCATGGTCAGTTCCAGCGCCACCCTGGCTGAGGCACTGATGGAGATCACTGCCAAAGGCCTGGGCATGACGGTAGTGGCTGAGCAAGGCAAGTTACTGGGCATCTTCACCGATGGAGATCTCCGCCGGGCGCTGGAGGAGCGGCCCGACATTAACTCGGTACCCATCCAATCATTGATGACTGTGGGGGCCAAAACACTGCCTGCGGGGCATCTGGCCGCCGAGGCGATGCATATCATGGAACAGAGCAGGATCACCTCCATTGTGGTCATGGATGGCGATGCCATAGCAGGCGTCGTTCACTTGATGGCCCTGCTGCGTGCGGGCATCAACTAATGGCAGCCCTTGCTGACATGGCGGCTGCCATCCGGCTTGCAGCTTTGGATGTGGATGGCGTGTTGACCGATGGCAAGGTGACCTACGACAGCGAGGGACGTGAGACCAAATCCTTCGACATCAAGGACGGTCTCGGGATCAAACTGCTGCAGCGGGTGGGTATACAGGTGGCGATCATAACCGGCCGTCAATCCACCATGGTGGAACGGCGCGCGGCGGAACTGGGTATCACCATCATTGTGCAGGGTCGGGAAGATAAACTCGCGGCCGTGAACGAGTTGGCCGGGCAACTGCAGGTATCCCTGGATGAAGTTGCCTACATGGGCGACGACTTGCCGGATCTGGCCGCCATTCAGGCCTGTGGTCATGGCGCCTGCCCCGCCGACGCTGCATCTCCGGTTCTGGCGGCGGCTGACTGGGTAGCTTCGTGTGCAGGGGGTACAGGCGCCGTACGTGAGTGGGCCGAAGCCATTTTGGAAGCCAGAGGTGACTGGCCAGACCTGCTCGGTAGTTTTCAATTGTGAAGCTGACATTCTCCTCCCTGGTATTGCTCGCCACAGCGGCTTTTTTCTGGATCACCATCGGTCAGGGAGACTCGGTGCTGCCGCTGCCAGAGGACAGTTCGGGAACATGGACAGAAAGTTACCTCGATGGTGCGGAGCGATGGAGTTATGACGAGACCGGCCACCGCAATCAACACCTGACCCTGGGCACGGCAAAAACCTACCACGGCGATCCGGTCACCTACCTCAACGACCTGGTGTTCTCGGGCCCGGATGACAAGGGGCGGTACTGGGAAATGTCCGCGCAGGAAGGCCGGCTACGTCCCGGTGCCCAAGAACTTATTTTGAGCAAGGGTGTCAAAGTCCATGATCGCGGCGGCGAGGCGACATTGACAACACCTCGCCTGCGTCTGCTGCTCGCTGAAGAACGAGCCGTCAACGACGTGCGGGTCAGGCTGACAACAAAGGACAGCATCACCACCGCCAGGGGCATGGATATCGATCTGAAGTCCGGAACAGCGCGACTGCTGCGTGACGTCGAGACCAACTATGGGAATTAACATCAAACCCTTGCTGCGGATGGCAGTGTCCGGACTGCTGATGTGGGCCGTGTGCCCCATTGCAAACGCCCTTCCCGAAGATCGGAACCAACCCATACGTATTACTGCGGACTCCGCCATCCGGGATGAGCGACTGGGTGAAACCCGATACATGGGCTCGGTTGAACTGACCCAGGGTTCCCTGCGCATCACAGCCGACACACTGACACTGCGAAACGGCGACAGTGAGACCCAGATCATCACGGCCACGGGCTCTCCGGCATCGCTGCGGCAAACACCAGAGGCTGACAGCCCTGCGGTTGAGGCCACCGCGGGCAGGATCGAGTACGACCAGGGCGCTGATACGGTAACCCTGACCCAGGACGCCCGCATTGAGCAGGATGGAGCCATAGTGACGGGCGCTGTCATTGACTACGTATTGGGTGAGCAACGGGTGACGGCGTCAGGCACATCCGAGGCTCAGGAAAACTCGCAGCGGGTCGAGATGATTATTCCCCCACGCGCCATTGAACGGTCGGAAAATTCGGAAAACTGACAATGCCCAGCACCTTGTCTGCGAAAAATCTGGCCAAGGCCTATAAAGGCCGACCGGTGGTGAAGGATGTCTCGCTGGACGTTCATGCGGGCGAGATTGTCGGCCTGCTGGGTCCCAATGGCGCTGGAAAAACCACCTGTTTTTATATGATTTTGGGCCTGGTCAAGGCTGATTCTGGAGATGTCTACCTGGACCAACAGAATCTGACCCGCCTCCCTATCCATCAGCGAGCCCGGGCCGGGATCGGGTACCTACCCCAGGAGGCGTCGATTTTTCGTAAGCTGTCAGTGAGGGACAACCTGCTGGCCATCCTGGAAACACGCAAGGACCTGAGCAAAACCGAGCGCCAGGACACCTGCCTGAGCCTGTTACAAGAATTCAGCGTCAGTCATTTACAGGATTCCATGGGGCAGGCGCTGTCCGGAGGCGAACGACGCCGGGTGGAGATCGCGAGGGCACTGGCCCTAGAACCCGATTTCGTGTTGCTCGATGAGCCCTTCGCGGGCGTCGATCCCATTTCCATCAACGATATCAAAGCCATCATCAAACACCTGCAACAGCGTGGCATTGGCGTACTGATTACCGACCACAACGTCAGGGAAACCCTCGATATTTGTGAGCGCGCCTACATCGTCGGAGAGGGTCACGTCATTGCCTCAGGGGAGCCCGATACCGTACTGGCCGATGCCAAGGTCCGGGCTGTCTATTTGGGAGACAGCTTCACGTTGTAGACGCAGCCAGCGTCTCGGAAACCGTCCAGGACGGGCCCAAAGCCTTACCCCATCACGGGCTGCCCGGCTCCCAGTATGCAATTAATGCGCCAATCATTGCGGGAACCTGTGGGGCGAGGCTAAACTGAAGCCTGTCGCGCTGTAGTTTGCGTCCGCGAGAGGTGTAATGAAGCAGTCACTGCAATTGAAAATGGGCCAGTCGCTGGCGCTCACGCCCCAGCTACAGCAGGCCATCAAGCTATTGCAACTGAGCACGCTGGATTTACAGCAAGCGATCGAGGAAACCCTCGAGACCAATCCCCTGCTGGAGCGCGAAGAAGACGAACAGCCGCTGGAGCCCCGATCGGACTCGGAGGTGGACTTTACCGAGGCGACGCCGGAGGGTGACATCGGTGATGAACTCCCGGTCGATACCCGATGGGAAGATTTAATCCCATCCTCTGCACCACCCGCCTCCGGCACTGACGGTGAGGGAGGCCAGTTCGCCGAGCGCGATACCGAACCAGAGACGCTGCAGGACCAACTCCTCTGGCAGTTGAATCTGACCCGATTCTCCGAGACTGACTTCGCCATCGCACGGGCCTTCATCGACGCAGTGGACGCCAATGGCAGGCTCACCCAAAACCCCGAGGAAATACTGGAAGCCCTGCGCCTGCCCGAGATCGAAATTGAAGAGGTGCTCGCGGTACTGCACCGGCTGCAGCACTTCGAACCTACCGGCGTGTTTGCCGCGGATCTGCGCGAGTGCCTGCTGCTGCAGCTGCGGCAAATGGACGCCGACACACCCCATCGCAATACCGCTGGCGCCATCGTCAACAGACACCTGGACAGCGTGGCCACGGCAGACCCACGGCAGCTGTCCAGGCGACTGCGAACAACACCCGAAGACATCCTGGGCGCCCTACAGCTGATTCGGTCACTCGATCCCACTCCGGGTCTGTCTGTCGGTGACGACACCACCGAATACATCGTTCCCGATGTGTTCGTGAAACGCAGCAACGGCCACTGGCGGGTAGAGCTGAACCCCGACATTGCGCCAAGACTGCGCATCAATTCCCTGTACGCGGACCTGGTGAAAAAGGGCGGATCGGCCAGCGACAAAAGCTACGTACAGGATAATTTGCAGGAGGCGAAAGTCTTTATGAAAAGCCTGCAGAATCGCAACGAGACCCTGCTCAAGGTCGCCAGCAAAATAGTCGAGCATCAGAGGGAGTTTCTCGAACACGGAGAGGAGGCAATGCGGCCGTTGATCCTCGCTGATATCGCCCAGCAGATCGACATGCATGAATCGACCGTGTCCCGGGCCACAACCCGCAAGTATATGCACACCCCCCGGGGCATCCATGAACTGAAATTCTTTTTCTCCAGCCATGTGGCCACTACTGAGGGCGGCGAATGTTCATCGACTGCAATCAAAGCCCTGATCCGCAAGCTGGTGCAGGGAGAGGATGTTAAAAAGCCACTGAGCGACAACAAGCTCTGCTCTCTCCTGGAAGACCAGGGCGTCATCGTCGCCCGCCGCACGGTCGCCAAGTACCGGGAGCAGCTGCATATTCCCCCGTCCAATGAAAGAAAGCGGCTGGTCTAACAAAGCAGACCGGCCTGAAGCAAAGAGGAAAAACCATGCAATTGACAGTGAGTGGACACCATATCGATGTAACCGACGGCCTTCGTAAACACGTTGAGGACAAATTTGAAAAGCTGCAGCGGCATATCGATCACATAACGAATGTTGACGTGACTCTGGTAGTGGAAAAGGCCAGTCACAAAGCCGAGGCCAACCTGCATGTCTCCGGAGCAGATCTGTTTGCCTCCGCCGAAAGCGATGATATGTACGCAGCGATCGACGCCCTGGCAGACAAACTTGACCGCCAGATAATCAAACACAAGGAAAAGCAGAGAGGTCACTAGACCATGCCGATTCAGAATCTGCTCAATCCCCAGCGTGTGCTGTGCCAACTGGATGCCGTGAGCAAGAAGCGGGTCCTGGAATTGGTCGCAGAACAGGTGGCGGGGACGGAGCAGACGCTGGATGAAGACCAGGTGTACACCAGTCTGCTGGAGCGCGAGCGACTGGGCAGCACAGCACTGGGGTATGGCGTCGCCGTGCCCCATTGTCGGGTCAGCGGCCTGGAGCAACCGCTGGGTTGTCTGGTCACGCTTGCGGAAGCGATAGATTATGACGCTCCAGATGGTGAGCCCGTTGATCTACTGTTTGTCCTGCTGGTACCCCCGGATGCCACCCAGGAACATCTGGACTTGCTCGCAGATATCGCCCGCCGGTTTTCCAACCCCAGCTACTGCCACGGCCTTCGGGGCGCCCAGGGAGCTGAGCAGCTACTGAACTCGGCGCTGGCGGCCGCTTAAGCGTGGAACTGGTAATCATCAGCGGCAGGTCGGGCTCAGGCAAGAGTACGGCACTGCATCAATTCGAGGATCTCGGCTTCTACTGCGTTGACAATCTTCCTGCCGCACTGCTGCCCACGCTGACACTGCAACTGGAAAAACCCCATTATCAGACCTTCCGCGGCATTGCCGTTTGTATTGATGTGCGCAACAGCGCCACCGATCTGGAGCAGGTGGCCGGCGTCATCAAGGCCCTGCCCACCTCCATCAACAGCCAGATTCTGTTCCTCAATGCCAAATCGGAAATATTGACCCAACGCTTCAGCGAGACCCGTCGCCGCCATCCCCTGAGTAACGATGACTGCTCACTGGCTGAGGCCATCGCCACCGAAAGTGTTCTGCTGGACGGACTGCTGCAAGAGGCCGACTGGGTCATTGATACCAGCGAACTGACTCTGTACGACCTGCGCGGTCTGATCTCATCCCGCCTGGAGACGCCCAACCGTGAGGGCATTTCGCTGCTGGTGGAATCCTTCGGCTTCAAGCGGGGAGTGCCTGCCGATGCGGATTTGGTATTTGATGCCCGACTGCTGCCCAACCCCCATTGGGAGCCCGCACTCAGGCCCCTGACCGGCAGGGATGGCGAGGTGGCTGCGTTTTTACAGGCCTACCCGCAAACTGCCGAGTTTGCCAATGACATCAGCCGGATGCTGTTGCGATGGCTGCCGGACTACGGCGCGTCCCAGAGAACCTATATGACCATCGCGATTGGCTGCACCGGCGGCCAACACCGCTCGGTCTATGTTGCAGAGAGGGTGTTCGAGGAACTCAAGCAGCACTATGCCCGGGTCCAGATCAGGCATCGTGAACTCAGCAAAATGGCCACGGGATGATTGAGCGGAAAGTAACCATCATCAACCGACTGGGATTGCATGCCAGGGCTGCGGCCAAACTCGTTGACTGTGCCGCCCGCTTCAGCAGCCGCATCGACTTGCTGAAACAGGACCATGGGGTGGACGCCAAAAGCATCATGTCGGTCATGATGCTGGCAGCGGGTCAGGGTACGGAACTGACGCTAAGAATTAGTGGCGAGGACGAACAGGCAGCTTTGGAGGCGCTGGTTGGGCTCATCAATGATCGCTTTGGCGAACCCGACTGAACGCCTGCCGACAGCGAAATCCGACACCCTCAGTCCCGTCATATTCACCCACTAAGCGGATGCAGCCTGACAAGCTGTCGCGGATAATGCCCGCCTGGGAACGGAGGGTGAGCCGTGGATACCTCGGTTAAAACAGAAACGCAGCTTGCGCAACTTGATCGCGCCCTGGATGCCGGCACCCTGGCTGATGTTGCGGGCATTGTCGGCGACCTCTCTCCCGGCGATGCCGCTCACCTGATCACCTCCTACCCGCCCCGGGTCAGGCAGGTGCTTTGGAGCCTGCTGGAGGCTGAGCAGGAAGCGGAGGTCCTGAACGAACTCCCCGAGGAACTCCGAAACCAGTTTCTGGTAGAAATGGAGCCCCAGGCACTGGCCTCCATCGTCGGGCAACTTGATGACGACGATGTTGCAGACATCCTGCATGACCTTCCGGAATCCATCACCGAACAGGTGTTGGCGATCATGGACGAGGCCGATCGCTCCCGTATCGCCACGGTGCTGGCGTTTCCCGATGATGTGGCCGGTGGTCTGATGAGTACCGACACCATCACCATCAGAGCCGATTTGACCCTTGATGTTGTCATGCGTTACCTGCGTCGGCACGCCGAAATACCGGAAAACACCGACAGTCTGGTTGTCGTCAACCGGGATGACCGTTTCGTGGGCATCCTGCCCATACGCACCCTGCTCGTTGCCGACCCACAACAATCCGTCCGGGAGATGATGGTGACCAGCCGGGATGCCATACCTGCCCAACTGGACGCCGCGGAAGTCGCACGCCTGTTTGAACGCAACGACTGGATATCGGCTCCGGTCATTGACGAGCAGGGCCGACTGCTGGGGCGAATTACCATCGATGACGTGGTCGACGTGATCCGGGAAGAAGCCGATCACTCCCTGACCTCACTGGGAGGTATCGCAGACGATGAGGACACGTTCTCAACGGTCCTGCAGACAGCGCCCCGCAGAGCGCTGTGGTTAGGCGTCAACCTGATTACCGCATTTGTCGCCGCCTCAGTGATCAATATGTTCCAGGACACGATAGAAAAAGTCGTCGCTCTGGCCGTACTCATGCCGATCGTAGCCTCGATGGGGGGTATTGCCGGCACCCAGACCCTCACCGTGCTCATCAGGGGTATCGCCATGGGGCAGCTGAACAGCAGGAACCAGCGCTGGCTGGTGGGTCGGGAGGCGATGGTGGGGCTGTTCAACGGAGCCCTGTGGGCACTTGTTGTGGCGATAGCCGCATCCCTGTGGTTCCAGGACTGGACCCTGGCATTGATCATTGGCGCGGCCATGGTCATCAATTTGCTGACCGCCGGGGTAGCCGGCGCCCTGATCCCCCTGGCCCTGCGAGGCTGGGGTATTGATCCGGCACTGGCCGGGGGCGTCCTACTCACCACCGTCACTGATGTTGTCGGATTCCTGGCCTTTCTCGGCCTGGCGACCCTGTTCTATGGCTGATCGTGACGTGACCGATGCCAACGGGGACGGCGAGGAGCTGCGCCCCAGCAAAAGCGCAAAGAAGCGCGAAATGACGGCTCTGCAGCAATTGGGCACCCGCCTTGTGCAACTCCCCCCTGCCCAACTTGAACAAATTCCGATCGACGATGCCAGGCTCAGTGAAGCCATACAGCAGGCCCGCAGGATTTCCCAGCGGGGCGGTTTGCGCCGGCAACTGCAATACATCGGCAAGCTGATGCGAGACATAGATCCGGCACCCATCCAGGCAGCACTGGCCCAGCTCGATGGCCTGAGCCGGGAACAGAGCGCGCGGCTGCACCAGTTGGAGCAACTGCGGGACGCCCTCATCAATGAGGGTGATGCTGCCCTGGGCGCCGTGCTGAACGCTTTTCCCGCTGCCGATCGCCAGCACCTGCGGCAACTGGTGCGCGGATTCGATCCGACGGGCCCCCGGGCCAGGGAACAGGGGCGCAAGCTGTTCCGTTACCTACGGGAACTTCAGGAGGAATCGGACCCTGGGTCCTGAGTCCCTGAGTCAGCGTCATCACCGGAACTGACCGGTACCGACGGCTCCCCAGCCGGCGGAGATCCGGCATCAAAAATCCGCACGAAGGTCACCTCGGGGCTGTACAGGTCACCCTGCACCGCATAGACGCCGCTACTCAAACTCTTGACCTGCCGCTCGAAAACCTTACTCAGCAAATAAGCGCCCGCCGCTACGGGCAAGCCCCCCACCAGGGCGGCCATCCACGGGATGTTTTCCACCAGTGGCAGGGTCACAACCAGTTCGCCATCGATGGTCTCCCCAAGCAGGTCAATATCACTGGAGAAATTGAATCCACCGCCGGTACCGCGGATATCAAAATGGGGGATTTGTATCCCGCCATGGGTGAACACAAAATCTCCGGTCGCCGAGCGAAAAGTGACCCCGGGGTCGAATATCCGGGTTACGTCCGCGCGGCCGAACAGGCCCGCCAGATTGAGCAGACTGAAGATACGGGCTGCCCCGGTAGCGCTGGCAGGGACGGGTAGAAAAGAACCCTCTCGGAGGGTCAGTCTGGAAGTCCCCGACAGCTTTAGCAGGTCAATGTCTGTGGGCCCCCCCGGCCAGCCCAAGTCCAGGCTGAGTTCGCCGGAACGGGTGGTTGCCAGTGGCTCCATCGACAGGTCATCAAATGTCCGCTGCAGGTCGCCCATATTGGCATTCAGGGACAGCTGGGTTGTCCATTGCCCGCTATCGTCTTCGGCCCATTTCAAGACACTGCCGTCCAAAAGTTTCAGCCCGGCAAGCTGACCACCCATATCATCGATGACCAGGACATTGGAGGAGCTGCGCAAACGAAATCGGGCAGCACCCAAGGCCTGGCCACGGTATTGCAGGTTGGCCAGGGTGACATCTACTGCCTGGGGTAAACGGGGCGGTCGCCGGGTAATCTTATCGATCTCAGTGGCAGCAGAATCGGTCGTCGTCGTGCTCAGTTCACGAAACTTGTCATAGTCCAGGGAATTGATAATCAGGGCGACGTCCTGGTCAGCATCCGGAACGGTGAGCTCTGCATCCAGCCACGCCGTGTTGATACCCAATTGATGCCAGCTGTCAAAGGGCGTGACATCAATCACTATGTCTTCAATGGCAAAGGTACCCACTGCCGCCTCCCGGATACCGAGGGTCTCCACTCGCACGGGCCACCGCGTCTGGTTGCCACTGTCTGGGATTTCCAGCGCCGCCACGACCTGTAGCCAGGGATCAAGCTCTATGCGCTCCACTTCTCCGTACAGCCGGATACCGTCATTTACCGCGACCGGAAATGCCTGCGCCTGGGTTCGGGGGGTCAGGTCCAGTGCCAGCCCGGCTACCTTCCCTGATTGACGAAAGAGCCGCCCCTGGCCGCGCCCTTGCCAGAAAATATCCCAGGGTAAATCAGCCGCAGTGTCCAATACGGCGCTGAAAGCCGTCTCCTCGTTCGCCGCCTTGCCCAGAGGCGCTGGCAGATCGATCAGCAATCCTTTCAGGGTGCTGCCAACCTGGACTTGAGTGCTGTCCAGCACCGACACCGCCGCCTGCAATTCGGTCTGCCCGGACAGTAAGTCGGAGCTGTCGAGTGTTTGGCTGCCGAACATGGTTCTACCCCATCGCTCCACATTGTCACCGGATACCGACGCGGAAAACCTGGCCTCCAACAGGTTACTGGCGGCAAGGCCGGAGGCACCCTCACCAATGGTTGCCGTCAGGGGCTGCCCGAACAACAATCCCCGCAGGTCACGACTGGCGAAACCCTGGCCGTAGTCAAAATCCAGTCCTCCGGTCACCTCTTCGATATTGAGGGACAGGAATTTGGAGGCAACCGCGGCGCCACTGAAGTCGCTGACTATGCGCACCTTGGGCGCGTTCGAAGGCGCCCTGAAATCAAGTTTAAGGTTGAGTCGGCCGGCCACTGGGCCCATGACCTCGAGGTCATCGAGTACCGGTGCGGCAATGCCGTAGATCGGGCTCTCCCTGAGCAGCTTTATGCCCCACTTGCTGTCACCCTGGAACTGTCCCGCAACCCACAACGCCCCCGAGTCCCGGGCGGCATCAACCTCCACCGACACATCACGCACACCCAGGCCATAAACAGCGCCACGGTCTCCCCAGACACTGACGCGATCGGTGTCGATATGCAGGCTACCTGACAGGTCGGTAACCGCAGGCCAGTCGGGCTGGTAGGCAACCCGGGCCTCACTGAGGGACGCCGCCAGTTGCATGCTTTGGGAGCCCAGACCAAAGTTTTTGAAACCGCCCCGCCAGATAAAGCTGATATCCGACATTTGTCCCGGTCCGATGGCGGCATCCAGCCAATTTTTGAGCGGTGGGGGTATGCGAAAGGGAACGTAAAGGTGCCGGGCGGCCGTAGTGGCGGAGGGCACACCCACGTCGAGATACATGGCAAGAGGAGGACCCATACCACTGCCCGGCTTTAGCGGGATATCGATACCAAACAGGACTGTGGCATCGTGGCTGTCGTGCTCTCCCTGTAACACCCCATCGTAGAGATACAGCGCTTCCCTGTCCCAGCGGGCAGACAGCTGCCCCAGCACACTGTTGAGCGTAATGCCCTGCCGATAAACCTCCGGAAGATCCAGGGTAAATGCCTGGGTGTCTATCCAGGCGGTAGCGCCATCCTGGGAGGCGACCACGGTACCGTCCATCCCCAGAAGGGCCGGCACTTTCTTTCGCGCCTGCACAGAAACGTCCATGACGCTGGTCGTGAGTGACCAGGCTGCCAGTGGCTCGGTGATATTTTCCACGCCCCCCTCCAGCGCCAGCAATGAGCCCGAGGGTCGTAACTCCGAGACAATCGCTGCGGGTTTGTCGGGCAGCAGGTTGCTTTCTGTGACCAGTCTTGCCAGCCGATCCAGATCGATGGCGGTAGACCTCAGATCAAGCGCCACACCGTGGCTGTCCAACTGAAGTCGATCCAGGGCGAAGTCAGCATTACCAGCCGCCATTGACAGGGATTGGATCCGCGCGATCCAGCCCTCTGGTGCAGAGGATAAGCCAGCAGTGAAACCGGCGTGATCGAGAACCAGTCTTCGGTCCTCGACCAGCCCCCAGGACAGATCAGTCAATTCGGTTACCAGCACTGCCTCGGGCAGCTGGTTATCGCCATGAAACCAGAAGTTGACCTCAACCCGCGCGGACAGATCCTGCCCCAGAAGATCCGCGAGCCAGCTCGCGTCGGGAACGTCCAGATGTCCGTGCAGGTCACCCCGGAAGCGCAGGGGATCAAAAATATCCCCCACGCCTGAACCCGATACGGTCAGCTTCGACTGCTGTGGCCCTTTAAGTTCAAGGAGCAACTGGCGTTCACTGCCAAGGCGTCGCAGTTCAAGCCCGATATTCAGCTGCTGGCGCAGGCCAGAGCCGTTATCCAACCACAAGGCCGCATTTTCGATCGTCACGGCTCTAAAGGCCGACAACAACGCTGCTGCTATTCTTGATCGGTTACTGGACTGGGTGTCAGCTTCCTCCCCCCTCAGCTGCTCTAAGGCCAGATCGGCTGTGATACCGCTGAGGTGCAGGGCATCCAGTCGAAGCTCCAGGGCCATCAGAGTGGCCCAGGGGTCTATTGTGAGGGCGGCATGGGCAAAGCTGACCGGAGCGCCTTCAGGCAGCATAAGTCGGAGCTCGCTGACCTGGATACTCGGCTGGAAATTAATGACGTCACCAGACATGTTTTCCAGGTCGAGGTCCAGGCCCGTCTGCCCGGACAACCACTGCACTATTTCATCCTGGTATAGGGGCGCCATTTTCAAAATCGCCCGTGTGCCCGCCACATAAATAGCCAGACACACCACCGCGGCCAGCATCAGCCTCCAAAGCAGGTACCGAAGCCCGCGATGAATTGTCGTCATGGCGCCCTGCTTTACCATTCAGGTGTCACACCATGATGGCCCAGGGCTTCCCTGGTCTCGGCCAGGGGGAGGCCTACGACGGCTGAGTAGCTTCCCTCAATGCGCCTTACAAAAGCACCCGCCCTGCCCTGTACGGCATAGGCACCGGCCTTATCCCAGGGCTCGTCAGTCGCCAGGTAACGGTTGATGTCATCGGCACACAACTCGCTGAACTGGACCCGGGTCCTGGCCAGGACGCTCACCAAATGCTCTCCTCGTCTTACCGAGACACCAGTGAACACCTCATGCCAGCGACCCGAGAGTTGTTGCAACATAGCCACGGCGTGGTCATGGTCTGCGGGTTTGCCCAAAATCAAGCCGTCAACGGTGACTGTGGTATCAGCGCCGATAACAATGGCACCGGGTTCATCGATGGCCCGTGATTTCTCCACAGCAAGACGCGCTACGTAGTCGCCAGCGGGCTCAGCCGGCCGCATGGATTCATCGATCGACGGTGCCCTGCAACTGAAATTGCTGATCAACAATGACAGGAGCTCCCGTCGTCGCGGGCTGGCGGATGCGAGCACGACTTTCATTATTGGACCTCGTAGTGCCTTCTGAGTGCCCTGAGACTGTTACGCACCGGCAACCAAAAGACCATCGACGCAATGACAGGTGCCAAAAATGCCGTGCCCACGTGTTGCCAGCCCAACAGGACCTCGAGACGCTGCTCCGCCAGGTGGACCACGGCGACCATCAAACCCATCACGAGGCTCTGCTGCAGCAGATCGAATTGACGTACCCGCTGGTAACTGACCAGCAACACCAGTACCGCCAGCGTGGATCCTACAGCTGTCGCACCCACCGGCGACCCATCCAATATATCCGTTGCCATACCGACAATACAGGCGGTCAGTACGCCAACCCGGGTCGGCAATGCCAACACCCAGTAAAACAGTACCAACATTGGCCAATCAGGAAGATAAACCCGAAGCGCTACGGGCACCGGTAACGCAACAACCAGCAAGGCACAGGCGAAAGAAAGGACAATGACCCAGGAGCCTCGGGACGCGATCACGGTTGCTCGCTGGCCTCTGGGATCATTTCCAGCGCAAGCATCACATGTCGGCCACGATCCAGCGGCGCCAGCGGCTCGGCAATTACCTGTGAAAAGGCCGAGCCGGGGTCACTCACCACTTCAAGTACTTGGGCCACGGGATAACCCGCCGGGAACAGGCCGCCCAGTCCGGAGGTCACCAAAGTGTCACCCACTCGAATATCGGTGGTTGCAGCCACATGGCGAACGATCAGCCGACTCAAATCACCGGTACCCTCCGCCAGACCCCTGACCCCGCTGCGCAGCACCTGAACCGGTACCGCATGGGTTGCATCGGTAATCAGTAGCGCGTTACTCGAATACTTGCCAACCCGGGTAACCTGGCCCATCAGGCCATCTGCGCCCAGCAGGGGTTGCCCCAACCGGACCCTGTCTTCTGACCCCTTGTCGATCACCAATTCGTGCCGGGAGGGGGCCGCTGTCAGGGCAATAATTTCCGCTACCATCACTTCCCTGTCGATGGTTTCCGCTGAATTCAGCAGGGCCCTGTAGCGCCCATTCTCAGCGACCACAGCAGCCAGCTTCTGGGTTTGGCCTTTGAGCACCAGATTCTCTTGTTGTAACCGGGCATTCTCAGCACGCAGCGTGTTGTGACTGCGAAAAAACTGCCCGGCACCCGCCAAAGCGGCACGGGGTGCTCCAGCAATGCGGTAAACCATAGCGGCAGCATCGGTACCGAACTGCCGCGGCCCTTGCAACAGTTCGTGATCCCGGAGATAAAACAGAATCAGTAGGCAGCAGCCGATGGCCAGGGTAACCCGCCATCCCACATGTTTTTCTTTGAGAAATAGTGGTTTGATTGTCGCCCCCGCAGTGGTGTGTCAGAGCCTTTTACTCTGTAGAGAGCAAGTCCAGCGCGTGGCGATCTACCAGTTCAAGAGCTTTACCACCGCCGCGCGCGACGCAGGTAAGCGGTTCCTCGGCGACGTACACCGGCAAACCCGTCTCGTCCATGATCCGCTTGTCAAGATCGCGCAACAGGGCACCGCCGCCGGTCAGGTAAATTCCCGACTCCGCAATATCCGCGGCCAGCTCGGGTGGGGATTGCTCCAGCGCCATCTTGATGGCTCTCATGATCGACACCAACGGATCGCTCAGGGCTTCCCGAATTTCATCACTGTTCAGGGTGAAACTCTTGGGCACACCTTCAGCAAGGTGCCGACCCCGAACATCGATTTCACGAAGCTCACTTGAGGCATAGGCACAACCCACCTCCTGCTTGATCCGTTCCGCCGAAGAATCGCCTATCAGGCTGCCGTAACGTCTGCGCACGTAGGCGACGATCGACTCGTCGAAACGATCGCCACCGGTGCGAATAGAATCCCGATAGACAACCCCATTCAGGGAAATAATTGCTATCTCGGTCGTGCCGCCACCGATATCAACCACCATGCAGCCCGTGGCCTCATCGACCTGCAGGCCAGCGCCGATGGCCGCCGCCATCGGCTCTTCAATCAAACGCACTTCCCTGGCACCTGCGCTGAGCGCTGACTCCCTGATCGCCCTGCGTTCCACCTGGGTCGACATACAGGGAACACAGATCAGCACCCGGGGGCTGGGACGTATAAATTGGGTTTCATGAACCTTGGCGATGAAGTGCTGGAGCATTTTTTCCGTGACTTGGAAATCTGCTATCACACCATCTTTCAACGGGCGAATGGCCCTGATGTTGCCCGGCGTACGACCCAGCATGCGCTTGGCTTCCCGGCCAACCGCCTCAATCTGTTTCTGGCCGTTGTGTAGCCGAATGGCCACCACCGAGGGTTCGTCCAGAATAATGCCTTTGTCTTTAACGTAGATCAGCGTATTGGCTGTACCGAGGTCGATGGACAAATCGTTGGAGAAAATGCCGCGCAGGCGCTTGAACATACTGTGTTCCCGTACAATCTACGCTTGGGCCAGGCGCCTTTACTATGGCAAGCACACTGTGGCCACGGGTATCTGTGGTCGCTTATCTGGCACCCCCTGAGGTATTGCGAAAATACCTTTAAATCAGGTAGTTCAGGCCGCGTCTTAAGGCGCGAATGTATCAATGCAGGGGTTTTTGGGCAAGGTCAATCTGTGGTAGCTTCCCCGCTTTCCTTTCACAGCGGATGCCCGCCATGGCCACCACTTCTGCGGATGTGCGCGCAGTAGCGCAGCTAGCGCAACTACGCATCGAAGACGACGCCATCGATGATGTTACCGAAAGATTCAACCGCATCCTCGACCTGGTTGCAGAACTGCAGCAGATAGATACCCAGGGCGTGGAACCCATGTCCAACCCACACGACATGGAACAGCGCCTGCGTCCCGATGCCGTCACCGAGCAGGTGGATCGAACCGCACTGCAGGACGTGGCTCCCGCGGTGGAGGATGGGTTTTTCCTTGTGCCCAGAGTGATCGACTAATGGCCCCCAGTGAACTATCCGCTGCGACCGCAGTGGCTCTGTCCGCTGCCCTGCGCGCCAAAACCCTATCGTCTTATGAACTCACCCAGGCCTGCCTGGCGACGATAGCGAAGGACAACCCGGCACTGAACGCGGTCATAACAGTCAGCGAAGAGCAGGCTTTGGCCGACGCCGCGAGGGCGGATGACATATTGGCGCGGGGCGATGGCGGTCCACTGACCGGCATACCCCTGCTGCATAAAGACATTTTCTGCACCCGGGGTGTGACCACCACCTGCGCCTCGAGGATGCTCGAAAATTTTGTGCCTCCCTACGATGCCACTGTGGTCACCCGACTTCGTGAAGCAGGCACAGTCATGCTGGGTAAGACCAATATGGATGAGTTTGCCATGGGCTCCTCCACCGAAACCTCCCGATTTGGCGTAACCCGAAATCCCTGGGATACCACCCGGGTTCCCGGTGGCAGTTCCGGTGGGGCGGCCGCGGCAGTGGCGGCGGGTTTCGCCCCCCTTGGCACGGGCACGGACACTGGCGGCTCCATCAGGCAACCCGCGTCTTTGTGCGGCATTACCGGCCTCAAACCCACCTACGGGCGGGTTTCGAGGCTGGGAATTGTGGCCTTTGCGTCCTCCCTGGATCAGGCCGGACCGATGACACGAACCGCTGAAGATGCCGCACTGATGCTGCAGGTCATGAGCGGTGTGGATCCCATGGATTCAACTTCAGCAGATATTGAGGTTCCCGATTTCAGAGGCCAATTGGGTGATTCCATCGCCGGCCTGAGGATCGGCATCCCCCGGCAGTATTTCAGCGCCGATCTGGACCCCAGGGTCGCACAATCGGTTCACGCCGCACTGCAGGAACTTCAGCGAGAGGGCGCGCAGCTGGTGGATATTGAGCTGCCCCATACCGACCGGGGCATCCCCACCTACTACATCATCGCGCCCGCGGAAGCATCGGCCAACCTCTCCCGCTATGACGGTGTCCGCTTCGGCCATCGCTGTGACGCCCCCGCCGATCCCCAGGATCTCTACGAGCGCTCACGCACCGAAGGCTTCGGTGACGAGGTCAAGCGCAGGATTCTGGTCGGTACCTATGCCCTGTCAGCGGGTTTCTATGATGCCTATTTTAAAAAGGCCCAACAGGTGCGCCGGTTAATCAGCCAGGATTTCAGCCGGGCATTCCAATCCTGTGATGTCATCGCCGGACCTGCAGCACCCGGGGTCGCCTTCGGCCTGGGCACTAAAACCAGCGATCCCCTGGCCATGTATCTTGAGGATATCTACACCCTGTCGGTCAACCTGGCCGGTCTGCCGGGCATGTCCATACCGGCAGGGCGGGTGGATGGCCTGCCGGTGGGACTGCAGTTGATTGGCAGGGCCTTCGATGAAGCCACCCTGCTCCGGGTCGCACACCGCTTCCAGATGAACACGGAACATCACCTGGCGACGCCCAGCTCTGCCGGAGAACCGACATGAGCTGGGAAGTGGTCATGGGGCTGGAGGTGCACCTGCAACTGGCGACCGACAGCAAAATCTTCTCCGGCGCCGCCAATCGTTTTGGCGCCGATCCAAACGAGCAAGCCTGCGCGGTTGACCTTGGTATGCCGGGCATGTTGCCGGTGCTCAACGAGCGGGCCGTTCGCTTCGCGGTCATGTTCGGCCTGGGTGTGGGTGCCCGAATCGGCAAGCGCTCGGTTTTTGACAGGAAAAACTATTTTTACCCGGATCTACCCAAGGGCTACCAGGTCAGTCAATTCTTCGAGCCCATCGTCTGTGAAGGACAGTTTGATGTCCCGAGGCCCGACGGCAGCCTGTTTCCCAGCCGCAGCACCCGCGACCACCTCGAGGAGGATGCGGGCAAGTCAGTCCACGACGCCTATGCGGGCCAGACCGGGATCGATTTAAATCGTGCCGGCACACCGTTGCTGGAAATTGTCACGGAACCGGACTTTCGTACCGCAGAGCAAGCCGTGGCCTACCTAAAATCCCTGCATTCTCTGGCCACCTACCTGGGCATTTCAGACGGCAACATGGCCGAGGGTTCCATGCGCTGCGATATCAATATTTCACTGCGGCCACAGGGCAGCGATGAGTTTGGCACCCGAACAGAGATCAAGAACGTCAACTCGTTTCGCTTCGTGGAGCGGGCTATCGCTGTCGAGACCGAGCGACAGATGGATATCCTTGAGTCCGGCGGACAGGTGGTTCAGGAAACCCGCCTCTACGATGCCGATCGCAATGAGACCCGCTCCATGCGATCCAAGGAGGTAGCAAACGACTATCGCTATTTCCCCGAGCCCGACCTGCTGCCCATCGTGCTGGACGACCACTACATCGACACCCTGAAGGCGGAGTTGCCGGAGCTGCCTGGCGCCAAACGAGCTCGCTTCATCGACAGCTATGAGCTGAGTGACTACGACGCCTCCCTGCTGGTGGCCAGCCGTGACTCCGCCGATTTCTTCGAAGCCGCCACAGGCATCAGCAAGTCACCAAAGCTGACCGCGAACTGGATGTTGGGAGATCTGGCGGCAGCGCTGAATCGGGAATCCCTGACCATCAGCGAGTCTCCGGTATCGGCGGCAGCACTGGCCGGGCTGATTGTCCGCATCGCTGACGACACGCTGTCCAGCAAGCTCGCCAAACAGGTGTTTGAGGGGTTGTGGCTGGGCGAGGGCAGCGCCGATGAGATCATCGAAGCTCGTGGGCTGAAACAGGTCACCGATACCGGCGCCCTTGAACAGATGGTCGCCAGTGTCATAACGGATAACCCGGACCAGGTGGCCCAGTATCGAGCCGCGGACGAGGGGAAACAGAAAAAACTACTGGGTTTCTTCGTCGGTCAGGTGATGAAGGCATCAAAGGGGCAGGCCAACCCCCAGCGTCTCAACGCCCTGCTCAAGGATATGCTCGACGGCTAAGCCACAGTCGCCGTTCAACCGTCATAGGGAACCCGACCCTTCATGAAGCGCTCCCGGTTTTCGCGTTTTTTCTGGGCGCTCTTGCGCAGCAAGACATACACTGCCCCGGTACCGCCATGGGCGGGCTGGGCAGAGTGGTACGCCTGCACATCATCGATATCCTGCAGCCACCTATTGACGTAGCCCTTGAGTATTGCCGTTCGCTGCTGCTCGGACTTGCGGTTGCCCTTACCGTGCAAAATCAACACGGTGCGCAACCCATAGGTCATAGCATCGACAATAAAGCCATGCACTTCGTTGCGGGCCTGTTTGACGGTCATTCGGTGCAGGTCAAGCCGGGCGTCTACCTCGTAACGCCCCTGACGCAGTTTCCTGTACACCCCGTGCTGGATACCGGGACGCTTGAAATCGAGCACATACCAGGCGTCCAGCGGCTCCACTCCCTCATCGACCAGGGCATTGACCGGACCCTGCCGGGTTCCGGCGGCAGCCAGGCGTCGGGCCGCGTCATCGCCGCTATTTTCCTTTCGCTGCAATCTCTCCCGGGGATCCCGGTTCAGGGGCACGACGCCGGCCATTTCGGCCTGAAAAAGGTCTTCATCCGACACAACACCACCCCACATCGACATGCTCTGACGTTTTATACTGCACGATACACCATCAAGGATCACGGAGGATCACGGCAATGAAAGGGAACCCCATTATCGGTGCGGGATATTTTTTCCGGGGGTTATCGATGCTGACGGAGCGCCGCCTGCGCGCCTGGGTCATCCTGCCGCTACTGGCCAATGTAGGCATGTTTCTGCTGATTGGCGGCGCCGCCTGGAATCTTGTCGCGGGACTGGTGCAGGCCACCGAGAACGCGTTGCCGGACTGGCTGGGCTTCCTCTCATGGCTGATCGCCCCACTCCTGTGGCTGACCGGCGCCCTGACCACAGGTTACCTGTCGACGCTGATCGTGCTGCTAATGACCTCCCCTTTCCACGCGCTGCTGTCGGAAAAAGTCGAAGAACAGGTTACCGGGACATCGGTGCCAGCCCTGGAGGGCATTGGACCCGCATTGCTGGCGATCCCGCGGGGGATTTTCCGGGAGGTGCGGAAAATTCTCTATTACATTCCCCTGGCTGTATTCGTACTGATCGTGTCCCTGATCCCCGGACTGCAGGCGTTCGCGCCGGTGCTGTGGTTCGCTCTGGGGGCGTGGATGATGGGACTGCAGTTTGTCGACTACCCGATGGACAACCACCAACTTTCATTCCGGGACGTCAAGGACGCCTGCGCCTCGCGTCGCCTGAGCAGCCTGGGTTTCGGCGCCGTCGTGGCCTTTGTGGCGGGCATTCCACTGCTGAATCTGGTGGTGATTCCCGCGGCGGTGGTGGGCGCCACCCTGTTGTGGTGTGAGGAGCTGCGCCCCAGCAAAGCCCGCTGAAGTCAGTCCAGCAATTCCTGGGGTGGCGGCACGCATTTCAGCCGCTCCCCCAACAGGGTTTCTATGTCCGGTAACAGGAAAGCATCATCTTCACTTGCGAAGCTGATGGAGATGCCGGTCGCCCCCGCGCGCCCTGTGCGGCCAATACGGTGCACATAATCCTCGGGATCCTCGGGAAGGTTGTAGTTCACCACGTGACTGACCCCATCCACGTGGATACCCCTACCGGCGACGTCGGTGGCCACCAACACCTTGATTTTGCCTGACTTGAAGTCGGCCAGCGTTCGGGTCCGCTTGGCCTGGGTTATCTCTCCAGACAGGATGCCGCAGGAAATACCCCCCTTACGGAGCTTTTCGTATAGGGAGCGCACCTGGTCCCGGCGGTTGGCGAACACTATGGTGGATACAGCATCGGGGCCCCGGAGAATTTTAAGCAGCACCTTCAGGCGCTCATGGCTGGTCACCAGATAGACCCGCTGGTCAACCGTCGCTGTGGCCACCCGCTCGGGCTCAATCTCGACGGTGACAGGGTCAAAGGTCCACTGCCGGGCAAGATTCAGGATGTCCTGGGTGAAGGTCGCGGAGAACAGCAGGGTCTGGCGATCCTCCTTGCGCGGCGTTGCCCGGACAATACGCTTTACCTGGGGGATAAAGCCCATATCCAGCATACGATCAGCCTCGTCCAGCACCAGTGTTTCTACACGGTCGAGGAACAGGTCCCGGCGCTGCATGAAATCGATCAGTCGCCCCGGCGTCGCCACCACTAGGTCCACCACCCGGGACTGCACTTTTGACAGCTGCTTCTGGTAATCCGCGCCGCCGATCAATGTAACCGTATTCAGCCCCGTGTATTTGCCCAGATCCTGGGCATCAGCTGCGATCTGCATGACCAGTTCACGGGTGGGCGCGATGATCACTGCCCTGGGTTCCGCAAGAAAACGCTCCCCCTCGACCGGATGGCACAGCAGGTCATTGAAAATAGTGATCAGGAAGGCTGCCGTCTTGCCGGTGCCGGTCTGGGCCTTGCCAATGGCGTCATGCCCCTGGAGGGTGTGGGGCAAGATCTTGGCCTGAATGGGAGAGCAGTACTCAAAGCCCAGGCTGGCCACGCCGCGCAGCAGCGAGTGCTCAAGGTCCAGGTCGTGAAATCGGGTGTGGCCCTCCAGGGCTTCGACAACAAAACTGCTGGGATCCCAGGATGTGTCTGCCCGTTTCGGGCTGGAATTGGTCAAAATTGAACTCAGCAAAAATACGAGGGGGCCAGAGTCTAGCACAGCTGAAGCCGTGCTAAATTCTGTTTCTGGGAGAGGGTAACGAACTTGGCTTCAGCGCAACTGATCACAGGCACACTGTTTCGCAGGGAACTCAGACAACTGCTGCGTATTGCCTGGCCGCTTTTCATCGCCCAAAGCGCCCAAATGGGGACCGGTGTTGTCGACACCATCATGGCGGCGCGCTACAACGACCAGGACCTGGCCGCCATCTCGATCGGCATCAACATCTGGCTGCCCATTTACCTGCTGATACTCGGCACCATCTTCGCCACCGCCACCATTGTTGCCCAGGATTTCGGCGGCGGCCGCATAGAGAAAATCCGCCAGCAGCTGCCCCAATCCCTTTGGGTAGCGGTTTTCCTGGGGGTCACCCTCAGCCCATTACTCTGGTACGCCGACCCGGCCCTTGCACTACTGGGACTGAACCCGACAACCCGGGAACTGGCCCTGGATTACACCCAGATGGTCGCCCTGGGGATGCCCGCCACCGCCATTTTCCAGGCACTGCGCTACCACACCCAGGGGCTGGGCATTACCCAGCCATTCGCCTTTGCCGCGGTGGCCGGATTTCTGGTGAACGTGCCATTGAACTACGCCTTTATTTTCGGCGAGTGGGGAGCCCCCGAACTGGGTGCCCAGGGCTGTGGTATCGCCACTGCCATTTCCATGTGGCTCAGTGTTGTTCTGATTGCCGGCTATATTTTCCGCAGCCAGAAAATCAAGCTCTATCTACCCGAGTGGAAACTGGTAGGCCCTGACTGGACAAAGATCAGTGAAATACTCTCGATCGGAGCCCCCATCGGTCTGACCTTTTTCCTGGAAATGGGGGTGTTCAGCGTGATTGCCCTGCTGGTCGCCACCCATGGCGACACGGCCATTGCATCCCACCAGATCGCTTTCAATATCTGGGACCTGTTCTACATACCCATGCTGGCCCTCGGCACAGCCATGTCGACCCGAATCGGTCACGCGATCGGAGCAGGATGGCGGGAGGGCATCTACCGGGCGATGATTGTGGGCGGAGCCATATCAGCCCTGGTCGCCGCGGGCACCACCCTGCTGCTGCTCACCTTCCCGGGCAGTATCATCAGCATCTACACCGACGCCGAGGACATTCAGGTTCTGGCCACCCGACTGCTCACCCTGTCAGCCTTCTTCATCCTGATTGACGGCGCCCAGATTGTCGGCTCCTTCATACTGAGGGCCTTCAAGGAAACCCGCTTCCCGTTCATCATGATGGTGGTGTCTTACTGGCTGGTCGCCCTGCCCCTTGGCTGGTGGTTGGGCATCGTGCTACCGGACAACCCCAACGACGGCGCGGCCGGGTTCTGGTATGCGACCATCACCGGCATCAGCGTTTGTACCGTGCTGATTGCCGCTCGAATCTGGGTCATATTGGGCCGTGCCCTGCCGGTCCAGGAGCAGGCCTCAACCTAGCCGGGTGGTTCTAAACCGGCGCGCCATCCCGCTTGTCGCAACACAGCTCGCATCCTGGCCGCCGCTGCAGAGTCAGTGCCATCCTGTCGCCGGTCCTGAAGTCAAACTGCCTCAACACCCCCCAGGGCACTGGCGCCGCGTGGGACAGGGCATTGATCAAGTCCAGGGTCTGCTGCAGGGCCACCATGCCCACTACCGGACCGAGTATCCCCAGCGCGGCGCATCCCCCACCCCATTCGGCACTCGCCGCGGGCGCCAGGCAGTGGTAGCAACCCTCGGCGCGCTGACCGGAAAAGGCGATACTCTGGCCCGCCATCTGCACGGCGGCACCCATAAACCAGGGCAGCCCCGCTGCCGCGGTCAGACGATCCAGCAGCTGTCGTGTGGCATGGCTGTCGGTGCCGTCCAGCACCGCGTCCACACCGGCCAGGAGTTCAGGCCCTGAGGTTGCATCAAAACACGTGACCTTGTGTTCAACGCGCAAACTGCTGTTCATCGCCAGTAATCGCCGTGCCAGCACCTCGGATTTGGCCAGGCCCAGATCCGCTTCCGTGTAAGCGATTTGGCGGGACAGATTGCTGATTTCAACAATGTCGGGGTCGACCAACAGCAGGCGGCCGACACCGGCACCGGCGAGATACTGGGCCGCCAGGGCACCCAGACCACCGCAGCCAACGACCAGGACCTTGGCCTGCAACAGACGTTCCTGGCCCTCCAACTCAAATCCCGGCACCAGCAGCTGGCGGGAATAGCGCTCAAGGGCCTGATCATCCATCAGCCAAGGCACCCATAGGTCACGCGCTCGTGACCCGACAGGTCACGCCGGGTGGCCACGCCCTGCCAGCCGTGCTGGTCCATCAATGCCCTGACAGCAGCACCCTGATCCCAGCCGTGCTCGACCAAAAAACTACCGCCTGGCCGCAAAACCGCCCGTGCCCCGGCGACGAGATGCCGAATGCTGTCCAGGCCATCAGTACCGCCCCGCAGGGCCAGCGCAGGTTCCGCCGGTAAATCCCCCAGCTGTAAGTGGGCGTCATCATTGCGGATATAGGTCGGATTGCTGACGATCAGATCGAAGCTGCGACCGGCTACCGGCTCGAACCAGGACCCCTGCAACCACTCGACCTCCAGTCCCAGTCGCTGGCCATTGTCACTAGCCACCGCCAGCGCCGAGTCACTGGTATCCACGGCTGTCATGCGACTTTCGGGCAGTTCGTGTTTGATGGCGAGGGCAATGGCACCACTGCCGGTACCCAAATCCAGGCAATGACCCGAGGGCTCTCCAGCCATCAGATTGATGGCCCACTCCACCAACACCTCCGTGTCTGGCCTGGGAATGAGCACGTCGGGGGTTACCCGTAACGGCAGCGACCAGAATTCCCGCTCGCCCAGGATGTAGGCCAGGGGCTCTCCCTTTTGGCGTCGCTGGACCCATTCCATAAATGCGCCTTCGCAGTGCTGGGCGATCGGTGCGTCACCGTGGGCAAACAACCAGCCACGGTCCCTGCCCAGCAGCGATAACAGCAGCACTTCAGATTCCCTCTGGGGTAAACCGGTCCGTGCCAGCAAACCCCGGGCAGTAGTCACTCGGACGCTCCAAGGGCCGCCAACTGATCCGCCTGATGCTCTGTCCGCAGGGGCTGGACCAAAGCATCCAGGTCCCCCGCCACCACCTCATCCAACTTGTACAGGGTCAGGTTGATACGGTGATCCGTGACCCGACCCTGGGGGAAGTTGTAGGTCCGGATTCTTTCAGATCTGTCACCGCTGCCAACCAGGTTGCGCCGCTCCGCCGCCTGCTCGCTCATCGCCTTTTCTTCTGCAGCGCTTAACAACCTTGCCTGCAACAGCGACATGGCCCGGGCCCGGTTTTTGTGCTGGGAGCGTTCATCCTGGCATTCAACCACCACACCCGTGGGCAGGTGGGTTATGCGGACCGCAGAATCAGTGGTGTTCACATGCTGGCCACCCGCGCCGGAGGAGCGAAAAGTGTCGATGCGCAGATCCTCCTTGCGAATATCAACGTTCTCCACCTCGTCGGGCTCAGCCATCACCGCAACGGTGCAGGCTGAGGTGTGGATACGCCCCTGGGACTCGGTTTCAGGAACACGCTGGACCCGGTGGGCTCCAGACTCAAACTTGAGGTGGGCATAGACGTCGTCGCCAATTACCCGGGAAATGACCTCCTTGAAACCGCCATGGTCGCCCGGCCGCTCAGACAGGGTTTCAATCCGCCAGCCCTTGGACTCCGCGTAACGGGCGTACATGCGGAACAGGTCACCCGAAAAAATGGCCGCCTCATCGCCACCGGTGCCCGCCCTGATTTCCAGATACACGTTGTTGCCATCGCGATGGTCCCGGGGCAACAACAGCAGCTGCAGTTCAGCCTCCAATTTTTGGGACTGTTCGGTGGCCGCCGCCAATTCCTCCGACGCCATCTCACGTAGCTCAGCATCGGATTCCGCCAGCATTTCCCTGGCCGCCTCGGCATCTTCACTGGCCCGGCGATGGGCCGTAAATACCGTGACCACTTCATCCAACTGGGCAAATTCCCTGGACAGATCACGAAACAGATCGTTGTTCTGGGCGGTCTCGGGGTCCCCCAACAGGGCCGCTACTTCCTCGTGCCGATCCACCAGGCTCGCCAGCTTTTCCGTGAGGGACGCTTTCACTGCAGCGTGGGCTTCTCGTCTTCTGCCTCGAGGTTGTCACCCAACCCAAGCAGGGCCTTGGCCCTGCTGACCTGGCCATCATCGCCCTCCCGGGCCACCTGGCGCAGGCCCGCTGTGGGAGCGTGGATGAGTTTATTGGTCAGGTCCCGGGCGAGACGGCGCAATATATCCTCGGCATCTTCACCCCGCCCCACGGCCCTGAGGGCCTTGTCGAGCTCAACCTCCTGAATGGCGAGGGCCGATTCACGGAAGGACCGTACTACATCCGCCGATTGTCGAGCGCGGATATCGTCCTCCACGGCGACGATGCCTTCGCTGATAATACTGTCCGCCTTGTTGGCCTCGCTGGCGCGCAGACGCAGGTTTTCTTCTATCACGTCCCTGAGATCGTCCACCGAGTAGAGATAGATATCGGAGAGATCAGATACCTCGGGTTCAATATCCCTCGGTACCGCGAGGTCAATCAGCAACATGGGCCGGTAATGCCGTTCTTTCAGCGCCCGCTCCACGGCACCCTTGCCCAGAATGGGCAACTGGCTTGCGGTTGAACTGATCACGATATCCGCCTCGGGCAATCGATCGGGGACATCCGCAAGCAATACCGCCTGGGCATCAAATTGCTCGGCCAGGGACTCGGCCCGGGCCAACGTCCTGTTGGCTATGATCAGGTTGCCCAGACCCGCATCGCAGAGGTGCTTTGCCACCAGTTCGATGGTCTCCCCCGCACCCAGCAACAAAGCCGTGCGCTTCTTGAGGTTGGAGAAAATATGGCCGGCCAGGTCCACCGATGCGTAGGCCACCGAGACCGGGTTCTCACCAATTGCGGTGTCGGTCCTGACTTTTTTAGCGATTCGAAACGCTTCCGGGAACAGGCGCTGCAGTCGACTACCGACGGCGCCAGCTTCCTCCGCTACCGCAAAGGCAGACTTCAACTGACCAAAAATTTGTGGCTCACCGAGCACCATGGAATTCAATCCGGACGCCACCCGCACCAAATGTGTCATGGCCTGTTTGCCGTGATGCCGGTAGGCACAGGTTGCCAACGCCTCAGCGTTGAGGCCGTGATAGTCGCCGATCCAGGAGATCAGGGCATCGCTGGCGGCCAACGGGTCACCCGTCCCCGCCGTCACACCGTAGATTTCGGTCCGGTTACAGGTGGAGAGAATGACCACCTCGTGCAGGGGCACGGCGGACAGGGCCTGACCCAGGGCGGAGGGGATGTTTTCCGGGGCAAAAGACACCCGCTCTCTGATTTCGAGAGTTGCGGAGTCGTGGTTGATACCCACCGCAATCAGGTCCGTTAGCACGATAGCCATGTCTTTGCCCAACTTGGTGCGCAATGATAGCAAGAAGACCGCTGACATGCCGCGTATAATGACCACGCTACCATGGGTTTACAGACACCTCTGTGCCATCATTGAACTATGAAGACTAACCTTGCCCCACTTGCCGTGCTGGCGCTGTCGGCGCTACTGATCAGCGGCTGCCAGGTTGCCCCCCCGCAGCCGCCGGCGGCTGGCACCGGGACAGAGCAGGCGCAGGCCCAGAGTCCCGCGGTAAAGCCGGACCCGCCACCACCTCCAGCCGAAATTCCAATTCCCGAGGACAGTCTTTATCCCCTGCTAAAGGCTGAATTCTTGCTGCGGGAGCGACAGTTCGACCCGGCGCTGGCAATCCTCACCGAACAGGCATTGAAGCTTGATGACGCCGCCCTGGCCCGTCGGGCACTGCGACTGGCAGAGTTCCGCCAGGACGATGCCAAGTCGCTAACCCTGGCCGTCAGGCTGTCTGAGTTGGACGTCGGGGATGCAGCCGCGGCGACCACCGCCATGGGCCTGTTGATCAGGGCGGGGAGGCCCGAAGAGGCATTGATATTTGCGCGCACGGCCAAAGAACGGGGCGCTCGAATCAATGCCCCCGCACTGTTGGTCTCCTGGGATTCCTTGCCGCCCGAAAAACGCCGGGCAGTGGCGAGCGCTGTTGAAGCCCTGGCCGAGGATTGGCCCCAGGACCAGGACATCGCCATTGCCGTGGCCTATCTGCGCCGTGCCCAGGATGACCCGGAACGTGCCCTGGCGGCACTTGAGCCTGTGCTGGCAGCCAATCCCGATGAGGAGAGGGCCCTGCTGCTGTGGAGCCAGATCAAACTGGATATCGGCGCCCAACAACCCTTTTCCCTGTTGCAGGCGTCGGTGGACCGAAATCCTGAGAACGAAGCCCTGCGACTGCAGTTGGCCCGGCTACTGGCCAGCGCCGAGGTACTCGACCAGGCCCGGGAACAGTTTGCCATGCTGCTGACGCTGTCACCCCGCAATGGTGATTATCTCTTTTCCCTCGCACTGATCGAACTTGAAGCGAAGGATTACCAGGCCGCGAAACGCAATCTGCAGGACCTCATTGGCCTGGGCCAGAGGCTGAACGAGGCCCACTACTACCTCGGTCGAGCCCACGAAAACTTGCAGGAAGAAGAGCAAGCCATCGAAGCCTACGATCAGGTGGGTCCCGGCCGGGAATTTTATGATGCGACCCGGCGTGCAGCGGAACTGCGCCTCAACAGTGGCGAAACCCTTGAATTTCGGGATGGCTTCCGGCGCAGCAGGGCGCGCAACCCGGGTCAGGCCGAGCAGCTTTACGCGGTAGAAGCGGAGGTGCTCCGGGAGATTGGTGAAGTCGAACTGGCCATTGACGTCTACACTGAGGCCCTGGATCTTTTCCCCGAGTCCATGACCCTGCGCTACGGTCGTGCGATGGCCCACGAAACCCTGGAAGACATTCCCGGCATGGAGCAGGACCTGCGTGCCATCCTCGAGTTGGAGCCCAACAACGCCACAACCCTTAACGCCCTTGGCTACACGCTGACCGTCCATACCGATCGCTATCAGGAAGCGGCAGCCCTGATTGAAAAGGCCCTGGAACTTTCCCCGGGGGAGCCCGCCATTCTGGACAGCCTTGGCTGGGTCTATTTCAAGTTGGGTAGGTTCCTGCAGGCCGTCGATCTGCTGACGGAGGCTTATTCCCTGTTCCCTGACGCCGAAGTGGCGGCTCATCTTGGTGAGGCTCTCTGGGCATCGGGCAAGGAACAGGACGCCCTGACCGTGTGGCGCAACTCCCTGGAGCGAGAGCCGGAGGCATCCCACGTCACCGATACCCTGGAACGACTGGGCGTAAGCCTGGACCCTCCCGCTGTTGATTAGCGCCCCCCTGCCGCTCACTGCGCTGGCATTGCTGGCTTTGCTGGTGGGGTGCGCCCACACCCCCGACTCCGAAATCGCCGGGGCGATTCAACCTCCCAAGGCCCTGGCTGGATGGTCGGTAGCCGGCAAGGCCGCCCTGACCCAAGCCGACAGCACCCGCACGGTATCCATCCATTGGCAACACACTGACAGTAACCAGGATCAGGTGCTGCTATCTGGGCCGCTGGGAGCCGGCGCCCTGGAACTGCGCCGCCGGGGTACTGAGCTGTTCTGGCTGGACGATGGCCTCGAGCAACCCCTGACGTCACTGCCCATGCACAGTGAAGCCCGCAGCGCGGCGGACAACCTGCCATTGATCAGTGTCAGTGACTGGTTGCTGGGCTATCCCGAGCCGGTGGATGGCTGGTCGGTCGCTGTCACCGAGTGGCAACAGGTTGATGGCTGGCGGGTGCCGCGGAGGATCAAGGCGCACCGAGACGATGTCTCGGTCAAGTTGGTGCTGCTCAACTGGCAGCTGTCACCCCCGACATGACAGTTCGCCTGATCAAAGCCCTGTCCCCGGCAAAGCTGAATCTGTTCCTGCATGTGACGGGCCGCCGCCCCGACGGCCGCCATAACCTGCAAACCGTCTTCCAGTTGCTGCAGTGGGGTGACGACATGGAGTTCGAGCGCTGCGATACCGGCGGCTGCTCGCTGGAATCAGAACTCCCGGACGTGGCCCCAGAGCATAACCTGATTCTGCGAGCTGCCAACTTATTGACCCGGAGCGAGCACGCGGACGCGGGGGTGCGCATCCGCATTAACAAACGAATCCCCATGGGGGGCGGCCTGGGCGGGGGCAGCTCCAACGCCGCCGTGACCCTGTTGGCAGTGAATCAACTGTTGGGACTTGGCCACTCACTGACCGATTTAGCGGCTATGGCCTGCAATTGGGCGCTGATATACCGGTGTTTGTACACGGTCACAGCGCCTGGGCGGAGGGCCTTGGGGAACAGTTGACGCCCCTGGATCTGCCCGAGCGCTGGTACATCATCCTGCGGCCCAACTGTCATGTCAGCACCGCGGAGATATTCAATGCCCCCGAATTGACAAGGAACACGACCCCGATCACAATGTCGGCCTTTTTTGCGGGGGGCGCCCGCAACGATTTGCAAGCTGTCGTTGAAAAGCGCTACCCGGAAGTGCGTAACGCGTTGAAGATATTGGAAAAATCAACGCCTGCAATGATGACTGGCAGCGGCTCCTGTGTGTTTGGGCAGGTCGATTCCGAAAGCAGGGCCCGCAGCATCGCCGCAGATATACCGGCATCAATGACGCCGGTGGTGGCGAGGGGCATTAATCACAGTCCCGATTTCATCACGCACTGACATTGCCGTTTCATTGGGGTGTCGCCAAGTGGCAAGGCAGCGGGTTTTGATCCCGCCATTCGCAGGTTCGAATCCTGCCACCCCAGCCATACAACCAAGCTGGTAAGACAACGAGGCGCCGATCATGTCATCCAAGATTATGGTCTTCACCGGGAACGCCAACCCCGAACTGGCGCGCATGGTGGCGGATCGCCTCTACCTGACCCTCGGTGCCGCCCAGGTCAGCAAGTTCTCGGACGGTGAGATTACGGTCGAACTGAATGAGAACGTGCGCGGAAAAGACGTCTTCGTTATCCAGAGCACCTGCCGGCCCACCAATGACAATCTCATCGAACTCGTTTTGATGATTGACGCCCTGCGCCGAGCGTCGGCGGGTCGTATAACCGCCGTAGTGCCCTACTTTGGCTATGCTCGCCAGGATCGCCGGGTCCGCTCCGCTCGGGTCCCCATCTCGTCCAAGGTGGTTGCCGACATGATGGCCGCCGTAGGCGTTGACCGGGTGCTGACCGTCGATCTGCACGCCGAGCAGATCCAGGGGTTCTTCACCTGCGCCGTGGACAATGTCTACGCTTCGTCGGTGCTGAACCACGACATCAGCCGATGTAACTACGAAAATCTGATGGTGGTGTCCCCCGATATTGGCGGCGTGGTGCGTGCCCGGGCCATCGCCAAGCAATTGGATGACGCGGAATTGGCGATCATCGACAAACGGCGGCCCCGGGCCAATGAAGCCGAAGTGATGAACCTGATCGGTGATGTCGACGGCAGGACCTGCATTATGGTTGATGACATGGTCGATACCGCTGGCACACTGTGCAGCGCGGCCAAGGCGCTCAAGGACCGGGGTGCCACCAAGGTCGTCGCCTACTGTACCCACGCCGTGCTCTCGGGCAAGGCTCTGGATAATCTGCGGGACTCCCAGCTCGACGAGTTGGTGGTGACCGACAGCATTCCTCTGTCCGACGAGGCCAGGGCATTGAGCAACATCCGGCAACTGACCATCAGTGACCTGCTCGCCGAGTCCATTCGCCGGGTCAGTAACGAAGAATCTATCAGCGCACTGTTCGACGAATAATCGCCGTTCGGTGTAAACCCACCCACCACAGTACCGGTCGCAGGTTCCGTGGTGTAGTTAAAGGAGACAGACCATGTCTGAATCTTTCGAAGTACAAGCCGAGGTTCGGGCCGACGAAGGGAAAGGTGCGAGCCGCCGCCTGCGTCGACTCGAGGGAAAAGTCCCCGGCGTCGTTTATGGCGGCGAGTCCGCAGCACGTAGCATCAGCCTGATCCGCAAGGATCTGGAGAAAATGCTGGAGAACGAGGCGTTCTATACCTCGGTACTCAACGTCAATGTGGATGGCGCGACAGAGAGCGCGATCCTCAAGGATGTGCAGCGCCATCCTGCCAAGGGCTTTCCCATGCACGTGGACTTTTTGCGGGTGCAGGCGGACAAGGCCATTAAGGTCAACGTGCCGCTACACTTCACCAATGAGGAAACCTGCACCGGCGTCAAGCTGGGCGGCGGCATGATCCAGCACCAGGCCACCGATATGGAAGTCCAGTGTTTGCCCGGGGACATACCCGATTACATTGAAGTCGATATGACCGATGTCGATGTGGGCCAGATTGTCCACCTGTCGGACGTCACGCTGCCCGAAGGTGTTGTGTCCACGGCACTGGCCCTGGGCGATGATCACGACCTGGCCATTGCGGCGGTGATCGCTCCCAAAGGCGGCAAGTCAGATGACGAAGCCGACAGCAGTGCACCCGAGGCCGAGGGCGAGGAGCCCGAAGCCGAAGAGTGAGATGACGCTGTGCTGGCTATCCAGCTCATCGTCGGGCTCTGCAATCCAGGCAAGACCTACGAAGGCACCCGCCACAACGCGGGTGCTTTTTTTGTTGAGGAGATTGCCAGGCGCTGTGGCACTGCGCTCACGCCGGAGAGCAAATTCCATGGTGACACCGCGCGGGTCACCTTCAGTGGCCACGATTTGAGGCTGCTGCGACCGGACACCTTTATGAATCGCAGCGGACGGTCGGTGGCTGCCCTGGCTAATTTTTACCGTATCGCACCCGAGGCAATCCTGATTGCCCATGATGAACTGGACATGCCTCCGGGCAGTGCACGGTTCAAGCAGGGTGGCGGCCACGGCGGTCATAACGGCCTCAGGGATATCATTCCGGCGCTGGGTGGGAATAGGGAATTTCATAGGCTGCGCGTGGGTATCGGTCATCCCGGACATGCGAGGGAAGTCTCGGACTACGTACTGGCCAAACCCAGCAAGGCTGACCGGCAGGCGATCGACGCCATCGTTGATGAGGCCGTTGCCAGCCTGCCGCTGTTGCTGGATGGCGACGCCGTCAAGGCCATGACCCGCCTGCACAGCATCGATACCGCGCAGCCCCCTGCGCTCTGACAGACACGAAAGGGTTGAGGAATACGTTATGGGAATCAAGTGCGGCATCGTGGGCCTGCCCAATGTCGGCAAATCGACCCTGTTCAATGCCCTGACCGAAGCGGGCATCGATGCCGAGAATTTTCCGTTCTGCACCATCGAACCCAACGCTGGCGTGGTGCCCATACCCGATCCCCGGCAGCAGCAAATATCGGCCCTGGTGAACCCCGAGCGGGAAATAGCCGCCACCATGGAGTTTGTGGATATCGCTGGCCTCGTGGCGGGTGCCTCCAAAGGCGAGGGTTTGGGCAATCAGTTCCTTGCCAATATCCGCGAGACCGATGCCATTGCCCACGTGGTGCGCTGTTTCAGTGACGACAATGTCATCCACGTCGCCAACAAGATTGACCCGGCGGCCGACATCGAGATCATCAACACTGAACTGGCACTGGCCGACCTGGAATCCTGCGAAAAGCAGTTGACCAAGGTGGTGCGCACGGCGAAAAGCGGTGACCAGGACGCCGTGGCATTGATGAATTTGTTTGAAGAGAATCTCTAGCCCCAGCTGAACGAGGCCCAGCCTGTTCGCGCACTGGCCTTGGACGACAACGAGCAAGCGCTGTTGAAAACCCTGCATCTGCTAACCACCAAGCCCACCCTGTACATCGCCAACGTCGCAGAGGATGGCTTTGAGGACAATGAGCATCTGGAGGCCGTGCGCAGCATTGCCGCCGCTGAAGGTGCTGAGGTGGTCGCTATCTGCAACAAACTGGAATCTGAAATCATCGAACTGGAAGATGATGAGAAGGAGGAATTCCTGGCGGACATGGGCATGGAAGAACCCGGTTTAAATCGCGTCATTCGCGCCGGCTACCAGCTGCTCAACCTACAGACCTACTTCACCGCCGGACCCAAGGAAGTTCGCGCCTGGACTGTGCCTGTGGGTGCAACCGCGCCCGAGGCCGCGGGGGTCATCCACACCGATTTCCAGAAAGGTTTCATACGCGCCGAGGTTGTGGGCTACGACGACTTCATAAGCCACAAGGGCGAACAGGGGGCCAAGGATGCCGGCCGCTGGCGCCTGGAAGGCAAAGACTATGTGGTCGCCGACGGCGACGTCATCCATTTCCGATTCAACGTGTAGTTTTACGGAAGCGGTTGACTTGCGGCGAGCAGTTGGTGAAAATCGCGCACCTTGAAAAGCACCCT
>JAAXJC010000017.1:0-6799 GCA_012270045.1 Luminiphilus sp.
TCCCCGGTGCGCTGCGGGTGACTACCGGGTCCCCTCCCCTGCCGGGAGGTACGCTGGCGCCCCCGTTCCCTGGTTCCCGCCTGTCCCCCTGGCCGGCTGTCTACTCTGCGGTAGCGCTGTGTTTGTTTGCTGGCGTGCTAGGTTTCTGGGCTAGACCCAACCTCGAGCAAGATCGCTGTCTGGCGTTTGAACTTCAGCGGTCATTCAGCGATAGCGCAGGTTGCCGCGGCCCAGTTGGTCAATTCGATTGACGCCCATCAAGCGCATGTCCCGCTCGATTTCGGTTTTCAGATTACCCAGGGCACGGTTCACACCGGCTTCGCCTGCGGCGCCCAGGGCATAGAGGTACAGTCGGCCCCCGGATACCGCCTTGGCACCCACCGACAGGGCCTTGAGTACGTGGGTACCGCGTTGGATACCGCCCTCACAGATCACGTCGATCTGGTCACCGACCGCATCGCAGATCTCCGCCAGTTGATCAAAGGGGGCACGGGAGCCGTCCAGTTGCCGGCCGCCATGGTTGGAGACCATGATGCCTGTGCAGCCGATATCCACCGCCCGTTTGGCATCTTCTACGCTCATCACGCCCTTGAGGGCGAACTGACCATTCCACTGGGCGCACAGCTTTTCCGCATCCTTCCAGTTCATGGTCGGATCGAGCATGGTGGAGAAATAGTCGCCAACCGATACCGCGACATTGCTGCCCTCATTGATGTGGCCGGACAGATGGGGCATGTCGAATTTTTCCCCGGTGAAAAAATGCCACGCCCAGGCCGGATGGGTAGCAAAACTCCACAGCGAGGACAGGTTGAGTCGTGGAGGCGAGGTAAATCCGGTGCGCAGGTCACGCTCCCGGTTGCCGCCGGTGATGGTATCCACGGTCAGTGCCAGCACGTTGAACTTAGCGGCCCGGGCGCGTTCCAGCAGGGCGTCGTTCAGGCCCCTGTCCTTGTGGAAGTAGAACTGGAATAACTTTGGCCCCGGTGCCAGCTCGGCGATTTCCTCAACAGTTACCGTGGCCAGGGACGACACGCCGAACATGGTGCCGTGTTGGGTCGCTGCCCGGGCGACGGCTCGCTCACCGTCGTGGTGGAACAGGCGTTGCAGTGCCGTGGGTGCGCAATACAGGGGCATATCCAATTTCTGCCCCATCACCTCCACCGATAGATCGATGTCATTGCAGCCCTGCAAGACATTGGGCACCAGGTCCACCTCTTCGTAGGCCAGGGTGTTGCGACGATAGGTCACCTCGTCATCAGCGGCGCCGTCGATATAGTGGAAGATAGGACCAGGAAGGCGTCTTTGGGCCAGTCGGCGGAAATCGGCAAAGTTGTGGCAATCGCTTAACTTCATGTGCTGGGTTACCGGGCCTAAGGGTGCATGTTGCCTAATCAACGGGGGACGTCTATCGAGTGTAGCGTCCCATGCCGTAGCTGTAGCCACAAGAGCCGTAACAACGCGCTGAAGCCCATGAAAGTCCCCGGTTCAGGATCTGGCACGGGTTGCGGTGCGAGGCCATGCAACTCGAATTGTGCGGGTGGGGGCTGTTAGGGGTAAGCCGGCACCGCGGGCCCTTGGCTACTCGGGCGTGAGCTACAGTAGAAACCGACGACAGGCGATTAGACTGGCAACCCCGGAGCCGCCGGGATACCTGAACTGGCGAGCTGGCGCGAGCCTGCTACAGGCCCTGAGGCTGGTCGTCAGCTCCCGTGGTTGGCCACTGTCTGCCGGGCAATGATGGTGGTCTGGACCTCGCTGGCGCCCTCGTAAATCCTGAGCGCCCTGATATCCCGGTACAGGGCCTCAACGATGTAACCTTTGGTCACGCCCTTGCCCCCATGTAGTTGTACTGCGGCGTCGATCACCTGCTGGGCGGTTTCGGTGGCGTGGTATTTCGCCATGGCCGCTTCCCGGGTCACCCGGTCGGCGGCGCAGTCCTTGGTCCAGGCGGCGCGGTACACAAGCAGGGCGCTGGAATCGACGCCCAGGGCCATTTCACCGATCTTGGCCTGCACCAGCTGCAGGTCGCCCAGCTTGCCGCCAAAAATATCCCGATCTGCGGTGTAATCCAGGGTTTCGTCCAGTGCCCTGCGGGCCATGCCCAGGGCGGCGGCGGCAACGGTGGAGCGGAATACATCGAGGGTGGCCATGGCGATACCGAAGCCGCGGCCTTCCTCGCCCACCAGATGACTGGCGGGGATCCGGCAATCCGTGAACTGCAGGGTGCCCAGGGGATGGGGCGCTACCAGATCAATGCGCTCGGTCACCTCAAAGCCCGGTGTGCCGGCCTCGACCAGGAAACAGCTGATGCCCCTGGCGCCGCCCTGGTCATCGCTGCGTGCGAATACGGTATAGAAATCGGCGATGCCGGCATTGGATATCCAGGTTTTGGTGCCGTTCAACACCCACTCGTCACCATCCCGCCGGGCAGAGCAGGCCATGGCCGCCACGTCCGAGCCCGCGTTGGGTTCGGACAAAGAAAAAGCCGCGATCTTCTCCCCTTTGGCCACCGCTGTCAGGTAATTTGCCTGTTGCTCGGTGTTGCCGAACAGGGACACGGGACCGCTGCCCAGGCCCTGCATGGCGAAGGCAAAGTCCGCCAGGGCATTGTGTCGTGCCAGGGTTTCCCTGATCACGCACAGGGTACGGACATCCAGTTTTTCGAGGTTGCCGCCGCCACTGGCTGGGACGGCATAGCCTGCAAAGCCCGCCTCCCCGAGTGCCCGGACAATTGCCACACAGGTGCCATCCAGGTCATGGTGTTCGTTGGCGGTGAGGGCGGGCATGTGCTCACTGGCCCAGGCGTCCAGGCGCTGCTCCAGGTCCCGGTGGGCGTCATCGAAAAAAGGCCAACCGAGATAGGTTTTCTCACTCACAATGCTTTCCCCCAAGCAGTCTGGTTGCCATCAGTCCCCTTCAAAGACCGGTTGCTCTTTGTTGACAAAGGCATTGTAGGCTCTTCGGAAGTCCTCGGTCTGCATGCAGATCGCCTGGGCCTGGGCCTCGCACTCGATGGCCTGGTCAACCGACATATTCCACTGCTGATGCAGCTGGGTCTTGGTGATGCCGTTGGCGAAGGTGGGTCCCGCCACGATGCGGCCCGCCGCCTTGGCGGCATCTGCCGCAGGGTCATCGCTCACGCCGTTGAAGAACCCCCAGCGTTCCCCCTCCTCGGCGCCCATGGACCGGCCAAAATAAAGCAACTCGCTGGCCCGTCCCTGGCCGATGATTCTGGGCAGGATGGAACAGGCGCCCATGTCACAACCCGCCAAGCCCACGCGGTTGAACAGAAAAGCGACTTTCGCCGTCGGTCCGGCGTAGCGTATGTCACTGGCCATGGCGATGATCGCCCCGGCCCCGGCGCAGACACCCTCCACCGCACTGATGACGGGTTGTCTGCAGGCGCGCATGGCCTTGACCAGATCACCGGTCATGCGGGTAAAGGCCATGAGTTCCTTCATGTTCATTTTCGTCAGTGGACCGATAATCTCGTGTACGTCGCCGCCGGAGCAGAAATTACCGCCGGCACCCTTGACGACCACGACATGGACGTCGTCCGCATACACCAGGCTCCTGAAAAGATCCCGCAGTTCAGCGTAGGACTCGAAGGTCAGGGGGTTTTTACGCTCGGGCCTGTTGAGGGTGATGGTGGCGACCCCCTGGTCACAGTCCCAGAGAAAGTGTTCGGCGGCATAGTCCGCGAGCGAAGTGGTTTGCATGGGTCTCTCCTGTTCAGGCGGTGCCGCCGCCATCAATGGCGATGGCCTGGCCGGTGACGCTGGCAGCGCCATCCGAGCACAGCCAACTGACGGCGGTTGCGACCTCGGCGGCTTCTATCAATCGCTCCTGGGGGTTGCTCTCGGTAAAGTGCTGCATGGCCTCAGCTTCTGTCCGCCCGGTCTTGGCGACAATACCAGCAATGGCATCCCGCACAATGTCGGTGTCCACATAGCCGGGGCAGACCGCGTTGACGGTTATGCCCTGGGTCGCCACCTCCAGTGCCAGCGCCCGGGTCATGCCCAGCACGGCGTGCTTGGACGCGCAGTAGCCCGCAACGTAGGGGAAGCCCCGCAGGGACGCCACGCTGGCAATATTGACGATTCGACCCCAGCCGGCCTGGCGCATCCCTGCCAATGCCAGTTGGGTGCAGTGGAAAACGCCGTTCACGTTCACGTCCATGGTGCGCTGCCAGTCGTCGAAGGCGATGCGGTGAAAGGGCGCGGTGGGCGCCATGCCGGCACAGTTGACCAGAATTTCGATGCCGTTGAAACCGGCCTCTGCCGTGGCGAAGGCATTTTTGAGGTTGTCCGGATCGGTCACATCGGCGCTGACTACCTGACTGTTGTCACCCAGTGCGTCCGCCAGCTGTTGCAGTGGCTCGGGCCGTCGTCCCACCAGCGTGACGCGATGGCCTGCGGCGTGCAGATGCCGGGTGATCTCGGCACCGATCCCGGTGCCGGCCCCCGTGACCAGGGCGTGGCGGCTCACGCGTTGGCCTCGCGCTCGCGTTCAGCCAGGGTGTAGGCCTGCCGATGCCCCAGGAAATATTGGTGCTGTTCCTGGGCGCCAGGCCCGCGGTAGCCCATTTCAGCCGCCGCGTGAAGTGTCCAGTTGGGATCCGCGAGGTGAGGGCGCGCAAGGCAGACCAGATCTGCGCGTCCGGCGGCGATGATGCTGTTGACGTGATCAATTTCGTAAATGTTGCCCACCGCGATGGTCTTCATGCCGCCCTCATTTCGAATCAAATCGGACAGGGGGGTTTGGAACATACGGCCGGGTTGGGGTTTGGCATCGTGACTGGTCTGGCCCGTGGAGACATTGATGATGTCAGCCCCCGCCTCGGTAAAGGCCCGGGCTATGGCCAGGGCGTCCTGTTCGGTAACGCCGGCATCGCCTACCCAGTCATGGGCAGAGATGCGCACTGACATGGGTTTGTCACTGGGCCAGGCGGCACGCATGGCGCTACATACTTCAAGCGGGTAGCGCAGCCGGTTGTCCAGGCTGCCGCCGTACTCGTCGTCCCGCTGGTTCAATACCGGCGTGATGAAGGATGACAGCAGGTAGCCGTGGGCTGCATGCATTTCTATCATGTCAAAGCCCGCTGCCTCCGCCCGGCGAACGGCGTCAACATGCTGTTCCAGGACCCGATCCATATCGGCACGGTCCATGGCCCTGGGGACGGGGCTGTAGCTGTCGAAGGGTACGGCACTGGCGGAGAGTAGTGGCCATTGCTGATCAACGGGCAGCGGTTCGTCAAGGATGTTTGGATCCCACTTCCAGGGCTCCAGGGTTGCGCCCTTGGGCCCGGCGTGGCCAATCTGTATGGCCATTTTTGCGCCCGTGTGCTGGTGCACGAAGTCTGTGATCCTGCGCCAGGCCGCGGTATGGGCATCGCTCCAGATGCCCGTGCATCCGGGGGTGATTCGGCCCTCGGCGCTGACGTTGGTCATTTCGGTGTAGACCAGACCGGCGCCACCCTTTGCCAGGCCCCCGTAGTGCACCAGGTGCCAGTCCCCGGGCAGTCCATCCTCGGCGCTGTACATGCACATGGGGGACACGCATACCCGGTTGTTCAAGGCCATTTCTTTCAGCTTGAAGGGCAGGAACATGGGGGGCAGCGCATCATTGGCCGCCGGCCCCAGGTAACGCTGGGCGAGGTGGGTCTCCATGGTTTCCAGCCACTGGGCATCCCGCAGTCGCAGGTTCTCGTGACTGACCCGCTGGCTGCGGGTGAGCATGGAATAATTGAATTGTTTCAGGTCAAAGGCATTGATGTAGCGCGGCACATTCTCAAACCAGACCATGGCATTGCGGGCACTGTTCTGCAGCCGCAGTACGTCAACCTTGCGCTCCTCCTGATAGTCCCTGAGGGCCTGGGGCAGGGGCTTGTCGGTGTTCAGGTGTTCAGCCAGGGAAATGGCGTCTTCCAGACCCAGTTTGGTTCCGGAGCCAATGGAGAAGTGTGCCGTATGTGCGGCATCGCCAATCAGCACCACGCGATCGTCCTTGATCCAATTGTCGCAGTAGACCGCCGGAAAATTGATCCAGGCCGAGCCCCGTATATGGGCCGAGTTGGTGAGTAGCTCATGACCATCCAGGTATTGCTCGAAAATCTTGCGGCAGGTTTCAGCGCTCTCGGCATGGGACATGTGCTCAAAGCCCAGGGCGTCATAGACCTCAGGGGTTGTTTCCACGATGAAGGTCGAGGTCTCGTTGTCGAATTGATAGGCGTGGGCCCAGATCCAGCCGTGCTCGGTCTTCTCAAAAATAAACGTGAACGCGTCTCGGAAAGTCTGGTGGGTACCCAGCCAGACAAACTTGTTGGGTCTGGCCTCGATTCGACAGCCAAAGATGTCCTGGTGGGAGTTGCGGATTTTTGAGTTCAGCCCGTCGCTGGCCACGATCAGGTCGGCGTCGGCGAAGGTGGTTTCAATCTGGTCCAGGTCAAACTCGTATTCAAACTTCAGTTTGACGCCCAACTCGGCGGCCCGGGCGTGCAGCAGTTGCAGGAAACGTTTGCGCCCCAGGCCAATGAAGCCGTGGCCACCCGATCGCTCCACTTCACCCTGAACGTGGCAGTCAATCAGGTCCCAGTGAATGAATTCATCGACGATGGTTTTCGCGCTGACCGGATCATTCGCGGTGATGTTCTCAACGGTCTGGTCCGAGAATACGATGCCCCAGCCGAAGGTATCGTCGGGTTTGGTGCGGTCATAGATTTCGATTTAGTGGTCCGGGATTCTCATCTTCATGATGCTGCGCCGGTCGCTGAACACCTTCATGAATGCCTTCACCAGTT
>JAAXJC010000017.1:6809-8926 GCA_012270045.1 Luminiphilus sp.
CAGCCGAAGGTATCGTCGGGTTTGTTGCGTTAGTAGATTTCGATTTCGTGGTCCGGGTTGCGCAACTTCATGCTGATGCCCAGGTACAGGCCCGCGGGTCCGCCACCCACACAAACTACCTTCATGTCACCCTCCGTAGCCGTTCTGCACCGGGACTCGATGTGCTGCTTGCTGTGATGAGCTAGTATAGAGAAAACATTTTATGTTTAAAATGTTCGCCCTGGGGGGGGTGGTGGCGCAACGTCGGGGGGAGGATGTCCGACACCCTCCAGAGATTAATTTTTTCGGTCAAATGCTGTTGTCATGGACGTGTTGGGCGGATTGAACGGAGGCCATGGGTGAGTAACGGGAAAGTCAGGGAGGCGCTGGATCACGAGTCCCGGTTGCAGGGTGAGGACCACCAGAGTATTCGGTTGTGGCTGCGCCTGCTCACCTGCACCAACATGATCGAACAGCGATTGCGGGCAAGGCTTCGGGAGGAATTTTCCATCACCCTGCCGCGCTTCGATTTCATGGCACAACTGGAGCGATCCCCCAAGGGCCTTACCATGGGCGAGTTGTCCCGAAGGATGATGGTATCCGGGGGCAATGTCTCGGGTATCGCCAACCAATTGGTGAGTGAGGGGTTGATTAACCGAACGCCTGTGCCCGATAACCGGCGCACCTTCTGCGTCAAGTTGACCCCCAAGGGCCGCCGCCGGTTCGCCGACATGGCCATTGCCCATGAGGCGTGGGTGGTGGAGATGATGGGTGACCTGTCTCCGGATGAGCATCATCAGATCATGGCACTGCTCACGCGTCTGAAAGCGGGCGTCACGGATTCGGAGTCCTGAGCCCATGTGGAAACCCAAGGAGCGGATCAAATACCAGACGGTGGCAGAGCACTGGCCCACCGCTGAGGAGGCTGCGGCATCCCGCCTGTTTGCCCCGGTTCAGGTGGGCAACCTGACCCTTCGTCAACGCACCTGGATACCGGCCATGGTGCCCTGGCGCTCCAATGAGATGGGCGAAGTGACCCCCCAAGTACTGGATTGGTATCGGCGTTTTGCCGAGGGACGGCCTGGTGCCATTGTCATTGAAGCGACCGGTATCCGTGATATTCCCAGTGGACCCCTGTTGCGCATTTCCCACGACCGCTACGTGGAGGGCTTGCAGCAATTGGCTGCGGCGGTGCGGGAGGCCAGCGGCGGTGAGACTCGTTTGTTTATCCAGTTGATCGATTTTCTGTCGATCCGCAGGCGGCCCGACCCCGGCAAATATTTTCAGCGATTTCTGAAGATAACCCCCGAGCACCGCCAGCGGCTGGGGATGGCGGGGGCGGAAGAGGACGAGGTGCGCATGGCGCTGGCCGGGCTGGAGGATGCGGCCCTTGATGAGGTGCTGACAGAGCGCGAACTGGAGGCTTTGCGGTTCGGATACCGGGAACGTGTGACCGACACCCATATACCGGAGATCGCTGAACTACCGGAGTCCTTGCCAGCACTTTTTGCCGCTGCGGCCCGGCGGGCTAAAGCAGCGGGGCTGGATGGCATCGAATTGCACTACGCCCACGCCTACACCATGTCCTCCTTCCTGTCCGCAACCAACACTCGCAGCGATGGCTATGGTGGAGCGCCGGAGCAACGGGTCCGCCTGCCCCTGGAGGTTTTCGCCGCCGTGCGCGCCGAGGTGGGTGATGGTTATCCAGTGGGTTGCCGCTTCCTCAGCGACGAAATTGTCGCCCGGGGCAGCGGCTTGGAGGATGCCTGTTATTTTGCCACCGCCTTTGCTGACGCTGGCATGGATTTCCTGAGCCTGTCCAGGGGCGGCAAATTTGATGATGCCAAGCAGCCCAAGGTGGGCTGGGCGGCCTATCCGTATACCGGCAAGAGCGGTTACGAATGCATGCCATCTTATATTTCCGACGCCCAGGGGCCCTGGGGACGGAATGTGGAGCCGGTGGCTCTGATTCGGGACAGTATCCGTAAAGCGGGCCACGCCACGCCGGTGGTGACGGCGGGTGGTATTTATAGTTATGAGCAGGCGGAGGCGCTTTTGGCCGAGGATAAAGCCGATATCGTTGGCATTGCCAGGCAGGCGCTGGCCGATCCCGATTGGTTCGAGAAGGTCAAAACCGG
>JAAXJC010000106.1:0-1809 GCA_012270045.1 Luminiphilus sp.
CAAATCTGACGCCCTCGGCCTCCAGTAGCTGGGCGACTTTCAGCACCTTGAGGTCCCCGAACTCGGGCCCGATCAGTTGCACCCCAATGGGGAGCCCATCGCCCAGGGACCCGGTGGGTATCAGGGTCGCTGGCAGGTAGCTGTTGATCGCCAGCCCGGCCCAAAATAGCTGCTGGAAATAAGGGCGATCGACACCGTCTACATCGATGGTTCTCTGACCAAAGGGGCGATGGTCGTGGGGGAACGCTGGCGTCGCCATCAGCGGCGTGATCAGGACATCGAAGTCAGCAAAGAAGCGGTGCCAGGCCCAGCGCATCCCGGTTCGGGCCTCATTGGCAATGCTGTAGTCTCGGTAGCTGGCCACCCGGGCTCTCAGGTTTCGTGCCCTGGGGCTTTGGTCCTCGGCCGACAGGCGGCTGACTTCCGCGGCCACCTCGTCGTAGGCCTCATCGCTCGCCCGGGAGGCCATCACGGACCAAAGCAGGGTTTCGTAGACGTCGTGGGCTTGCTGCAGATCAAAGTCCGGCCTGGCGTCGTAGTCAATTCGGCCACCGGCGCTGCGGATGATCTCCAGCACGGCTTCCACCCGGGCCTCGCAGGCCCTGGAGACCGGTGCAAAGTCGGCATTGACCATGGCGGCAACTCGCAGATCCCCAAGCTCGCCAAATGCGGCCTGGGGCAGCTCGAGACGGTAACCCTGGGACATGATCTCGTCGGGCCCCGCCTGGGCCCGCAACAGTATCTCGAGGTCCTGTGCGCTCCGGGCGAGGGGGCCGATGACGGCGAGATCGGATTGAGCGAGCACGCCGGGAGCGGCGTGGCCCCGGGGCGGCAGCAGCCCCCAGGTCGGTTTATGGCCGAACACACCGCAAAAATGGGCCGGGTTGCGAATGGAGCCGCCGATGTCCGAGCCATTTTCAACGCCCGACAAGCCCGCTGCCATGGCGACCGCTGAGCCACCCGAGGAGCCTCCGGGTGTGCAGCCTTGGTCCCAGGGATTATTGGTGGTGCCATAGATGTCGTTGTAGGACTGGAAATCTGCCAAATCCAGGGGCACGTTGGTTTTGCCAAACAGGTTTACCCCGACGTTCTTCAGTCGGGTAACGGACAGTGCGTCGTCACTTGCCACATGATCCCGAAAATCAGGGTTGCCGCGGGTGGTGTGCAGACCCGCGACATCAAAACTTTCTTTGATAGTCATGGGCACACCATGGAGGGGTCCCCAATACTCGCCCCGGGACAAGGCGGCATCGGCCTCCTGCGCCCGTTTCAGGGCTCTATTCGCATCAAGCTCTATTACCGCGTTGAGGGATGGGTTGTACCGCTCGACGCGGCCCAGGTAGTACTCCAGCAGCTCGACTGCGCTGTAGTCCCCTCGCTTGATGCCGGCGGCCAGCTGCAGGCCACTGCTGAAGGCTGTGCTGCTCATAGGTACCTCTTTGTCCGGGCGTTGAAAGACGTTAAATCAGGGCTGCTGGCCAGGCAAGCCATTGCTCCTGGCAAATGAATGCCCAAGCAGTCGGCCGACGTCGGGTGATGTCTACACTGAAGCCCTCGGTCGTCAGCGATCCCGCGAACTCGGTAGTGGCCCCAGAGGCAGCGTTGTTACCCCAGCAGCCCCCCAGGGAATCGCTACCGCCGCCCGCTCAGGGGTGCCGTGCCGTCCCGCAATGGGCTGCTGGCGCCCGGCCAAGCCGGCTTGCGGGGCTTGGGGGGCTGATCCGGTCTGTGGCCTCATGGGGATGGTAATGTGGGTGCCGATGTCCAGTTACCTGATGATTCTTGGGAAATTCTGAAGTGACCGTGGGT
>JAAXJC010000106.1:1819-5106 GCA_012270045.1 Luminiphilus sp.
CAATAGAGGTGCCCATGCCCTGTTACCTGCTGGTTCCTTGGAAATTTTGAAGCAACCGATCAAGCCAGGAATCAACCAATGGCGCCTTGCCGAGGCAGGCGTGAGGGTTCAGTGCCCCCGGTGCCAGTGGCGAAGCGCGGGTCTGGGCCGGTTTTCGGGTGGTAAAAGGGTGTTTTTGACCATTTAGCGTCGTTTATAGAGGGTCTAGGCTTCAGTTAGGCCCACGGATGTGGTACATAGCGCACACCATTTTACGTGCTCCCGTGGCCCTTTGTGGCCAGGGGCGCGTCTAAACGTTTTTTTCGCCTTTTTACGATGTAGCGCGGTTAGGGTGTCCACCCCGGGGAAGCTGTGGTGGGGACGACGCGCAGGCGATCAAGATGACTTTTCAGAACTGATTTTGTGACAGGGTGACAGAGACCATGGCCGACCTATCCCTATACCGAAACATAGGCATTTTTGCCCACGTTGACGCCGGTAAAACCACGACGACAGAGCGAATCCTCAAACTGACCGGAAAAATTCATAAAACCGGTGAGGTGCATGACGGTGCCGCTACCACCGACTTCATGGAGCAGGAACAGGAGCGGGGCATTACCATTCAGTCGGCCGCGACAACCTGTTTCTGGAATGACCACCGGTTGAACATCATCGACACTCCCGGACACGTGGATTTCACGGTTGAGGTTTACCGTTCGCTGAAGGTTCTCGACGGTGGCGTGGGTGTCTTCTGTGGCTCCGGTGGCGTTGAGCCACAGTCCGAGACCAACTGGCGCTATGCCAACGACTCAGAGGTCTCCCGTCTTATTTTTGTCAACAAGCTCGACCGTGTGGGCGCGGATTTTTACCGGGTTGTTGAGCAGGTCAAAAAGGTTCTGGGAGCCAACCCACTGGTCATGACCCTGCCCATTGGTCGCGAGGACGAATTCACCGGGGTGGTGGATATCCTCACCCAAAAGGCCTACATCTGGGACGACAGCGGGCTACCAGAAAACTATGAGATTACCGACATCCCGGCTGACCTGGTGGACGATGCAGCCGCCTATCGCGAGGAGTTGATCGAAGCGGCCGTAGAAATGGATGACGATGTCATGATGGCTTACATGGAAGGGGAGGAGCCTTCCATTGAGGACATCAAGCGTTGTATCCGCGAGGGAACACGCACCCTGAAGTTCTTCCCCACCTACTGTGGTTCTGCTTTCAAGAACAAGGGCGTGCAACTTATTCTGGATGCCGTGGTGGATTACCTCCCCAGCCCCACTGAGGTGGAGCCCCAGGACCTCACCGATGAAGAGGGCAACCCCACCGGCGAGAAGGCCATTGTCTCCACCGAGGAGCCTTTCCGGGCGCTGGCGTTCAAAATCATGGACGACCGCTTTGGAGCACTGACCTTTATCCGTGTCTACTCGGGCCAGATAAAGAAAGGCGATACCATCCTTAATTCCGCCACCGGTAAGACCGAGCGGGTTGGGCGAATGGTGGAAATGCACGCCGATGAGCGCAACGAGATTGATACCGCCCAGGCTGGCGATATTTTCGCCTGCGTCGGTATGAAGAATGTCCAGACCGGCCATACCCTTTGCAGCACTGACCAGCCCTGCACGCTGGAAGCCATGGTGTTCCCCGAGCCAGTTATCTCCATCGCGGTGGCGCCCAAGGATAAGGCCGGCACCGAGAAGATGGGCGTGGCGATCGGCAAGATGATTGCCGAGGACCCCTCGTTCCGGGTTGAGACCGACGAAGACTCGGGAGAGACCATCCTTAAAGGTATGGGCGAACTCCACCTCGACATCAAGGTCGATATCCTGAAGCGCACCTACGGTGTCGAACTGGATGTAGGTCAGCCCCAGGTTGCCTACCGGGAGACCATCACTGCGGAAGTGGATGACAGCTACACCCACAAGAAGCAGTCCGGCGGTTCCGGGCAGTTCGGCAAGATCGACTACAAAATCATTCCCGGTGAACCCGGCAGTGGCTACCAGTTCACCTCCACCGTGGTGGGCGGTAACGTACCGAAAGAGTTTTTTCCCGCGATCGAAAAGGGTTTCAAGGTCATGATGGAAGAGGGCCCGCTGGCCGGATTCCCGGTGCTTGATGTGGGTATTGAGCTGTACGATGGCGGTTTCCACGCGGTGGATTCCTCGGCCATTGCCTTTGAATTGGCGGCCAAGGGCGCCTTCCGGCAGTCAATGCCCAAAGCCAGCCCGCAACTCATCGAACCCATCATGAAGGTGGACGTGTTCAGCCCAGAGGACAACGTCGGCGATGTCATTGGTGACCTCAACCGGCGTCGGGGCATGATCAAGGATCAGGATTCGACGCCCACAGGTATCCGCATCAAGGCCGATGTGCCGCTGGCGGAAATGTTTGGCTACATTGGTCACCTGCGCACCATCACGTCGGGACGCGGGCAATTCTCCATGGAGTTCTCACACTATCTGCCCTGTCCGGCGCAGGTGGCGGAGAAAGTCATTGCAGAAGAAAAGGAGCGCCGAGCCGCCAAGGCGAGTTAAGGCGTTGCTGTAGCCACGTGCTGGCTTGGCAAAAAACCCCGTGGGCTGCCCCTCGGGGTTTTTTTATGGCCCCCGGGGACGCGCTACAGGCCACTCCCGCCGAGGCCGCTGAGTTCGGTACTATCGGCTCAGGAGAGCGCACATGCTGGATGATCGGGATTACATGGCCCGTGCCCTTGGTGAGGCCCGGGACGCTGGTGACAGGGGCGAAGTGCCGGTGGGCGCGGTTTTGGTCGGTCCCGGGGGCGACATACTGGCGTCTGCCGGAAACGCCCAGATCGGCAGCTGCGATGCAACCGCCCATGCCGAAGTCAGGGTACTGCAGATGGCCGGATTGGCCTGCGGTAACTATCGACTGCCCGGCACAGTCCTCTTTGTAACCCTGGAGCCCTGCACCATGTGTTGCGGCGCCCTGATCCATGCCCGGGTTGAGCGCCTGGTGTTTGCCACGCGCGAGCCCAAGGCCGGTGCCGTCATCAGTACAGCGGCAATCCTGGAAAACCCGGGGCTGAACCACCGGGTCACCTGGTCCGAGGGCCTTATGGCCACCGAGTCCGCAGCGTTGCTGTCAGGGTTCTTCGCCGAACGCAGGAAGCGGGCGAAGGAGTCGTAATTTCGCGATTTCTCAATCCTACGGCGCCGGGCGAAGCTGCGATGGGATCAATCCGGATTGGCGCCCGATTTTTTTCCCCGCTGCGACGCCGCCCGGGTTAGCGTGGCGCCGCCAGTGCGGAATGGGTGCCCCCGGGTGCGGGCAGGCGGTCGCGCCGGGTG
>JAAXJC010000106.1:5116-22720 GCA_012270045.1 Luminiphilus sp.
CCCTGCTGTCAGCCTTTTTTGCCGAGCGCAGGAAGCGGGCAAAGGAGGCATAATTTCGCGATGTCTCAACCCTACGGCGCAGGGCGAAGCTGCGACGGGGTCAATCCGGATTGGCGCCCAATTTTTTCAAACCGCTGACACGCCTGCCGTGTTAGCGTGGCGCCGCCAGTCCGGAATGGTTGCCCCCGGGGTGCGGGCTGGCGTTGCCTACGCTCATGGGATTTCCGGGCGGTGTCGAGCAAATCCTGGGGTTATCTGGAAAGGGGTTATCACAATGAGCCGGGGTGTCGCCAACTACAAGTTAACGGCCCGCCACATCAAGGCGGCTTTAACCAGGCTCGCAGAACGTGATGCACGCATTGCCAAGGCGATTGCCCGGGTGGGTATGCCCAGCGCGCGACGCTCCCCCCATGGTTTTGAAGCCCTGGCGCGCATCGTTGTTGGGCAGCAGGTCTCAACCCGGGCTGCCGAGGCCATAAATGGGCGACTGGTTGATGCGCTATCGGGCAATCTGAGCCCGGATACTGTCGCCCAGGCCGACGAATCCCTGCTTCGCAGTGCCGGCCTGTCTCGCCAGAAGGTATCCTACTTAAAAAGCCTGTCAGCCGCGGTTGCGACGGGGGAATTGGCTCTTGAGCAGTTGCCACAGATGCCCGATTGCGAGGTCATCGAACAAATCACCGCGATTCGTGGTTTCGGCGTCTGGTCGGCCCATATGTACCTGATGTTTTCCCTGGGGCGCACCGATGTCTGGCCCAGTGGCGATCTGGCGGTGAGAGTCGGGCTGGGTCGGCTAATGGGCTTGCCTGAACGGCCCACACCCCGAGAAACGGACCAGCTTGCTGAGATATGCGAGCCATACCGGAGTTCGCTGGCCCTGCTGTGTTGGCACTACTATGGGGCTGTCCCGGACGCGTAGTTACCGTCCTGTACCGCTGAATCTGCGGCGAAGTCCCGGGCCAGGCGCAGGAGCTGTACCAGCAGTAACCTGTTAATCAGCCGCCCGGACCGGGTCCTGCCGGCGGGCTGGGGCACCGGCAAGCATAGTTGCTACATTACCAGGGGCAGGGCCAACAGCTGATCCTCGGCCAGCATAGTCGACACGTCCACCGGCGGCTGTATGCGTTCGGCCGTGACGCTTTTGAGTTGCAGGGTAGAGAAATACTGCCGAATGTTGTCCACGTAGGTGACAGCCTCAACGCCCCGCGCAAAGCCAAAACGAGTCGTGGGGTAGATGTCGGGGTTCTGTAAATTGGGCAACTGGGAGCGCACATCCGGCCACAGGTGCGGGTCCAGCCCCCGCTTCTCTGCAAGCACCCTGGCGTCCTCCAGATGACCGTATCCTATGTTGTAGGCGGCCAGTGCCATCCAGAGGCGGTGGGGCTCTTCAATATCCGGGGGTAATCGCCGAAGCAAATTTCGTATGAAACGAGCGCCCCCACGCAGACTCTGACGCGGGTCAAGGCGGTCCGTCACTCCCAGTTCATCCGCGGTGGCACGAGTGATCATCATCATCCCTTCCACGCCGGTGCGAGATTTCGCCTTCGGATCCCAGTGGGATTCCTGATAAGAAACCGCCGCCAACAGGCGCCAGTCCAGCCGGTACTCGGCCGCCACCGACTCAATCAGCGGCTGCCATTGGGGCAGCAGGGTCTCTACTCGTCTGCTAAATGTAAATGCGCCCAGCCGTGATGAAAATTTGGCGGTGCCAAAGTGCCGCTCGCGAATGCCCTCAAGCAGGCCAGAGGCTTCGGCTTCTTGCAAAAAAACGTTGATTTGGTCTTTCAATTCGGCTGCAGCTGCAGTGCTAGGGAGATACCAGGCGACGTCCTCTTCGGCTTCCAGATCCAGTGCCGCGACAAGGCGGGGGTACAGCTGCTGTTGGATTTTGAATTCCGCGGAGTCAATCACTGCCAGTTCAGCTTTCTTCAGCGTCACCAGTTGCATCAGTTCCAGGGTGTCGCCGGCCTGTACTTCCCGCCAGGATAGTTCAGGCGTCTCCTCGGACAGCCGTTGCAGCAGTTCCGCGTGACTGCTGCCTGCCAGTACCACCAAATCCCTGCCTATCAGGTCCTCCAGGGTTCGGGGTCGCTTACTGCCGCTCTTGTAAATGATCAGGGGACTCTGCTGCAGATAGGGCAGCGTTGTCATGAAGCGCGCATTGCGTTCTGGCGTAATGGTCAAACCTGCAGCAGCCAGGTGCACCTTTTCTTCCTGTAGCAGGGTGAGCAGTTCATCCAGTGTAAAAGCGACCTGAAACCTCAAGCTGTAGCCCCTGGCATCGGCAAATGCCCGGAGCAGATCGTATTCGAAGCCTGCGGGTTGGTCGCCGTCGAAATAGTAGGTGGTTGGGCTGTTACGGGTGGCTACCACCAGTTCCCCACTGGTCGCCAGGTCCTGGAAAATATCATCGTTGCTGCAGCCGGCAAGCAGCAGCGATGCAATAAGAACATACAGATGAGCCCGGATGGTCATGACCGGAGTGTAGCGTGACCGATAAGCGGATGCTCGATGTGTTGGAGCAGCGCCGTCGCAGGTATACTTGCGCCTTCCCCGTCTGGAGCGCTCAAATGTTTATTCTTCCCGGATCTTCCGCGCTCTCCGCGCCGCGTTATCAGGCGTTACAGGGCGCGCTGGGGGAAGTTGATCCGGGCCTGGTTCTGCAGGACGTTTTCTTTGTCTACGCGGTCGATCACTCGGGGCCGGTGGATCGCTCCAAACTGGCTGGGCTGCTGCAGCCGGGTACCGCTGAATCCCCCAGGCCCTCATTACCGGACGGAGAGCAATGCCAATATGTTGTGCCCAGGTTGGGCACGATTTCCCCCTGGTCCAGCAAGGCCACAGATATTGCCCACAATTGCGGCTTTGAAGCCATTCGCAGGATCGAGCGGGGTGTTTGCTATGTGATTGACGGACTTGCGGCCCTCTCCCAAAGTGCCAGGCTGCAGGTCCACGCCCTGATCCATGATCGCATGGTCGAATCGGTCCTGGATGCTGCTGCGCAGCTGGAAGGTCTGTTCTCCATGGCGGAGCCAGCGGCCCATGGCAGTGTGGATATCCTGGCCGGTGGACAGCCCGCCCTTATCGAGGCCAATACCCGGCTGGGACTGGCGCTGGCGCCCGACGAGATTGAGTATCTGGTCAATGCGTTTACCGATCTGGGACGAAATCCCAGTGACATAGAACTCATGATGTTTGCCCAGGCCAATTCGGAACACTGCCGGCACAAGATTTTTAACGCCAGCTGGACCATTGATGGCGTTGACTGCGAACACTCCCTGTTCAGCATGATTCGGCATACCCATCAGGTCGGCGGTGAGGGTGTGCTGTCTGCTTATTCTGACAATGCGGCGGTAGTCGCAGGCCATGAGGCGGGTCGTTGGTACCCGGACCCCGAAACGGGCCAGTATGGGTTTCATCGGGAACCTGTCCACCTGTTGATGAAGGTGGAGACGCACAATCATCCCACGGCCATCGCGCCCTTCGCGGGAGCCGGCACTGGTTCCGGCGGCGAAATTCGCGATGAGGGCGCAGTGGGACGCGGCTCGAAGCCCAAAGCGGGTCTGGTTGGGTTCACCGTTTCCCATCTGGAGTTGCCGGAATTGCCCCAACCCTGGGAGTTGGGCTACGGGCGTCCGGGCCGTATGGTTTCGCCCCTGCAGATTATGCTCGACGGGCCGATCGGCGCTGCGGCATTCAACAATGAATTCGGCAGGCCCAACCTGGCCGGTTATTTTCGAACCTGCGAACTCGCTACGGCAGCGGGGGTCAGGGGCTATCACAAACCCATCATGATCGCCGGTGGCTTCGGCAACATTCGTTCCGAGCACGTTGAAAAAGGTGGATTCGCTCCCGGGGCACAGTTGGTCGTCCTGGGTGGGCCGGCCATGCTGATAGGGCTGGGCGGCGGGGCCGCCTCATCCATGGCCAGTGGTGACAGCGATGAAGCGCTGGACTTTGCCTCTGTACAGCGCCAGAACCCGGAGATGGAACGACGCTGTCAGGAAGTGATTGATGGCTGCTGGGCACTGGGTAAAGACAACCCGATAGCCTTTATTCACGACGTAGGGGCAGGCGGCCTGAGTAACGCGCTACCGGAACTGGTGAAGGACGGGGGACGCGGGGGGCGTATTGAATTGCGCCGTATTCCCAGTGACGAGCCCGGCATGAGCCCCCTTGAGATTTGGTGTAACGAGGCCCAGGAGCGTTACGTTCTTGCCATTGAACCTGAGCATTTGGCGGTATTCACTGCCATCTGTGATCGGGAACGCTGTCCCTATGCGGTGGTCGGTGAGGCAACCGATGACATGCATCTGCAGGTTGCTGATTCCCACTTCGGTAACAACCCCGTTGATCTACCCATGGGTCTGCTGTTCGGTAAGCCGCCGAAAATGCACCGGGAGGCCCATCGGGGTGCCCCCTGTGTCGATGATTTTACCGCTGACATTCCTGTGGCTGAGGCCCTGGAGCGGGTGCTGCAGTTTCCAGCCGTGGCTTGCAAGGGCTTCCTGATTACCATTGGCGATCGGTCGGTTACCGGCCTGGTGGCCCGGGACCAGATGGTAGGCCCCTGGCAGGTTCCGGTAGCAGATTGTGCAGTTACGGCGGTTTCGTTGGACAGCTATCTGGGTGAAGCCATGAGCATGGGAGAACGCACGCCCATGGCGTTGCTGAACGGCCCCGCGTCGGCACGGATCGCCATCGCAGAAGCTGTTACCAATCTGTTGGCGGCGCCGGTGGCGCACCTGTCGGATATCAAATTGTCCGCCAACTGGATGTGTGCCGCGGGGCACGGGGACAACGACGCTATTCTCTTCGACACGGTCCGGGCGGTGGGTCTGGAATTCTGTCCCGAGTTGGGTATTACGGTGCCGGTGGGCAAGGATTCCATGTCCATGCGGACTGTCTGGCAGGATGCTGATGATGAAAAGGCGGTCACCGCGCCGGTGTCGCTGATTGTTTCGGCCTTTGCGCCCGTGGGGGATGTTCGGGCCACGCTGACGCCCCAGTTGGTGAGGTCTGAAGCAACGGAATTACTGTTGATTGACCTTGGCCGAGGGAAGAATCGACTGGGTGCCTCGGTACTGGCCCAATGCTGGGGTGCCCTGTCGGCAGAGGTGCCCGATGTGGCCGCCGGGGACATCAGGGCCCTGTTTGACCTGATTAATCAACTTAAATCCCGTGACCTGATCCTGGCCTACCATGATCGTTCCGACGGTGGCCTGCTGGTGTCACTGCTGGAAATGGCCTTTGCCGGACGATGTGGCCTCGATATCGCCGTCGATGGCGAGGGCGCTGCCGCCCTGGCGGCCCTGTTCAGTGAAGAAGTGGGTGTGGTGATTCAGGTCCGGCAGGGCGATCGCCACGATATCGAAGCGCTGGCTCTGGAATTGGGCCTTGGAGGTTGTGTCATCCCGGTCGCGACGCCGCGATGGGACGAACGCATTGTGGTAAACACAGCCAAATTTGAGCTGATCGACAGCCGGCGTGGCGCCTTGCAGCAGTTGTGGAGCCGAACCAGTCACCAGTTACAGAGGCGGCGGGACAATCCCGGCTGTGCCGACCAGGAGTTCGAGAACATCCTTGCTGATGATCCGGGCCTGTCCGCAGGTCTCAGTTTTAACCCCGGAGAGGATGTGGCAGCGCCCTTCATCCTGTCTGGAATTGCCCCGAGAGTTGCTGTGCTTCGAGAGCAGGGCGTCAATGGTCAGGCTGAAATGGCGGCGGCATTCGATCGCGCTGGATTTACCGCGGTGGATGTCCACATGAGCGACCTGTTGGCGGGACGGGTGTCACTGGCGGATTTTCAGGGCCTGGCGGCCTGCGGTGGCTTCTCCTACGGCGATGTCCTTGGTGCCGGTGAGGGCTGGGCCAAGACGATTCTTTTCAACACCGGCCTGCGCAACCAGTTTGCTACGTTTTTTGAACGCGGCGACACCTTCAGCCTGGGAGTTTGCAACGGTTGCCAGATGCTCTCCAACCTCAGCGAATTGATCCCCGGTACCGGACATTGGCCACGCTTTGCTCGCAACACCTCCGAGCAGTATGAAGCGCGGCTGGTCCTGGTTCAGGTCGAGGACAGCCCATCCCTGATGTTGCAGGGAATGGCCGGCTCCAGACTGCCCATTGTGGTGGCCCATGGCGAGGGTAGGGCGCTATTTACCGACGGAGACCCGGGGGTAGCCCAGGCTGCCGGCACCGTTGGCATGCGTTATGTCGATCACCAGGGCGCCGTGACCGACCGTTATCCCTACAATCCCAATGGATCCCCCGCCGGTATTGCGGGTTTGTGCAGCGAGGATGGTCGGGTGACCATCATGATGCCCCATCCGGAGCGGGTGTTCAGGACAGCCCAACTGTCCTGGGCGCCAGAGGACTGGCCCGAGGATTCGGGATGGATGCGACTGTTTCGCAATGCCCGGGCCTGGGTGGGTTGAAATAGCCCAGCCCAGCCCCAACGTCATCTATCAATGAAGGCGTACAGTCGTTACACTGCGCGCCGTCCGTGATGGCACCGGATCCAGTTCGGTGCTGTCCCTACAGCCACCCGATCAACTGACGAGTTTTCCATGCTCAATCGCTATTCCCTCTGGAAGAATCTCATGATCCTCGGTGTGGTCCTGTTCGGCTTTTACTACGCCGCGCCCAACCTGTACGCACCGGACCCGGCACTCCAGATTGGCGGCGCTAGCGGCTCACAGACCATAGACAGTGAGACCTTGCTGCGCGCTACGGAGGCCCTGAGTGACGCAGGCATCAATCATTTTGGTGAGGAGCTGCAGGATGGCGGTAAGTCGGGTCTGATTCGCCTCGGAGCCAGGGATGACCAACTGCGTGCCCAGTCGGTGCTCGCCAGAGCACTGGGGGACAACTACATCATAGCCCTCAACCTGGCCCCGACGACGCCGGATTGGCTGGTCAGCGGCGGTGCCCAACCCATGAAACTGGGGCTGGATTTGAGTGGCGGCGTGCACTTCAAGCTCGAGGTCGATGTCGCCGCAGCCACCGAACGGCGGCTGGAGATGTACGAAGCGGGAATCAAGCGGGGTCTCCGGGAAGAACGGCTGCGGGGGCTGGTGCGCCTGCAGGGACGCCGCATCGGTATGAGTTTCCGTGACGAGGCGACCCGGGAGGCGGCGCGCAGCGTCACCTTCGATCTGTATCCGGAATTGAGGCTGGACCGTGTTGACGGTGACGAGTCCTGGGAACTGTTCGCGGAAGTTACCGACGCCACCATCAAGGAAGTGGTCGACTATGCTGTCGACCAGAACCTGACCACCATCAGGAACCGGGTCAACGAACTCGGGGTGTCTGAGCCGTTGGTACAAAAGCAGGGCAGTAACCGCATTGTTGTGGAATTGCCCGGCATTCAGGATACCGCTGAAGCCAAGCGTATTCTCGGCAAGGTAGCTAATTTGGAATTCCGCCTGGTGGCGGAGACCAATGCTGCTGTGACCGAGCGCCAGCGGTTTGAGTACCGAGGTGAAGGCCGGTCGGGAATGACCGAGTGGCTGGAGCGGGAGATCATCATCACCGGAGAGCGGGTTTCCAACGCCGCGGCCGGTTTCGACCAGAACGGGCAGCCCAACGTGTCCATAACCCTCGATGGTGAGGGTGGCATGCTCATGTCCCGGGCTACCCGTAACAACATCAAGCGCCGGATGGGCGTGCTTTTCATCGAGCGAAAATACCGCACCCGCTACGAAGAGGATGAATCGGGTGCGGAAGTCGCCATCAAAATTCCCTTCGACGAGAAGAAGGTGTTGACGGCACCGGTAATACAGTCGGCTCTGGGCGCCGCTTTCCAGATTACTGGCCTGGACTCCCCCGCTGAGGCATCGGAACTGGCCCTGATGCTGCGCGCAGGGGCTTTGGCAGCCCCAATTACCTTTGTCGAGGAGCGAACGGTAGGTCCGTCCCTGGGCGCTGAAAACATTGCCCTGGGGGTAAAGTCGGTTCAGATCGGCCTGGCTCTGGTGGTCATCTTCATGATTCTCTACTACCGGGTTTTTGGGGTGGCCGCAGTGATTGCCCTGACCACCAACCTCATTTTACTGGTGGCCTGTATGTCGTTGTTGGGCGCTACCCTGACCTTGCCGGGTATCGCCGGGATTGTGCTGACGGTGGGTATGGCGGTGGATGCCAATGTGCTGATTTTCGCCCGTATCCGGGAAGAACTGGCCCGTCGCATGTCACCGCAGATGGCCATCAACGCGGGCTTTGAGCGTGCGGTGGCTACCATTCTGGATGCCAACATAACGACCCTGATTGTTGCGGTCATCCTCTATGCGGTGGGAACCGGCCCGATCAAGGGCTTTGCGGTGACCCTGTCGCTGGGGATTATCACGTCTATGTTCACCGCTATCCTGGGCACACGCGCACTGGTGAATTTGATTTACGGCGGACGTCGGGTTGACAGCCTGTCGATTGGCCCCCTGCCCAAGCGAGATCCTGAGGAGGCGGCGGCATGAAAGTGATCCCCTTCATGGCCTGGCGCCGCTTTGCCGCCGGCTTTTCCCTGCTGGCCATGTTGGTGGCAGGCGGAGCACTGGCGACCCGCTCCCTGAACTGGGGTCTCGATTTCACCGGGGGCACCCTGGTTGAGGTGGCCTACGGCGATTCGGTGAACCTGCAGGAGATACGCGAAACCCTGGAGGACAGCGGCTACGAGGGGGCGCTGGTGGTCGCCTTCGGCACCGATCGCGACGTGTTGATTCGCCTGCCCCTCAGTTATTCCGATGAGCAGGGCGTGGCGATGGTCGAAATCCTTAGGGAGGCCGCCAGTGTGCCGGTTGAACTGCGCCGAATTGAATTTGTAGGCCCCGCAGTGGGTGCAGAGCTCAGGGAGCAGGGTGGCCTGGCCATGCTGTTGGCCCTGGGTCTTGTGATGCTCTACGTGGGGTTCCGATTCCAGGCTAAATTTGCGGTTGGTGCGGTGCTGGCCCTGGCCCACGATGTGCTGTTTGTGCTGGGTTATTTTTCCCTGCTGGGACTTGAGTTCGACCTCACCGTGCTGGCAGCCATTCTCGCGGTGATCGGATACTCACTGAACGACACAATCGTCGTTGCGGATCGTATCCGGGAGAACTTCCGCAAGCTGCGCCGCACGCCGCCGATGGAGGTCATTGATGTGTCCCTGACCGAGACCTTTGGCCGAACACTGGTAACCTCGTTGACCACCTTGCTGGTGTTGCTGGCCCTGGCACTGTTTGGCGGTGAAATGATTCACGGCTTCGCGTTGGCACTGCTGGCCGGTGTCGCCATTGGTACCTATTCGTCAATCTATGTCTCCGCCACCGTCCTGCTGGCCATGGGTGTCAGCAAAGAGGACGTGGCGATTCCCGTGAGGGAGGGTGGCAATGAGGATGGGTCCCAGGTCTAACCCGGTCGTTACTTCAGGACCGGGCCGACGGTGGATAAAACCTGCCTGAAAATCTTGGGGCTGCCGCAGACCACCTGTCCATTGTCCAGATAGTTTTCTGCCCCCTCCAGATCTGAAATGAGTCCGCCAGCCTCCCGGACCAGCAACACGCCCGCCGCAATATCCCATTGCTCGAGACCGATTTCCCAGAAGCCGTCCAGTCTGCCTGCTGCCACATAGGCCAGGTCCAGAGCGGCTGCCCCAGCTCTGCGGATTCCCATGCATTGTCCTGCCAGTTCGGCCAGGCTTTGACTGTACTGGGGGAGTTTGTCCTGCTGGTGGCCCAGAAACGGGACGCCGGTGCCCAGCAGGCAGTCCCGCAGGTCACTGCGACTGCTGACCCGCAGTCTGTGGCCGTTGAGCTGTGCGCCCCGGCCCCGTGATGCCGTGAATTCTTCCCGACGCACGGGATCAACGACTACAGCGTGTTCCACACGACCGTCCACCAGGCAGGCTATTGAAACCGCGTAGTGGGGGATACCCCGCATAAAGTTGCTGGTACCGTCCAGCGGGTCTATCACCCAGAGGTGATTGGATTCGGGGTTACCGGTCCGCCCCCCTTCCTCGGCCAGGAAGGCGTGGTCGGGATAGGCCTTACCCAGGTGATACAGATTTTCTTTTTCCGCAGCCAGATCGACCTCGGTAACAAAGTCGGCTGCGCCCTTGGCCTGGTGGCCCACCCGATCCAGTTCGTCGGATGCCCGCACAATCAGGTCGCCGGCTTTGCGGGCGGCGCGCAGTGCGATGCTGGCCATCGGTTCCATGATGATATCTCCAGAGCTGGGCCGGACGGGGTTCCGAACCGGGAGCGAAGCATAGCAGGGGTGGCGGTCAGAGTTCAGTGCTTTGTTACACTCCCGCGGCGTTTCAATTCTTGGCGGCAGACAACTCCGATGACTGAAGACAACATCCGCGTAGTCCTGGTCCATCCAACCCACCCAGGCAACATCGGCGGCGTGGCCAGGGCCATGAAAAATATGGGTCTCACACGCCTGGTTCTGGTTGAGCCCAGGGAGCATCCCGCCCCGGAGGCTCGTTGGCGGGCGGCTTCCGCCGGGGATGTGCTGGAGGCTGCCCAGGTGGTCGCCACGATTGAGGAGGCGGTCGCAGGGGCGCAATTCATTGTCGGCACAAGTGCCAGGGAGCGCCGGATACCCTGGCCGGTTCAGGATGCACGGCGCTGCGGTGAGCGTATCCACAGTCACGCCCGCGGGGGCGAGCAGGTTGCCATCGTGTTTGGCCGGGAGGATCGGGGATTGCTGAATGAGGAACTGGAGCTGTGCAACCTGCATTGTCACATACCGAGTCATGAAGCCTATCCCTCCCTGAATCTGGCCATGGCGGTGCAGATTCTCTGCTACGAGGTTCGCATGGCGGCCCTGGGGACTTCCGAGGGCACAGAAGAGGACGCGGTCTGGGATACCCCCTTTGCTCCGGCGGAGGATATGGCGCGTTTTTACCAGCACCTGGAGGAAACACTGGTGCAGATCGGTTTCCTTGACCCACAGGCACCACGGCAGCTGATGCGGCGCCTGAAACGGCTCTACAACCGGGTGCGACTGGATGAGATGGAGCTGAATATCCTCCGGGGCATCCTCTCTGAGACACAGAAGCAGCGGCGCTGATTACCCACAAATAACCAACTAAAAAAGTTGGTTTTTTACTTGAGTGTTTTAGTGGGTTTTGTCAAAATTACGCTTCCTAGGAGGCGCCATGAAACTGACCACTCGAGGACGCTACGCCGTTACCGCCATGCTCGATCTTGCCATTCATGGCGAGCAGCGGCCGGTATCGCTGGCTGACATCTCCGTACGCCAGGAGATTTCCCTGTCCTACCTTGAGCAACTGTTCGCCAAATTGCGCCGCGGAGCCCTTGTGGACAGCGTTCGGGGCCCGGGTGGCGGCTATCGTCTGGCCCACGATCGCAGGGCCATATTTGTCGCGCAAATTATTGATGCAGTCGACGAATCCGTCGATGTGACCAACTGTCAGGGCAAGGGCAATTGCCACCACGGCGAAGTCTGCCTCACCCACCACCTGTGGCAGGATTTGAGTGATCGAATCCATGATTTTCTGAGCGGTATCAGTCTGGCGGATCTGGTAGATAACCGTGGCCATGGTACGTCAGGTGGCGTCGATACCGTACAAAAACTGATTTTGCAGTAAGGATTAACACGTAATGAATGCTCCTGTCGCCACGCCAATCTACCTTGATTACCTGTCGACCACCCCGGTGGATCCCCGGGTAGCTGAGGCCATGTCCCGGTGCCTGTCCATGGAGGGAACCTTTGGTAACCCCGCATCAAGATCCCATGTCTTCGGCTGGAAAGCTGAGGAAGCCGTAGAGAATGCCCGGGCGGAGATCGCCGAGTTGATCAACGCTGATTCCCGGGAGATCGTCTGGACATCGGGTGCCACAGAGTCGGATAACCTGGCCATCAAGGGTGCCGCCCACTTTTACCGAAAGCGCGGCCAGCACATCATCACCTCAAAAATTGAACACAAGGCGGTACTGGACACCTGTCGACAACTGGAGCGTGAAGGCTTCGAAGTGACCTATCTCGACCCGAATGAGGCCGGGCTGACCACCGCCGACAGTGTTAAGGCAGCGATCCGACCCGATACCGTGTTGGTCAGCGTGATGCATGCCAACAATGAAATCGGCGTGGTCAACGACATTGCAGCCATTGGAGAAATCTGCCGTGAGGCCGGTGTGCTCTACCACGTTGATGCGGCCCAAAGTGCCGGCAAGGTGCTCCTTGATATGGAGGCAATGAAAGTTGACCTCCTCTCGATGAGTGCCCACAAGATGTACGGTCCAAAGGGCATCGGTGCCCTGTATGTTCGCCGCAAGCCAAGGGTGAGGATTGAGGCCCAGATGCACGGTGGCGGCCACGAGCGGGGCATGCGTTCGGGAACCCTGGCAACCCATCAGGCCGTCGGCTTTGGCGAGGCGGCACGTATTGCCCGTGAAGAGATGGCCGACGAAGCCGCGCGACTGAAGGGCCTGCGTCTTCGATTCTGGAAAGGCATTCAGGATCTTCCCGAAGTGCACATTAACGGCGACGGGGAGCATAGGCTGCCCGGCGCACTCAACGTCAGTTTTGCGTTTGTCGAGGGTAAGTCCCTGCTAATGTCCCTTAAGGACCTTGCCCTGTCATCGGGTTCGGCCTGCACTTCTGCCAGCCTTGAGCCCTCCTATGTGCTGCGCGCGTTGGGCTTGAACGATGAACTGGCGCACAGCTCGCTGCGCTTCAGTTTCGGTCGTTTCAGCACAGAGGAAGAAGTCGATCACGCTGTGGTGCAGGTGCGCAATGCGGTGGAGAAGTTGCGAGAGTTGTCGCCGCTCTGGGATATGTACCAGGACGGTATCGATTTGAATTCTATTGAATGGTCGGCGCACTAGGGCTTGCGCCCGGGATAGCCGCCCTGAACGGAGGAAGGTATGGCATACAGCGACAAGGTGATTGATCACTACGAAAATCCGAGGAACGTCGGCAAATTCGATGATGATGATGACAGCGTGGGTACGGGTATGGTGGGCGCTCCCGCCTGTGGTGATGTTATGCGCCTGCAGATCAAGGTGAATGATGAAGGTGTCATCGAGGACGCCAAGTTCAAGACCTACGGCTGCGGTTCAGCGATTGCGTCCAGTTCCCTGCTGACCGAATGGGTCAAGGGCAGGAAGCTGGAAGACGCCGAGCAGATCAAGAACACCGAGATCGCCCAGGAGTTGGCGCTGCCCCCCGTGAAGATTCATTGCTCGGTGCTGGCTGAAGATGCCATTAAGGCTGCGGTCAAGAATTTCCGGGACAAGCAGGACGAGCAATGACGGTAGCGGTTACTGAAGCGGCGGCTGGCCACGTTCAACGCCAGCTTGATGCCCGGGGTCGAGGCGAGGGCATCCGTATTGGGGTGAAAACCTCGGGCTGCTCCGGGTTGGCCTATGTGCTGGAGTTTGTAGATGCTCCGGATCCCGAGGACACCCTGTTTGAAGACCACGGCGTTAAGCTGTTCATTGACCCCAAGAGCCTGGTTTATCTGGACGGCACCATCGTCGACTATGCCAAGGAAGGGCTCAACGAAGGCCTGGAATTCCGCAACCCCAATGTCGCCGGGGAATGCGGTTGTGGTGAGAGCTTCACGGTCTGAGCATGGCTCTGGTCGCTGAGGGACCCGGGGCTTCGTCCCGGGATTATTTTGACTTATTCCAGTTAGCACCCCAGTTTGACCTGGACCTCGATGATCTGGCGGCGCGGTTTCGCAACCTGCAGCGGGCGTTCCATCCGGACCGCTTCGCCGGCCAGGATGCGGGCGAACAGCGCGCGGCCGCCCAGCTGTCAGCTGACATCAATGCCGGTTACAGGGTCCTAAGGGACCCAGTGGCACGGGCTGGCTTTATGTTGCAGCGATTGGGCTGTGATCTGAAGGCACTGGAGCGGCAGCCCCTTGACGGTGCCTTTCTGATGCAGCAAATGCAGCTTCGGGAGATGGCCCAGTCACTAGCCGAGGCTGATGCAACAGCCAAGTCGGCGTTGGTGGACGAGGTAGCGGCACTGATGGATGGTGCACTTGCAGATTTCAGGGTGGCGCTTGCGGACGATAAACTGGATGCCGCTGGCGAGGCGTGGGTGCAGCTCCTGTACATAACCAAACTTAACGCCGAGGTCGCTGGCTCCAGCGAGCCCGAGTAGCGAGCGCCGATGGTCCTTTTACAAATTTCAGAACCCGGCGCAGCCACCGAACACGCCCCCGAACGCAAACTCGGGCTGGGCATCGACCTGGGGACCACCCACAGTCTGGTGGCGCACGTAGCAGATGGGTCGGTGGTGGTGTTGCCCGATGAACAGGGGTCAGTCTGCCTGCCCTCGGTCGTCCATTACGGTGAGCAGGGCGTGACAGTGGGAGAGTCCGCCGAGGCCCTGGCGACTGCAAAACCCAGGGACACCATTTCTTCTGCCAAGCGTTACCTTGGTCGGGATCGCTCTGAATTCACCGCCGCCAGCTATCTCGAGTTGCAGGACGAGCCCCTGGCATTTGTCACCTCCCAGGGCTGCTTTACGCCGGTTGAGGTTGCCTCCGAAATACTAAACAGTCTGCGCCACAGGGCCGAACAGGCGCTTACCCAGCCCATTGACGGTGTGGTCATTACGGTGCCTGCGTATTTTGATGATCGACAGCGTCTGGCCACGCGACAGGCTGCAGAGCTTGCTGGCCTCAAGGTGTTAAGGCTGTTGAATGAACCCACTGCGGCAGCAGTGGCCTACGGGCTGGATTCCGGTGATGAGGGCGTCGTTGCAGTCTACGACCTTGGCGGCGGTACTTTTGATATATCCATTCTGAGGCTGGAACGGGGCGTCTTTGAGGTGCTGGCCACTGGCGGCGACAGCCGGTTAGGTGGTGATGATTTTGATGAGCGGATCGCAGCCCTGTTGCAAGAGGAGAGGCAATTGGAGGGGTTGAATCCCTCTCAGGCGCGACGTCTGTTGCAACTGGCCAGGGCTGCCAAAGAGGCGTTGACTGATGCCGAGGAGGTGTCTGTTGATTTGGACGCGGTCGTGCCGGGAACTCCAGTGGTCAGCATCAGTCGGCAGCAGTTCGACGAACTGTGCGCCGATCTCATCAACCGTAGTCTGGACGCTTGCCGGCGCTGCCTGGCTGATGCCGGTCTGTCCGAAGTCGATCAGGTGGTGCTTGTAGGCGGTTCAACGCGCATGCCTGTGGTGGGCCACGCGGTCGCAGAGCTCTTTGGTCGTCAACCCCTCAATACCCTGGACCCGGACCAGGTGGTGGCCATGGGGGCGGCGCGCCAGGCGGATCTACTGGTGGGCAACCGTGATGCTGACGACCTCCTGCTACTCGACGTCATACCCCTGTCCCTCGGTGTGGAAACATACGGGGGACTGGTGGAGCGTATTGTCCCCAGGAATACCACGATCCCCGTGGCTAGGGCCCAGGAGTTCACCACGGCCAGGGACGGTCAAACCGGCCTGGTGGTCCATGTAGTACAGGGTGAGCGAGAGCGAGTGGCGGACTGTCGTTCCCTGGCTTCTTTTGAGCTAAAAGGTATTCCTCCCATGGTCGCCGGGGCAGCCCGGATAGAAGTTACCTTCCAGGTCGATGCCGATGGCCTGTTGCAGGTGATGGCCCGGGAACTTACCACGGGCGCCACCGCCCAGGTCGTGGTCAAACCGTCCTTTGGTCTGGCTGATGATGAAATAGCGAACATGCTGCGGGCCAGCTACGAGCACGCGGGCGAGGACATGCGAGCGAGGCAATGGACCGAAGCGACGGTAGAGGCTGAGCAACTGATCGCAGGTATTGATGCGGCCCTGGCCCGGGATGGTGATCTCCTGGGTAGCGAGGAGCGGGAACAGCTGGATGCAGCGGTTCAGCAGCTAAAAACTGCGGTCCAGGGCGCAGATATTGAAGTGCTGCGGCGGCAGTTGGAGAGCACAGGCAGGGCGTCGGAAACGTTTGCGGCGCGGCGCATGGATAGAAGTATCAAGGCAGCATTGGACGGTGTGGCCATAGACAGCCTGTCGGGAGATAGTGAGTAATGACGCAAATAGTAGTCCTGCCCAATGATGAGCTGTGCCCGGACGGCCTGGCAATCGAGGCGGATCCCGGCACATCAATTTGTGAGGCTTTACTGGCTAACGATATAGCCATCGAGCATGCCTGTGAGATGTCCTGCGCCTGTACCACCTGTCATGTGATCGTTCGGGAGGGGTTCGACTCCCTGGAAGAGGCCGACGAGCTGGAAGAGGATTTTCTTGATAAGGCCTGGGGTTTGGAGCCTGAGTCTCGCCTGTCCTGCCAGGCAGTGGTTGCGGATAAACCCCTGGTGGTGGAGATTCCCCGCTACACCATCAACCACGCCAGGGAGCACCACTGAGGGCGCTAAACCCGGGGTTTTGCAGGTTTTTTGTCATGATCCCCGCGATGACACAGTTGCGTGGGTGGCGTATAATTTGCGCGCTTATTTTTGGCAATGAGCCAGTAGCAGCCCTTATTGAAACCGGAGTGCCCCATGGCGATTGAACGTACCCTCTCTATCATCAAGCCTGATGCTGTTGGCAAAAACATCATCGGACAGATCTACAGTCGCTTTGAGTCGGCTGGACTGCGCATCGCCGCAGCCCGGATGATCCAGCTTTCCGACAGCTCAGCTGGCGGGTTCTACGCTGAACATAAGGGCCGGCCTTTTTACGACGACCTGGTTAAATTCATGACCTCCGGCCCGGTTATGGTACAGGTGCTGGAGGGTGAGGATGCGATCGCCAAAAATCGTGAACTGATGGGCGCCACCAATCCCCAGGAGGCAGCCGCAGGCACCATCCGCGCTGATTTTGCTGAGACAATTGACGCCAACGCTGTGCACGGCTCTGATTCCCCAGAATCTGCTGCCCGGGAAGTGGCCTACTTTTTCCCCGCCAGCGAAGTCTGTGAGCGCTAGGCGCTTGCACATCTAGCGTTATGACTGCCACCAACGGGTTGATCGCCAAGTCCCCACCGGCGGACAAGGTCAACCTGCTGGGGTTGAGTCGCCAACAGTTGGAGAACTTTTTTCTCGAACTGGGGGAAAAGCGCTTCCGCGCCCAACAGGTAATGAAATGGGTGCATCACCACGGGGTTCGGGACTTCGAGTCCATGAGCAACCTGGGCAAGTCCCTGCGTGACCGACTGGCCGAGCTTGCCACCATTTCCCCTCCGGAAATCGCCGAGCAGCAGGACTCTGCCGACGGCACCCGCAAATGGGCCATCCGTGTGGCGGGTGGGGCCCTGGTTGAGGCGGTGCTGATTCCGGAAGCGGGGCGCGCCACCTTGTGCGTGTCTTCCCAGGTGGGATGCAGCCTGGACTGCAAATTCTGCTCAACCGGAAAACAGGGCTTTCAGCGGGATCTCACCGCGGCCGAAATTATCGGGCAGGTCTGGCTGGCCATCGATTCCTTCGACGGCTGGCAGGCAGGCAAAGGGCGGGTGGTGACCAATGTCGTGATGATGGGCATGGGCGAGCCCCTGCTGAACTTCGATAATGTTGTGGCGGCGATGGACCTAATGACCGATGACCTGGCCTATGGTTTGTCCAAGCGCAAAGTGACCCTGAGCACTTCCGGTGTGGTTCACGCCCTGGACAGGTTGGCCCAGTTAACAGACGTCATTCTGGCGATTTCCCTGCA
>JAAXJC010000106.1:22730-37307 GCA_012270045.1 Luminiphilus sp.
CCCCCCCCCGCCGCGCCGGTCGGCCCGACGGTGACCGGCCCCCTCAGCCCGGCCGGCCGGCGTCCCGCCCTGCCCCGGTTTGCCCTCTTCTCCGACGTCAGTCTGTCGATTTCCCTGCACGCTCCCAACGATACCCTGCGCAACCAGATTGTGCCCATCAACCGTCGCTACCCCATCAAGCAGCTGCTGCAGAGCGCCCGGGATTACCTCGATGCCCAAAGTGACAAAAAAAGGGTGGTAACGATTGAATACACCCTGATGGCTGGAGTGAATGATCAGGTGCAGCACGCACAGGAGCTGTGTGTACTGTTGAAGGATTACCCCTGCAAAATCAACCTCATTCCCTTCAACGACTTTCCCAATTCGGGCTTTAGTCGTCCCAGCGGCAACGCCGTAAGCCGCTTTTGGCAAACCCTGATTGATGCCGGCTTTATTGTCACCGTACGCACCACCCGCGGCGATGACATTGATGCGGCTTGTGGACAATTGGTGGGGGAGGTGGTTGACCGCACCCGTCGTTCTGAGCGATACCGTCAATCCTATGAAGCGGAAGCTGCGGCAAGTGGAGGGCAGACATGAAGTCATGCTTGCAGGGAATGGTTGTTGGTGGCGTGCTGCTGGCGTTGTTATCGGGCTGCGTGACCGAGACGGTGGGTGGTAAAGAGCCCGAGGTCGACCCGGATGCTGCCCTGGAACGGCGTGTGGAACTGGCCCGCCAGTATATTGGGCGCGGCGACTGGGAGAATGCCAAACGTAATCTCGAACTGGCCAATGATCTCAACCCCGATAACCCCGCCGTCCACGAGGCCTTTGGCCTGGTCTATCAGAGCACCGGCGAATACGATCGGGCCGAGGACAGCTTCAAACGAGCACTGCGTATTGACCCCTCGTTCTCCAGGGCGCGCAACAACTACGCAGCATTCTTGTTTTTCCTCGGCCGTTTTCAGGAGGCTGAAGCCCAGTTCAGCATAGTATCGGAGGACCCCCTGTACTCCGGCCGTCCGCTGGCCTATATCAACCTGGGTATGACGCGTCTGAATCTGGGCGACAATGCGGGGGCAGAGGAAGCATTCACCAGGGCCCTGCGCATGGACCGGCGTAATCCCATGGCACTGCTGGAAATGGGATATTTGAGACTGGCCGCCGGTGATGTCACCGGGGCCGAGGCCTACTACGGTATCTACCGAACCGTAGTGCCGCGCCAGTCGCCACGGGGCCTGATATTGGGCATCGAGATTTCCGGCGCGGCAGGCGATCTGGATGCCCAGAGCAGTTATGAATTGGCCCTGAGAAATCTGTACCCGGATTCCCCCGAATATCGCGCATGGCAGGCCCAGCAGGGGGTACAATAGGGGAAATGTCCGACCGGCCGCAGACATGAAACAGGAATCACCCATCAAGCGTCGCAAGAGTCGCCAGATTCATGTTGGGCGCGTGCCTGTGGGCGGTGATGCGCCTATCAGCGTCCAGAGCATGACCAACACCGAAACCTGTGATGTGGCGGCCACCGTGGCCCAGGTCCGGGCGATATCGGAAGCGGGCGCTGACATCGTGCGAGTTTCCGTGCCCAGTATGGAGGCCGCGGAAGCGTTTCGGGACATTCGGGCACAGGTGGACGTGCCCCTGGTGGCCGACATTCACTTTGATCACAAAATTGCACTGAAAGTGGCTGAGTACGGCGTCGATTGTCTGCGCATCAACCCCGGTAATATCGGGCGCGAGGAAAAGGTTCGGGAAGTTATCGCAGCCTGCAAGGACCGGCAGATTCCCATTCGTATCGGGGTCAATGCGGGCTCCCTTGGCAAGGAACTGCTGCGCAAGTATCCCGAGCCGACGGCGGAGGCGTTGGTTGAGTCCGCCCTGCGCAACGTCGACATCCTGGATCGACATGACTTCCAGGATTTCAAGGTCAGCGTCAAGGCGTCTGAGGTGTTCATGGCGACTGCGGCCTATCGCAGCCTTGCCGAGCAGATCGAACAACCCCTGCACCTGGGCATAACAGAGGCGGGTGGCTTGCGAGGTGGCACGGTTAAGTCCGCTGTTGGCCTGGGTGGTCTGCTGATGGATGGCATTGGCGACACCATTCGTATCTCCCTCGCAGCGGACCCCGTTGAGGAAGTCAAAGTCGGCTTTGAAATTCTCAAAAGCCTGAAACTTCGCACAAACGGTATCAATTTTATTGCCTGCCCCAGTTGTTCGCGGCAGAACTTTGATGTGATCGGCACCATGAATGAACTTGAGCGCCGGTTGGAGGACGTACGAACCCCCATGGATGTGGCTGTCATCGGCTGTATCGTGAATGGCCCGGGCGAGGCGCGGGAGGCTGACGTTGGGCTTACCGGTGCGACGCCCAATAATCTGATTTATCTGGCAGGAGAGGCGGACCACAAGGTCAGTAACCAGGATTTTGTGGATCACCTGGAATCAGTTATCCGGGACCGTGCCGAGCGCCTGGCATCTGAGCGCGCGGCAGCCGAAGAGCAGATAATCTTACGCAGCCCCTGAAGACACCGTCATGACCCAATATCGTTCAGTGCGCGGGATGGTCGACATCCTCCCCGAGGACAGCTGTCATTGGCAGCGTCTGGAAGCTGTGGCGACCGGCGTTTTGCAGCGCTACGGATATCAGGAAATTCGGCTGCCACTGATTGAGGCAACAACACTGTTTGCCCGGTCCATCGGCGAGGTCACCGACATCGTCGAGAAGGAAATGTACACCTTCGAGGATCGCAACGGTGATGGCCTTGCGCTGCGTCCAGAGGGCACCGCCGGGTGCGTGCGCGCGGTGGTGCAACACAACCTTCTGCAGACGCCACAGAAACTCTGGTATCTCGGCCCCATGTTTCGTTACGAGCGCCCGCAAAAGGGCAGGCAGCGCCAGTTTCACCAGCTGGGTGTTGAGGGGTTTGGTGTTGCCACCCCGGACCTGGACAGTGAATTGATATTGCTTTCAAGGGCGTTGTGGCAGGCGCTGGGAGTCGACTCGCTGCTGACACTTGAGATTAATTCCATCGGCAGTCCCGAATCCCGGGCCCGTTACCGCGACGCCCTGGTCGCTTATCTGCGCCAGCACAAAAGCGCCCTGGACGAGGACAGTCAGCGACGCCTGGAGAGTAACCCACTGCGCATCCTGGATAGCAAAAATCCCGCAACCCAGGAATTACTGGAGCAGGCTCCCAGTATGGGAGAGTATCTCGATGCTGAGTCCCGTCAGGATTTCGACGACCTGATGTCGGCACTGGATGCCGTGGGGCAGCCCTACGTGGTCAACCAGCGGTTGGTGCGTGGTTTGGACTACTACAACAAAACCGTTTTTGAGTGGACCACTGATGCTCTGGGCGCCCAGGGTACGGTCTGTGGCGGTGGTCGTTATGATGGGCTGGTGGCGCAGTTTGGGGGGCGCGAAACGCCGGCTGCAGGCTTTGCCATTGGTCTTGAGCGCCTGATACTCCTGATGAAGACCGTCGGGGATGTGCCTATGGCGTCCACAGACATCTACGTAGTGACGGCAGACATTGAAGCCCAGCGACATGCGCTGCCGAGAATTGAGGCGCTGCGCCGAGAATTTCCGGACAGCACCATTCAAATGAATTTGGGTGGCGGCAGTTTCAAAAGTCAATTCAAGCGCGCCGATCGCAGCGGTGCGCGTTTCGCGTTGGTTTATGGTGAATCTGAGTTGGCGGATAATTGCGTCACATTGAAACCCATGCGCGGGGAGGGTGAGCAGGTCACTCTACCCGACACGCAGATCGCGGCTTTTCTGGCAGAGAAGCTCGCAGAGACAAAGGGAGACTAACCCATGGCAGATCACCTTGAGGATGACGAACAGGTAGAGGCCCTCAAACGCTGGTGGGACGAAAACGGCAAAAGCACGATGGCTGCGGTAGTTCTGGCGGTGGCGGGCACGGTTGGCTGGCAGCAGTACCAGGGCTGGAGCGTAACGCAGGCGGAACTGGCTTCCGAGGCCTGGAGCGCCATCGAGGCCGAGTTGCAACGGGGTGAAGAGCGATCCCTTGAGGATATCGAACTCCTCGCAGAAACCCTGAAAAATGATTTTGGTGGCACGGTGTACGCTCGCTTTGCCGCCATGCAGATGGCGGCCATCGCCGTCGAAGGGGGTGATCTGGCGGCGGCAGAGGACCAGCTGCGCTGGGCCCTGTCCAATGAGGACGTCAATTCAGAATTGGGTCAGTTGATACAACTCCGGCTGGCCCGGGTGCTGGCCGATGGTGGCGATGAGGCGGCGGCTCTCGCCATTCTCGACAGCGGCAACGGCGCTTATCCCGCGGCCTATGCGGCGGCACGGGGTGATATACATCTGGCAGCAGGAAGGGCGGAGCAGGCCCTGGCAGCGTACATTGAGGCCAGGTCTGCATTGCTCGCCTCGGGTAATTCCCCCGGTATCCTGGACACCAAAATCACCAGTCTGGAGTCCCGGCTGGGGATCGTTGAGGAGGCTTCTTGAACATGTCCTCGCTATCCCGTCTTCTGTTGACCGGACTTATTTCGCTGCTGCTGGCTGGCTGTGAAACCATTGGCGGTTGGTTTGATGAAGACGAATACGACCCGACCCAGCCCGTTGAACTCACTGATATCGACACCAAGGTCAAGTTAAACCGCAGGTGGTCGACTTCGGTCGGTGATGGCCAGGGCAAAGGCCTGTATAAAATTATGCCGGTGCTGGAGGATGGCGTTCTTTACGTCGCCGCTGCCGAGGGCGACCTGATGGCTGTCGATGCCGAAAGTGGCCGCAAACTCTGGAGTGTCAATGTTGACCTGCGGATTTCCGGCGGTGTGGGCAAGTATGGCGACTCCTTGTTTCTCGGTGGTGCTGACGGCCTTGTCATTCGTCTGGATGCGAATTCGGGTGCCGAGATCTGGAGAGCAGAGGTGTCGGGGGAAGTGCTGGCCGCACCCCAGGGCAACGGTGATTTGGTAGTCGCCCAGACCTACGATGGCAAACTGATCGGCTTTGATTATGAAACGGGGAGCCAGCGCTGGGCCCATCTCAGCGATGTGCCGGTGCTTACCCTGCGCGGTACCGCCACGCCATTAATAGTCGACAGTTTTGCCATTGCAGCCTTTGCTGACGGTAAGGTGCTGGCGATTTCCCTCGACAATGGCAGCGTGGCCTGGGAGGCGCGGGTTGCCATACCCCAGGGCCGGTCTGAAATTGAACGCATTGTTGATATCGACGGCAGCATGGCTACCCAGGGCCTGGAGCTCTATGTCGCCAGTTACCAGGGCCGCCTGGCAGCTGTGGAAATGCGAGCGGGTCGCAAGATATGGCAGCGCAACGTGTCTTCGGTATCGGGTGTTTCGGTGGGTTTCGGCAATGTTTACGTGGCGGATCAGGACGGCACGGTCAGCGCCTATCTTCGCAATGGACAGGGCGTCCGTTGGCAAAACATCCAACTCGGTTACCGCGGCCTGAGTAGGCCTACCCCGGTTTCAAGCTATGTAGCCGTTGTTGATTTTGAGGGTTATCTGCATCTGTTGTCCCAGTTGGATGGCGAAATTGTAGGGCGTACCCGACCCGATGGCAGTGGTGCCCGGGCCGACATGATCGCCGACGGTAACCGCCTGTACATCTACTCCAACGATGGCAAGCTGATGGCCTATGATGTCGCCGCCATCGACTGAGTCATGCTGCCGGTAATCGCCCTGGTCGGGCGCCCCAATGTCGGTAAATCGACACTGTTTAATCAACTGACCCGCACCCGAGATGCCCTGGTGGCTGATCTTTCGGGTTTAACCCGGGACCGAAAATACGGTGAGGGCAAGATCGGGGACACGCCGTTTATTGTCATCGACACCGGGGGCATCAGTGGCGACGAGTTGGGAATTGACGCTGCCATGGCCAGCCAGTCCCGGGTGGCCATTGAAGAGGCCGATGTTGTACTGCTTTTGGTTGATGGTCGCGAGGGTCTGCATCCGGGTGATGAAGCGCTGGTGGCCTATTTGCGCCAGCGTTCCAAACCCTTCCACCTGGTCGTCAACAAGATAGACGGTGTCGGTGAGGACATCGCAGCCAGTGATTTTTATCGGCTCGGTTGCCCGCAACTCCACGCCATCGCCGCCTCCCACAACAGGGGCGTACAGAAGTTAATCAGTGGAGTCCTGGATGACCTGCCCCCAGCGCTTATCCCGGATGCATCGGAGAGCGATACCAGCATTCGGGTTGCTGTTATCGGTCGACCCAATGTAGGCAAATCGACACTGGTGAATCGCTTGCTGGGTGAAGAGCGGGTCGTGGTCTACGACCAACCGGGAACCACCCGGGACAGTGTCTACATCGACTATTCCCGCCACGAGCAGTCTTACACACTGATCGACACGGCCGGCGTGCGTCGGCGCAAGAATGTTCGGGAGGCGGTGGAAAAGTTCTCCATTGTCAAAACCCTGAAAGCCATCAACGAAGCCCACGTAGTGATTCTGCTGATGGACGCCCACGAGGGATTGGTGGAGCAGGATCTGCACCTGCTCGGGCAGTGTATCGATGCGGGCCGTGGCCTGGTGGTCGCCGTCAATAAATGGGACGGTATTGCCCCGGATGAGCGCGATTGGATTCGCTCAGAACTCAATCGGCGCCTGCAGTTTGTCGACTACGCCGACGTTCATTTCATCTCCGCTTTGCATGGTACCGGGGTAGGGCATCTGTACGATTCCATTCATCAGGCTCACAAAGCTGCGACCACAGCCCTGAATACCCATCGCCTGACCCGCATACTGGAAGATGCTGTGGCCAGCCACCCGCCCCCCCTCGCCAATGGGCGGCGTATCAAGCTGCGCTACGCCCATGCGGGAGGCCAGAACCCCCCTATAGTCGTGATTCACGGTAGCCAGACCGAGGCCCTGCCGGCCAGTTACGCACGGTACCTGGAAAAAACCTTTCGCCGGGTGCTGGAACTCCACGGCACGCCAATCCGTATTCAACTGCGGACCGGGGACAATCCCTACGCGGGTAAACGCAACAAACTCACCCAGCGACAGGTGCAGCGACGACAGCGCATGATGTCCCACATCAAAAAGGCGGAAAAAAAACGCAAGCAGCGCAAGGGCAAAAGCTAAATTCACAGCGTGAATGGCAATAATCTTTCATATTCTCTTTGAAAATACCCTCTAAAGCCTTAGCATGCGATCCCTACAACACGTCGGGCCCAGACTGGGTTCGCCATTGATTCCTGGCTGGGAGGCTTTATGGGAACTTATCAGGATACGATCAAGGAATTCGAAGGACTGGTCTCCGGATCGGAGGGAGCATGGGCTGACATCAGCCCGGAATATGCCGCTCGTATGCGGCTGCAGAACCGCTTCAAGACCGGTGTCGATATTGCCCGCTACACCGCGGACATCATGCGCAGGGATATGGCCGAGTATGATGCCGATCCGGCATCCTACACCCAGTCACTGGGTTGCTGGCATGGCTTTATCGGACAACAGAAACTGATTGCCATTAAGAAGCATTTTGGCAGCACCAACAAAAAGTACCTGTATCTGTCCGGTTGGATGATTGCTGCACTGAGGTCCGAGTTCGGGCCCCTGCCTGACCAGTCCATGCACGAAAAAACCTCGGTACCCAGCCTGATTGAGGAGCTGTACACCTTCCTGCGACAGGCCGATGCCCGTGAGCTGGGCGGTCTGTTCCGGCAACTGGATGCTGCCAGGGAGCAGGGCAATGAGGTTGAGGTGCAGAACCTGACCAAACAGATCGACAACTACCAGACCCATGTCGTGCCCATCATTGCTGACATTGACGCGGGATTTGGCAATGAGGAAGCCACTTATCTGCTCGCCAAGCGCATGATTGAAGCGGGGGCCTGTGCCATCCAGATTGAAAACCAGGTATCGGATGAAAAGCAGTGTGGCCACCAGGACGGCAAGGTAACCGTTCCCCACGCGGATTTCCTGGCCAAAATCCGGGCTGTTCGCTACGCCTTTCTCGAGTTGGGCGTGGAAAATGGGGTCATTGTGGCCCGGACTGACTCTCTCGGAGCGGGCCTCACCAAGCAGATTGCGGTTACCAACGAACCGGGCGATCTGGGGGACAAGTACAACGGATTTTTGGCCGGTGAGTACATTGATTCTGCTGAGGATATTGCCAATGGTGATGTGGTGGTCAAAGCCAACGGTAAACTGCTCAAGCCTGCCCGTCTGCCTTCGGGGCTGTTCCAGTTCAAGGCCGGTTCTGGCGAAGACCGGGTCGTCCTCGATAGCATCACCTCGCTTCAGAACGGCGCCGACCTGATCTGGATCGAAACTGAAAAGCCCCACGTGGGCCAGATCGCGAGTATGGTCAACCGTATTCGAGAGGTCGTACCCAACGCCAAGCTGGTTTACAACAATAGCCCCAGTTTCAACTGGACGCTGAGCTTCAGACAGCAGGTCTTTGACGCCTGGACTGAGGCCGGTAAAGACACGTCTGAATACGATCGGGCTGCATTGATGGGTGCTGAGTACGATGGTACCGAACTGGCACAGGAAGCCGACGCCCGAATTCAGTCCTTCCAGGCGGATGGTTCAAGGGAAGCGGGTATTTTCCACCATCTGATTACGTTGCCGACCTACCACACGGCGGCCTTGTCCACCGACAACCTGGCCAAGGAATATTTCGGAGAGGCTGGCATGTTGGGCTACGTACTCGGGGTCCAGCGCCAGGAAATTCGCCAGGGCATCGCCTGCGTCAAACACCAGAATATGGCGGGCTCGGATATGGGCGACGACCACAAGGAATACTTCTCTGGCGATGCAGCACTGAAGGCAGCCGGCGCGGACAACACCATGAATCAGTTCGGCTGATTACAGGGGATAAACAGAACCCCCGGGGCTGTGTCAGCCCCGGGGGTTTTTTTATGGTTGCGCCGCGGCCACCTCGGGAGCGGTGATCGGGGGCTGGCCGCCCTCGAGTCCGCATTCATCGATCAGGTAATCCAGCATCGACTTGTAGAGCAGTAGCTTGTGGTCGTAGAACAGGGTATTGGAAAAATGGTCGGCGCCTTTCAGCTCAACATAGGTGTGGGGCTTGCCCGCCGCTTCGAGCTTCTTGAGGTATTTTTCAGCGTGCTCAACCGGGACCCGCTGGTCGACGTCGCCGTGGATCAGCAGGATGGGCACGTTGACCTTATCCACCTCCTCAAGAGGTGAAATACTGTCGTCCCACATGCTCAGCTGTTCAATTTTTCCCGATCCCCGCAGGCGATAGCGATAGTAATTCACCTGCATTTCGTTGTCGGAGACGGCGGCTCCCGCGATAACACACTGGTAGGCATTGGGGCTGCGGGACGCAGCCACCAGGGCGGCGTAACCACCGTAGGACCAGCCAAACATGGCGACGTTGTCTGCAGTAGCCAGGCCCTCCTCAACCAGGTAAATCACGCCATCGTCCTTGTCGTCCTGCATCTGGTAGCCGCCCTGACCACCATTGATAAAGGCGGACTGGTAAAAGGCCTGTCCATAACCCCGTGAACCCCGATACTGGGGTTGCAGTACCAGGTAGCCGTAGTTCGCAAGGAGTTGCGCCCACTCGTCAAAGATGATGGTCTCCCTGACAAAGGGGCCACCGTGGGGGAGCACGATCAGGGGGAAGGGCGGTGTGCCGTTGGGAATCGTCAGATAGCCGGGAATGGGGGTTTTATCCCTCGCCGGATAGGTGATGAAGCGCACGTCCGCCAGGTTCTCCGCATCAAAGTAGGGACGTTCGCCACCAATCAGCTGCAGTTTGCCCTTGTGCAACAGGTAGTGGGTACCCGGATCCCTGGGGCCCCGGTTGCGGATGGTCATGGAGTTGCCGTCCTTGGAGCGGCTGGTGATCTGTCCGACGTATGAGTGTGGGATGATGGCCTTGAGTTGGTCGTACAGCGCGCCTTCTGCAGGGTCAAAAAACTCGATTTTTAACTCCGAGCCACAGTGGATGACGCCGGTGATTTCCCGATAGTGGGTCCAGCCATTGCTGTGGTACTGGACGCTGCAGATGTCATTGTCCTTGCGCTGATACAGAAGTTCGGCGTATTTGCGGCTTTTTGGATCGAAGGACCACAGTCCGGTGGTGTCACTGCCGTTGTTGGCTTCGACAATAAAGTTACCCGGCACGCTGGGGTCCCGGCCCCAGACCCGGAACTGGTCGAAGGAATCTTCATGCTGGCGCTGGAACTCTACCCAGTCGTCGCTCTCCGGGTCCCGGTAGTACCAGATAAACTCGCCGCTCTGGGTATCAAAGCCACGGGCCAGAAAGGGCTTCCCGGCGCCGTCAAAATCGATGTTGCCCAGTGAAATCTTGCCCCGTATCAGCAGTTTCTTGGTCTCACGTTTCAGATCGTATTCCCAATAGGCCCGTGGGCGGAATGCGGCCTGCAGGCGCCGCCCAATATCCTGGCTCCCGCCCTCGGTAAAGGAGATCAGAATTTTGCCCGGCTTCTCCGGCAGCACGCTGACAATACTGGGATCCCGTTCTTCGATGACCTCGATATCTTTTTCGCCGACATCGACCAGGGCAATGCGGTACTCGTAGACACCTTGGTTAAAGCCGTCCACCTGGTCGCGCACTTTTTGCCGCGCGCGAAAAACAAAGTTGTCGTTGGAAACCCAGTCGAAGGACGTGATTTCCATGGGCTTGGCGTTGACCCGGAAAGGTTCGGCGGAGAGGTCATCGGTGCTGTAGATCTCGATGATGGGGTTGGCGCCCTTTGCCGGGATGTTCATCAGGCCCAGGTAGCGACCGTCGGGAGAAATCTCGATAATGCTAATCGCGGCCCGGCGTGCCCATTGGTCCAGCGGGTAGGGTTCGGCGATGACGGTGGGTGGCAGTATAAAGAGCAGGCTGATAAACGCTAAGACAGCACGAACCATAGAGGTGTCCTAAGTCAAAAGGTTGAAATAAAAAGGGCGCACCTGGGTGCGCCCTTGCAGTGTAGCGGTTTTAGTTGCCGCCGATACGGTAGACAGCATCAAGGAAGAAGGTTCTGCCCTGGAGATCATAACCGTAGCCAATCGGTGTATTGGAGTAGGACGCGACCTCGGTGCCGTCTACAAACGGCGGTTCCTGGTCAAATACGTTGCGAACGCCCAGACCGAGGGTCCAGTTGTCGGCATCGTAAAACAGGGAGGTGCTGTGGCGGAAGTAGTCGTCCGCTTCGGCAAAATCCCGGCACAGAACGTCACTGGGTGGTCCAAAGCAGGTGTCAGAACCGCCAAACACTGAGTCAAAGGGATCAACACCCTCGGGATCCTGCTTGACGCTCTGCAGGAAGCGGGTTTCCCAGGTAGCGGTCCAGCGATTCCAGGTGAAGCGCAGGGCCAGCTGCGCCTGCCACTCGGGGAAACCCCACTCGCCCTGGAAGGTCTCAAAGTCAACGCTGCCGTCGGGATTGGTGATCTGGGTATAACGCTCAATCAGCTTGATTTCGATCAGGTTTGCACTGAATTCCACAGGTGCGCCCAGATCAATGGTCTCACGGAAGAAGATGTTGTAGTCCACGCCCCGGGCGGTTTCCTTATCCCGGTTGATGAACCCCAGGTCCATGAACACGATCTGGGGGTTGGTGGGATCTGAGAAATCCCGAACAATACGTCCGCAGAAGACACTGGCACCGGTGCCGGCCTCATCGCCGTAGCAATCTCCAACAATAAAGCCCGGTGAGGGAGCGATAACGGTATTGGTGATGTCAATCTCGTAATAGGTCATGCCAATGGACAGGTCAAAGTTGTTGCTGAAGTCCTGCTCGTAGGCAAAGCCGGCAGTCCAGGACTCTGACTCTTCGGGGTCAAGCTCCAGGGAGCCTCCCTGCTGTACTTCTACGCTGAAGGTGTTGAAGCCGCCGTTGTTCGCCAGTGTCGGATCAACTCCTGTCGCGAGACAGTTGGCAAGGACCTGGGGGTCCCGCTGGTCGTTCTCGGGGATATAAGCCCCAGTCAGATTATCGATGGCCTGTTCCGGGATGTAGCAGGGGTCACCTACATTGGTGAATCCTGTGGAGCCCGCCAGGAACAGATCCCGCAGGTTCGGTGCCCGGAATGCGGTACCCCAGGTACCCCGAATCAACAGCGGTTCAACAGGGCGCCAGCCGATTTTGACCGACTCGGTGGTGTTGGTGCCGTAGTATTCGTCGTCAGTGATACGCCCGGACAGGTTAACGTTCAACTCGGTGGCCAGTGTCAGGTTGGCAAGCACTGGAAGCTCGATTTCAGCGAAGATTTCCTGCACGTCACGATCGCCTATGGCACCCTTGTCGGCGAAGAAACCGAAAAAGAGACCTTCGGCAGCTACCGCATCGGGGATGGAGTCGATTTCATCAATTCGCATCTCGACACCGAGGCCCAGGGCCACGTCGCCGGCGGGGAGTTCCAGGATGTCACCGGATGCATAGGCTGACACCACAATCTGTTCATACTCGGTATCAAAGTCCCGGGTGTCGAACAGGTAGTCCCGCTCGGCCTGGGTACCGAAATCACCGACGACTTCACCTACCGGATACAGGGAGGGGGCGTACATGTTGACGGGCACACAGCCCGCCGTGGCGTCCGACGCGAGGGTTGCACCTACATCATTTTCGCAGGGTGTGCCGGTGGTGGAGTAAGTGCCAAGCGAGTAATTCAGCCGGTCTTCCCTGATGCCGTAACGGGTAGATTCACCCTTGGCCAGGGAGTAGCTGACGTAGGCGTCAAAACTCCAGTCCTCAACCGGGCCGAAGTTCATGAACGGGATGTCACCACCAATACCCGCGACAAAGCGAATCTGCTCCTGCTCAACCTCTGTGATATTACGATCGCCCCGCACGGAAACGATGGGGATGGTGGATACAGGTCCTATTGCCCCCGGGTATAGGTTAACGATCCCGAAGTCACGGAACTGGGCCGGTGTCAGTCCGAAAACGTTGGCGATGCCCTGGGCGATACTGGGGTTATCAAGGTAAGCGCCCATGGCCAGGCCGCAGTCAACGCCGTCTGGATTGTTCGGGTTGCAGAGGTTGAAGGGGTTGAGCGCCGGCACAGTTGGGAATAACTGGGGTGGCCCTGACTGGGAATCGACCTCCAGGAAGCTGTAGTTGGCTTCGAAATAGGGGGTCAGGTTGGCTTCACCTTCAAAGGTGTACTCGCCGTAGGCCATGATGTTGTAGCGGGTGGTGGCCGGGAACAGGTCCTGGTCCAGCGGGTAGGGCTTGCCGTTGAAATCATAGTCCAGCAAGTTGATGTCGCCGATACCATCGCCGTTGCCATCGGCACCCAGGCCGGTGTAGGGGTCGCCCGATTCGGTGAAGTTTGGCCAGCCACCGTTGGTGTAGCCAGGGGTGTAATAAATACTGCCCGCGGCGATGGCGGGTATGAAGGTCCGCGCTGCGACGGACTCGAAGGTACAGTTACCGTAACTGGGGTAGTTAATGGACGACCAGTACTGGTCTTCGGTGCGAATCTGACCGTTCTCATCGATTTCGACGTTGGCGGTGCAGTCTCTGGTCCAGTCCCGGTCAGCAAGGGCGGCCTTGTTGCTTCTCACGTATTCGCCACCGATACCAAACAAGCCCCGGTCGGTATTGAAACCCCAACTGGCGGTTATCGTGGTGTCGTCACCACCGCTTTGGGCCGGCTGGTTGCTGAACACCTCAATTTCAAAGCCGTCAAAGTCTTTACGCAAAATGGCGTTTACCACCCCCGCGATCGCGTCGGAACCGTAAACTGAAGACGCGCCATCCAGCAGGATGTCGTAGCGCTCCACCAAAGATCTGGGCAACAGGTTAAGGTTGGGCGCTGAGGGCGCGCCTTCCACGCCCGAGGGTGATACCCGTCGGCCGTTGATCAGAATCAGGTTCCGGTTGGCCCCCAGTCCACGCAGATCGACGGTTGAGGCCGCGGGGCCGTTGTCCAGCACGAAGCCCTGGAATGTCAGGTCAATCTGCTGGCCGGTGGCGGCGGTGGAGCCCTGAAGGATATCCGCCGCGTCGATCAGGCCCGCTTCCTTGGCGAATTCTGTGGTGATGATCTGCATGGGTGCGACACTGGAAAACGTGTCCCGACGCAGCCGTGAGCCAGTCACCACCACCTCTTCGACACCTCCCTGGGGCACAGGCGCAGCGTCATCACCCGCGGTTGTCTCTACCGCGGAATCTTCCAGTAGTTCTTCCGTGGCCGCGGATTCTTCCTGAGCGACGGCGTTGTGGCCGTAGATCAGTGCAAGAGCGGCCAGTGTAGCCAATGACAGTTTCTGGGTTTTGAATCCCATGTAGCAACCTCCGAGGTGCCCCCAACGGTGTGCTGGGGCTTGTTTGAGTGGTTTCGTTTGCGACGTATGGTGACGCTTTACGATAATTTTACATATTGCGGGCCACGTCACAATTGTCAAGCCGTGAGACTAGGTAAAGATGCCCAATTCCAGGAAGTTGGCCACGGGCCGCAGTTAACCGCAGAGCCCGCGCGGGCAGCCCTATCAAATGCTTGGGTTTTGAGGGGGCTGCCCTGAATCCGGGTAAATCCTGTTGCCACGCTGGATTTGACACCGGATCCGTGGAATCACCTGTCACTCGCCTCGGGGCGGCAATCAGTGCTTGTGTTTCAGGCTGGACGCGGGGGATGCTATAGCCATGAAAT
>JAAXJC010000012.1:0-343 GCA_012270045.1 Luminiphilus sp.
TGTCCGGGGATTAACCGCAGGGTAGGGGGTTACACCCCCGGCCCGGGCTCACCCGGGGCATTTTGAAAGCCGGCTGCACGCCGGCTTTTTTATGCGAGGCGCGCAAGCCACTCCTCAGAATGTGATCTATATCACATTTTGTTATCAGGCCTGATCAACCAAGCACTAAAGATTCTTATGGAATGCCCAAAAGTACGAGGAAGTTCGGAACGCAATAGCATTCAATAATTCAGGGCATTTTCAAACAAATGAATAAATCTGGAGATTGCACATGACAAGGAAGGCATCAAATAGCAGTAATGGAAGGTCCGCAGAAGTGGGGGCAGCACTCTAAGCACTTATG
>JAAXJC010000012.1:353-33506 GCA_012270045.1 Luminiphilus sp.
CCACTGACACTGGGAGTGATGGTGGGTATGTCCTGGGATTAACCGCAGGGTAGGGGGTTAACCCCCCGGCCCGGGCTCACCCGGGACATGATGAAAGCCGGCCACGCGCCGGCTTTTTTGCGCGAGGCGCGCATCACTCTCCAGAGTGTGATCTATATCACATTTAGTTATCACATCTTGGCGCCCAAGTACTAAAGATTCTTATTGACTGCCCAAAAGTACAATGACGTTTGGAGCGCAATAGCATTCAATATTATTGGGCATTTTCAAACAAATTAATAAATCTGGAGATTGCACATGACAAGGAAGACAGCAAATAGCATTAAGGGAAGGGCCGCGGTTTTGGGGGCGACAGTCATTGCACTTCTTGGGACCGGGGCAGCTAATGCCCAGGCGCCACAGGCCTCGGAGCGGGCAAAGGAAGTCGCAAGAGTCAAGGCATTCTGGACCGCCGAGAGGATAGCGGCAGCGCAGCCACGGGATTTGGTCATTGATGAGCGCGGATTGGGCTATCTGCGGGGCAGCAATGGTAGGCTGATCCCTTACGGACACAGGACGCCTGCCACGCCTGAGCAGCCCCTAGCCAGGGGCGGTAACGGGGGCGGCAACGGTGGTGGTGGTGGCCCTGGCTGCACTGGGTTCGAAAACGTCAAGAACGCCGCCTGGGGCAACGGAGGCACCGTTCAGACTGCCGCAGGACGGATTTTCTTTATTTTTGGAACTAGCGGATATGTCTGCTCGGGCACCTTGATCAACGATGGTGAAACCGCCAGCGATCGCAGCATTGTTCTGACCGCAGCCCATTGCATGTATGACGACGTCAATAAGGTGTTCGCTGACGCGGCTATTTTCATACCCAACCAGGCAAATACATCGGGCACGGCCACGGATCAGGATTGCTCGAATGATCCAGCGGGATGCTGGGTGGCAGATTTCGGCGTGGTCAGTAATGGCTGGGACGCAGCCGTGTTCCCCAACAACATCCCGTCGGATTACGGGTTTTACGCTTTGGGCACCAACTCTGATCCGGTTTACTGGGAAAACGACGGCCAGTCTGTAGCCATGGACACGGTCATCACCCCCATGGAGGTCTCGTTTGGGCCGGCAACCCAGGACATCTACACCCGGGCGCTGGGCTATTCCTACAGCGACGACCCCAATTTTATGTATTGCGGGGAGCCAGTAACAGGCAGCCAATATGACGGATACCTGCTACCCAACTGCGGACTTTCTGGTGGATCGTCCGGCGGACCCTGGAGCCAGTCCACTGCCGTCGACCTGGGTACGGGCCCTATTATGTCGGTCAACAGTTATGGCCCATCCCGTGGCAAGAAATACATGGGTGGACCGCGCCTTGACAATACGGATGCGGCCTGTCTGTTCGAGGTTGCAAAGAATGCACCTTCGAACCAGACAACCGGTATTGTGGGCGGCGGCTGCTAAGCACCGTTGATGTATGGCACCATCGATGGTTGAGGGATAACTCAAGCTCCAAACAAAAAAGCCGGCGCATGCCGGCTTTTTTGTTTGCTTGTTTCTACTGTGCGCTAACCAGGCCTACCCTAAGGTGAACTCCTGTAGACCAACCACTGATCCTCAGCCCGGGTAGACTGGCCCAGGGAGAAGCGGTCCATACAGCTGTCATCCGTGTAGTCCATAAAGTTATAGATGGGATCAAACCCTTCGGCCTCACAAGTGTTCCGCCCCACCGGGCAACCGTAGGCAGGGCTGGCCTCCTGAGGCGTGTCGCTGACATAGTCACCGGGGTTTGAACAACCGCCCTGGAACGTGTGATAAAGACCCAGCCAGTGACCGATTTCATGGGTCAATGTATCGCCTTCATTGTAAGGAGCGGCCGTTCCCCCCGGCATGGACTCATCAAGGATTACGACGCCGTCCAGGCCAGGCTGGGATGAATAGGAACTGGGAAATGTGGCGTAACCCAAGATTCCGTTACTGGGGCGACAGGAATAGACGTTGAGTGTGGCTACCCCTCCCTCGCGCAGCGATGACTTCATCGAGCGCTCGCTACGTCCGTAGCAACCGGTATACCACTTCCTGTCAGCCGTTCGGGTGATCTTTAGGAGATCAAATTCATAGGGTAGCGCAGGGTTGCCGCCAATACCCGCGAAGGCGGTATTGATAACGTCGATCTGCGAGTTGATGATTGAATCTGGCACGTCACCGCTGCCTCGACCATCGGATATCACGTGAAAAACGACGCCGATACAGGTCTTGCCGGCGCTGCACTGTGGCGTGGGTAACTCAGGGTCGGTGCCGCCGCCGCCATCATCACCGCCACCACCGCCGTTACCGCCGCCGTTAACGTTACCGTTGTAGTTGGGCTTACCCTTGGCGGCTTGCCGGGTCGCCAATAGCGCCCGGAACTCTCTCTCAAGTTGACGGGACTCTGCCTGGCTTGGGTGTTCGGTGGCACAGCGCTTGAACGCGGCGTTATCACCGGCATTCTCAAAAGCGGAGTCGCTCTGCGCCAGCAAGGGTGCAGATAACACTGCAGCGGACAGGGTAAGAAGGTTTACTGAAGGTTTGACTTTCATGGTAGCTCCCGAGCCTAGATGGGAGCCTTTGGCGTGGCCCAATACGGCTCGGCGCCAACACAAGAGTTCCCAACGTTGAGTTTGCTCCCTGCGATACCGCCGCTGATCACACAGCCTGCTTCCTACTTGCTCTACCGTAAATGTGATTTGTGTCACACGCAAGTCTGAGGTTTTGACCTAATAAATTGGACCCACGTAAAGCGGACCCATGCAGCTTCGGCAACACCCCAAAAGTGGTACTGCCCTTTCTAGCCCGATGTGCCACGATAGCGCCCATTGAACTGCGACTCAGCAGGCGAAAACGCTACAATGCTTAAAAGGCCAGACAGGACGGCCAGCGAGGGGGAGATACCGTGAACGCAACACTGGATACCAACACACTCAAGAAGCTCGATCAGGACCACCATTTCCACCCGTTTACGGATTTCCATGACTATGCCAAGCACGGCGGCCGCATTATCAGCCGGGCCGAGCACATCTACATTTACGACTCCGATGGCAACCAGATCCAGGACGGCATGTCCGGTCTGTGGTGCTGCAACCTGGGCTACAGCATGGACGCCATCAAGGACGCCGTCGCCGCCCAGCTCAACGAACTGCCCTTTTACAACAACTTCTTCAAATGCTCGAACCAGCCCGCGGTGGAACTGGCCAGCAAGCTGAGCGAGGTCACCCCGGCCGGATTCAACCACGCCTTTTTCACCAATTCGGGTTCCGAGGCCAACGACACCCAGCTGAAACTGGTGCATCGCTACTTCGATCTGCTGGGCAAGCCCAACAAGAAACTGATCATCAGCCGCAAGAATGCCTACCACGGCTCCACCATTGCCGCGAGTTCCCTGGGCGGTATGTCGGCCATGCACGAGCAGACCATGGGCCTCAACTACGTGCACCACATCAACCAGCCCCACTGGTTTGAATGCGGCGGTGACATGGACGAGGCCAGCTTCGGGGTGCAGGTGGCCCGGGAACTTGAAGCCAAAATTGATGAGCTGGGTGAGGACAATGTGGCGGCGTTCATCGCCGAACCCGTGCAGGGTGCCGGCGGTGTCATCATCCCCCCGGACAGCTACTGGCCCGAGGTCCGACGTATTCTGGAAGAACGGGACATCCTGTTCATCTCCGACGAGGTCATCTGCGGCTTCGGCCGCACCGGCCGCTGGTTTGGCTGCGAGACCTACGGCATGGAGCCCGACCTGATCACCTTCGCCAAGGCGGTCACCAACGGCTACATGCCCCTGGGTGGCAGCATGATCAACGACAAGATGGCCGAGGTGCTGTTGGGCAGTGGCGGCGAGTTCGCCCACGGCCTGACCTACTCGGGCCACCCGGCCTCCTGCGCCGCGGGTCTGGCGACACTGGATATCTATCGGAATACCGGGATTATTGAAGACGCCGATGCCAATCTCGCGCCCCACTTTGCCGCCCGGTTGGCGACCCTTGCAGACCATCCCATTGTCGGCCAGGTGCGGGTCAAGGGCATGTTTGCCGCCGCGGAGCTGGTACGGGACAAGGGTAGCCGGGAGCGGCTGGCACCGGAATCAGCGGGAGCGGTGTACTGCCGGGACCGCGCCATTGAAGACGGCCTGATGGTGCGCCAGACCGGCGATGCCATGATCATGGCGCCGCCTTTCGTGACCACAGCTGCAGAGATCGACACCCTGGTGGACAAGCTCAGCAAGGCCCTGGACCAAACCGCCGCCCATTACGGAGTAAGTTAAGTCCCCCGGGGCGGGGTGACCGGCGGAACGCCCAGCGACAACTAACTGTCACGCATCCAGGGCCGGTGGCTCGGTCGCCGGCGGGCATCGGCTGCGGCCACGAAGGCCAGGCAAACACCGAACGGGATAAAACGAGGTAATGAGCCGGGGCAGGGCGGTTCAATCTGCTCCCGTCTGTGCCACGTAGTAAGCCAGTGACTGATTTAAGCCAACAACCTGTGGCCGGGCTGGCCAGGCTGCGCGCACTGGGCCTCACCGAGAAAACCTGGTTTAACGCCCTGTGGTTCCAGAGCACCTGGTTTCTCTGTGTACTGGGTCGGGAGGCGCTGCTGCCGCTGACCCTGGCCATGTTTGCCCTGCACTTTGCCCTGGTGCCGTCCGCGGCACGGGAATTCCGCCAGCTGTTGCCCGTCGCCACCCTGGGCATTGGCGTGGACGCCGTGCTCAGCGCCCTGGGCATCTTTGACTTCGGCCCGGTGCTACTACCCATTTGGTTAATGGCCCTGTGGTTTGCCTTTGCCGTCACGCTGACCCGGGCACTGGCGGTATTCGGCCGCAAGCCGTGGATCGCCGGGGCGGTGGGGAGCGTCGGGGTGCCCTTTAACTACTGGGTGGGTGCGAAAATGGGTGCCGTGACCCTGCCACTGGATTTGCTCACTACCGGTATGATTCTGGTTTGTGTCTGGGCGCTGTTACTGCCGCTGCTGTACCGGGTCGCCGGCGTCACCCCGGAGCCTTCCAAGCAATGACCCGAGTTAAAAACACAGCGCGCCAATCCATGGCCCCGGCCAGCTTTGCTGTCCTGCTGGCCACGGCCCTGTTACTGACCCCCATGGTGCAGGCCAATTCCGTGGGCACGGTGCCCCTGGTGGACCAGGGCAATCAGGCCCTGCGCAAATGCGGTGCCGCACGACTTAAAGTGCTGTTCTGGGATATTTATGAGTCCAGCCTGTATACCCCGGATGGCACCTGGTCTGAGGGAATTCGTCCCCTGCGTCTGGACATTCGCTATCTGCGCGCCATCAGCGCACTGGACCTGGTGAAACAAACCGGCAAGGAGTGGGCCGAGCAGGGCAAGTCCTCACCTCAGCACATGGTGTGGCAGGGTGAGCTGCTGTCTATCTGGCCAGATGTCACCGAGGGAGACGTCATCTCCCTGGCGATTGATCCCAGCGGCGTATCCACCTTCCTGTTCAACGGCGACGCCATCGGCACCATCGGGGACCCCCAGTTCGGTGAAGACTTCGCCGGCATCTGGCTGTCACCGGACACCACCCGACCGGCACTGCGTCGTCAGCTGATCGGGGAAGCGGACGCCTAGGACTGGCGGAACGCCGCGACCTGGGCCGCCCCAGCCGGGCCGACCAGTATATGGGCCAGCTCCTCCAGGCCAGGGTCGGTCTGCAGCACCTCCCGGCGTACCACCTGGCTGATTTTCGAGCGCCGCCGGAGAAAATCCCCCAATTCCACGATCCATTCCCGCCGCGCAATGAGCCGCAGCTCGGCCCGGGTGTATTCGGCGTCCGCAAGCACATGCTCGGCCTCGGTGACATCGGCGGCGATAACATCCAGCAGGTCGAAGGCCGATCGCCCGTAGCGCCGCCAGAAGCGCACCGACAGGGGCTCGGACGCGGTCGCCGGCGTCAGGGCATCGAGGTCCATGGCGGCTGCACGGGTCATGAACTTGGCGCGGCAACGAGGCCCGTCCTCACCGAACCAGCGTACGTCCGGCTTGGGAATGGCCACCCCCAGGGAGGCAATGACCGAGACCAGTTCGTCACCGACGTTCAGGCAGTCGGTCAACTTGCCGCCGAACACGCTGACAAACGCCCGCTCCCGATCCACTTCAATCTGGTGCTTGCGGGATAACTGCACCCAATCCCGACCCGCGGTGTCTCCCGCTACCGCCAACGGTCGCACCCCGACGCGCTCAGCAATGACATCCTCTGGGGTCAGGTCCTGCGGCAAATCAAGGAGGTTGTTGGCGTTGGCCAGGACAAAATCCCGGTCGGCGGCGGTGACGCCCACCTCGGGGTCATCCACGGGGGTATCGGTGGTGCCGATACAGGTCTTGGGTCCCATGGGAATGACAAAGAACAGCCGGCCGTCACTGGCAAAGAAAGTCAGCACTTTGCGCACCGGTGTCACCCGATCGACGATCAGGTGGATACCCTTGGACAACACATGGCGGTGCTCGGTCGCCACACCCACCCGCTCATTGTGCAAATCAGTAACCGCGCCCGTGGCATTGATGACCGTGCGGGCTGTCAGGGTAAACACCCGGTTGGCCACCCGGTCCCGTAGGGTGGCCCGCCAGCGCGCCTCTGCGGCCAGCCATTCCAGGCCCTCGACCGCCACATAATTGGCGGCCAGGGCACCTGCATCCGCCGCCTGTCGGACGAAGTTGAAGACAAATCGGGAATCGTTGTCGTACAGGTAGCAGTCCGAGTACTCCAGGCCGCCCACCACCCCCTCGGCCGCGATCACAGGCGCCTCAGCCCGAATGCGCCGGGTGCTGAGGTAGCGGGGCGCGGCCATGCGGCAATTGCCCATCAACCAGTAGAGCAGGGCACCCAGCCAGACAAACACCGACCACATGCGGAATCCCTTGCGGATGCTGGTAAAGAACCTGATCTCCCGAACTGTGGACGGGTAGGCGTCCATAAGCCGATTTCGGGATTGGCACAGTTTGCGGACCAGCCGCCACTCGCCGGATTCCAGGTATTTGATGCCCCCCCAGGCCAGGTTACTGGAGTGGGAGCTGACCCCGCCGGCAAAGTCACCCCTATCGACCACGGCCATGTTCACGCCGGCCCCCGCCAGCGCCGCCGCAGCCACGGCCCCGTTGATGCCGGCACCCACTACAAGGGTATCCAACTGGGCCCCATCGAGGGCGGCGAGGGCGGTTTCCCGCTCGGCAGGTGAATGGCGCGGGGCGCCGGTACCACTGGCTGTCATCATCACTCTACAAGTGCCCGCCCGAGGTACCGGGCGCGGGTTTCGAAAAACTGTTGGCTACACCCGACAGTGTAACGGCTATCCCCCTTTTCGGGGCGACTGGGTATTACCGGGGTCGTGGACAAGCACCGCACTAGGCCGCACACTCTGCACCTGCCCCGCGATACCGACGCTGTCATGCTGGAACAAACCGACGAACACTACCGAGGACTGAACTACCCCTGGGGACGACAGCAGGCCCCCGCACCCCGGGAACCGTTCGAGGTTGCAAAAGGCGTGTGGTGGGTGCGCCTGCCCATGCCCATGGCCCTGGACCACATCAATATCTGGCTGCTGGAGGACGGCGACGGCTGGACGGTTGTGGATACCGGCCTGGCCTCGGACGACTCCCGGGGGATCTGGGAGGACCTGCTCAGTGGTTTCATGGCGGGACGTCCGGTCAAGCGGGTGATCTGCACCCACATGCACCCGGATCACATCGGCTTGGCCGGCTGGCTTTGCGACCGCTTTGACTGCTCCTTGTGGATGACCCGGGAGGAGTATGTCATGTGTCAGTTGATGGCCAGTTACACCGGGCGGGAGGCGCCCCGAGAGGGCGTGGAATTCTACCGGGGCGCCGGCTTTGACGATGGACAGCTGGAGCAGTACCGACGGCGCTTCGGTACCTTCGGCGCCATGATAGACCCCATGCCCCACCGCTTTCGCCGCATGGTCGACCGGGAAACCCTGACCATTGGCGACCGCTACTGGCAGGTCATCGTCGGTTCAGGCCACTCCCCCGAGCACGCCTGCCTGTACTGCCCGGCCCTGAAACTACTGATTGCCGGGGATCAGGTGCTGCCTCGGATAACGCCCAACGTCTCGGTGTTTCCCACCGAACCCGAGGGCAATCCGCTCTCGGAGTGGATGGCATCGAATGCGCGCATGCTGAGCATTTTGCCCGCCGACCTGCTGGTGCTGCCGGCGCACCAGAACCCCTTCCATGGCCTGCACATCCGCATCAACCAGATCATCGACAGTCACCGCCGGGGTCTGCAATCGGTCTACGAATACCTGACCGAACCCAAGCGGGCCGTGGACTGTTTTCCCAGCCTGTTTTCCAGGACGATCTCGGACAAACTCATTGGCCTCGCCACCGGCGAGACCCTGGCCAACCTGAACCTGCTATTGCACCGGGGCAACATCAGCCGCCACACCGACGAAACCGGTGTGCACTGGTACAGCCAGAACCCTGATGCCCGCTATGCCGACAGCGATGAAAGCGTTCCTGTCGCGACTTAAGGCGCTGGTGTTCCGGGCCTACTACCGGTACGTCAACCAACAAGCCTGGCGCGACCACGACCCGGGTCCAGGGGTACGTTCCAGCACCCTGATGCTGCCCACGGAAGATGGCGACCTGCGAACCCGTATGTACCACGGGGGCGAGGATTGCCCGCTGATTATCTATTTCCATGGCGGCGGCTGGGTTATTGGTGACATCGAAACCCACGACCCGTTCTGTCGCGCCCTGTCGGAAATCAGCGGCTGCACGGTCATGTCCGTCGACTATCGACTGGCGCCCGAGCACCCCTTTCCGGCAGCCCACGACGACTGCCTCGCGGCCACCCGCTGGATTCTCGACAACCTCAATGCCCTGGCACCCAACAACGGCCTGGCGGTCATTGCAGGTGACAGCGCCGGGGGTAATCTGACCGCCTGCACCATCGCCTCATTACCCGGGGAGCCACGCATTGCCGGCAGCATCATGATTTACCCGGCCACCGAACACTACCTCCATGGCTTTCCATCCTTCACCGAGCACGCCCGCTCCAAACCCCTGACCGCACCCATCATGCGCTGGTTCATCGACACCTACCTTGGGGACACTGCGCCCGCCGCCCCCGAGGCGAAGCAGGTGTTCGTCGGCCGACGCACGGATTATCGGGACTTTCCCAGATCGCTGATCGTGACTGCGGAACGGGATGTGCTGCGTGACGATGGCCGTCGCCTGAACATCAAGATGCGCCAGGCGGGAGTTGAAGTGACCTACCACCACTACGCCGAGGAGGCCCACGGCTTCGCCTGCTCGGAGGGCCCGGTCGCCGGTCACCTGCACTTTCTGGAACTCGCGGCCGACTGGCTGTCGGCCTTCCGAACTAACCGCTGATGGCGGTCAACACTCCCTGAACATCGGACTCGGTCAACAGCCGGGGCGAAAAGTAACCATCCCCCTCTTCGATTGCCCTGGCAACGATGCTGGCATGGTCCGCGCTCTGGATGGCGTCGGAGCTGGCCGGTAGCCCCACGCTCTCGCGCAGGGCCTCCATGGCATCGATGGCAGCGCCGGCACTGGCTGCGGACATAAGGGGCGCCAGCTCATTCAGCCGGGGCGTGGCAGCATCACCGTAGACCCGCAGCACGTGGGGCAGCACCATCGCGTTGGCAACACCGTGGGGCAGGTGGTAGTAGGCGCCCAGCTGATGGGCAATGGCATGGACCGAGCCGACATTAACCTGGTTAATGGCCACCCCGCCGTAATAGGCTGCGATGGACATACCCAGGCGCGCTTCAGCGTCCTGCGGGTCGGCCATAACCCGGGGCAGCCATTCGAACACGCCTTTGACACACATGCGGCCGGTCTCTGAGCGCGTGCCCCGATCCCATAGCCCTATATAGGCCTCTACCCCATGGGTCAGGGCGTCCAGGCCCGTGGCCGCCGTGATCGCCGGGGGCAGCCCGAGCATCAGGTCGGGATCCAGGGCCACGGCTACGGGTAGCAGGGCCGCGCCGCTGATCACCACCTTGCTGCGATCCCCCTCGTGGGTGATGACCGCACCCATGGTTGCCTCACTGCCGGTGCCGGCGGTGGTGGGTACCGCATAGAGGGGCGCTGCCGTTGCAGGCGCCTTGTCCAGGCCCGCCCAGGACTCGGGCTCGTCACTGGAGTCCCGGGTGGCGGCGATGATTTTGGCGGCATCCATGGAAGAGCCTCCGCCCACCGCCAGAATGGCGGTGCAGGCCTGCTCGCGAAGAATTCGGGCACCCTCGCGCACCTGGGTGAAGGTCGGATCCGGCTGCACACCGTCGTACCAGTGCAAATCAAGTCCCGCTTTGACAAGGGCTTCACTGGCCCGGTCTGCAATGCCCAGGTCCCTAAGCGGCTTATCGGTCACCACCAACACCCGTTGGTGACCACTCTCCACAATACGTTGGCACAGTTGGCGGGAACTTCCGGCCCCAACCAGGGCAAAGTGGGGGGCGGTAGACTTGCTGCCGAACAGCAGCTTGGCCAGGGACAACTTGAACTGCCACTTTGCCGTGCGTAAAAACATCGATGTAGCCACTATTTACTCCCGATTAACGACGCTGGAGGCCCAGCTGCAATCCCCATGGCACTACTTGGCCCAATACGGGGAAGTTGAATTTACGCCCGTGGGGTATGCTTTGTAACCCCTTATTTTGAGTAAGACCATGCAGCGACGTTATATCCATATTGAGTCTCCGGAGGCTTTGTCCGTGCAACAGGACGAGCTGCGCGCACCGGCCGCCGGTGAACTCGCTATTGCCGTGCACTTTGCCGGCATCAACCGGGCGGATTTGTTGCAACGCCTGGGCCTGTACCCGGTACCCGAGGATGCTTCGCCCATACTCGGGTTGGAGGTGGCCGGGGAGGTCATCGCCCTGGGGCCCGACGTGGAGGGCTTCGCCGTGGGGGACCGGGTCGCCGCCCTGGTACAGGGTGGTGGCTACGCGTCAGCGGCAATTGCCCGGGCCGACCACAGCCTGCTGCTCCCGGACACCATAGGCAGCCGCGAAGCTGCCGCCCTGCCCGAAGCCCTGCTCACGGTCTGGCACAACGTCTTTACCCTGGGCAGGCTGGCGCCAGGGGAAACACTGCTGGTACACGGAGGCGGCAGCGGCATCGGCAGCATAGCGGTACAGATGGCGAAAGTTCGGGGTGCCCGTGTGGTAGCGACCGCAGGTGGGCCGGAAAAATGCGACTGGGTGAAGTCACTCGGTGCCGACGTTGTCGCCGACTATAATGATGGCAATCTGAGGGAAACCCTGGCCGGGGCTGGCTTTGCCGGCGCCATCGATGTCGTGCTGGACATGGCCGGTGGCGACTTCGCCGCCCTGAACCTGGAACTCGCCGCCCCGGATGGCCGCATTGTCTGTATTGGCGTGATGCGCGGCTCCAAAGCCGAAATCGAGCTCGTTCAGATCCTGATGAAGCGGCTGGTATTGACTGGCAGCACCCTGCGGGGCATGGGTATGTCCGGGCGAGCCTCGGGATTTCGCAGCCTGCGGGAGGAGGTGATGCCGGAGGTCAAGGCCGGACGAATTACACCCCATATCCACAGCGTGCTGCCCCTGTCCGAGGCCATGGCGGCCCATGAACTCATGCAATCGGGGCAACATTTTGGGAAGATTCTGCTCGACTGTCGTGGCGACTAAAAGGACCAGAACCACAGGATCATGAAGCCCCCGCTCAACAAGCTGTTACTGGCCGTCATCGCCATTGGACTGGCGGGATGCCGTCTGGAAGTGGCCGTACCCGAAGGGGGGCGCGTCGAGTCAGCCTCGGGCCGGTACGACTGCGATGAGCTGTTCATCTGTTCGGGGGAAATAGATGACGGTGAATTTGAAGAGACCTTTACCGCAGTGGCTGACCCGGGATTCCGGTTTGTCAGATGGTCAGAAACCGAAAGTACGGTCTGTGAAGGCGCTGAGGGGAGCTGCACCCTGCGCATGCTCGACCTGCCCCCAACCCTGCGGCGCAGCCTGCTCAACTCTGACATGGTGGCCAGGCTGGTACCGGTGTTTGAGGAAACTGATGCACCCGCAGCCGTCTCGGTCACCGGCACCATCGGCGTACTGGAGGGAACGGTCATCGATGCCGATACCAACAATCCCGAAAATACCTTCAACGCCAGCAGCGGCCTCAGCTCCAACAACAGCCCCAGCGAGGCCCAGCAACTTCCCAACCCCGGGGCAGCAGGGGGCTACATTAACGAAGCCGGTGCCGGGGAGCCCGGGGAAACCCAGACCGCTGGCGACCCCGAGGACTTCTACCAGATCCAGGCCGAGGCCGGGGATGTGGTGACCCTTTTTGCCTCGGATTACACCGACGCCGACCTCGACCTGTATCTATACGACGAGGAAGGGGTGGAGACAGACTTCAGCATTGGGACCGGGGAAATAGAACAGTTGACCATTCCCTCGTCTGGTACCTGGTATGTGAACCCTTCCGTGTTTTCAGGGGCCGCCAACTATGTGCTGACGGTGGGCAAAGGGGGGAGCGTCGGGAGCAGCACTACCGAACTTGTTCCCGGTGAGGCGCTGGTGACGTGGCAGGCAGAGACCATCCTGCAGCGCGACGTAGCCGACCGGCAACGAGACGACCTGACCCACCGCTTCGCCCTGCAGGAAGCGGGGGGCGGTATCGCCCGGGCACGACGCCTGGTTAGCAGCACTGTGGCCGTGTCTGCCCCGGGTATTGATGACAACCCGCGTCTGCTACAGCGGCAGGCAGCGCTGAGCGTTGATCCGACACGCCTGGCGCGCTGGCGTACGCTGATGATGATTAAACAGCTGTCCCGGGAACCCGGGGTTGCCATCGCTGAGCCCAACTGGCGGGTCAGGGCACAGGCGACCACCAATGACCCCTTCCTGGATTTTATGTGGCACTACGACCAGATCAGCCTGCCCGCCGCCTGGGACACCACCACCGGCGACCCCGGCGTCACGGTGGCGGTGGTGGATACCGGCATCATCAGTGAACACCCGGACATACAGGGCCAGCTCATCGATGGCTATGATTTTATTTCCGACCCGGTCAGCGCCGGAGACGGAGATGGTATCGACCCCGATCCCACAGACGTGGGTGAGGGTAGTAACCCCCTGCGTTCCGGGGATTTCCACGGCCTGCATGTGGCGGGTACCGTCGGCGCGGCGGGCAACAACAATACGGGAATTGCCGGGGTCGCCTATGGTTCCCGGGTAATGCCCCTGCGTGTCCTGGACGCGGATGGCCTGGGTACCACCTATGACATCCTGCAGGCCGTGCGCTACGCCGCTGGCCTGAGCAACGATGCCGGCATTGTCCCCGCCGACACCGCGGACATTATTAACCTGAGCCTCGGTGGTGCTGGATTCAGTCAAACCGCTGAAAATCTGTACACCACGGTAGCCAGCCTGGGCATTTTGGTGACCGCTGCCAGCGGCAATGCCGGTGCCAGCACGGTCGACTACCCCGGGGGCTATACCGGGGTGTTCGCGGTGGGCGCTACGGACGCGCGCAACAGCATTACCGGCTACTCCAATACCGGCGAGGAGCTGGATCTTGTGGCCCCCGGCGGCAGACTTGGCGCTGACGCCAGCGGCGATGGGCGCCCCGATGGCATCTTCAGCACCTACTACGAGAATGGCGCGCCCACCTATACCGACCTCGAGGGCACCAGCATGGCGACACCCCATGTGGCGGGAGTCTTTGCGCTGATGAAGTCGGTCAATGATGACCTGTCTGCGGACACGGTGAACGAGCTTTTACAGGCAGAACTGCTGACCGATGATCTGGGTGATCCCGGCCGGGATGACGTCTACGGTTGGGGCATCATCAACGCCCGCAAAGCGGTTACCGCGGCCCTGTCGGCGGCCGGGGGCAGCATCGATATACCGCCACGGCTGGGCGCCTCTTCGTCGACCCTCAATTTTGGCAGTTCGCTGACGGTGGCCAACCTGACCCTGAGCAACCAGGGCGGGGGCGACCTCTCGGTGACTGGCGTGGTTAATAACGTCGACTGGCTGACCGTGACTGAAGCCAATACCAACGCCAGCGGCCTGGGCAGTTGGCGCATCAGCGTGAGCCGCCAGGGCCTGGACGAGGGCACATACCGCACGGAGCTGGTGTTTAATTCCACCGCCGGGGACGCCTCAGTCACCATTGAAGTCCGGGTGTCCGATGAAGCGGGGGGCGATGTCGGTGTGGTTTATGTGCTGTTTATCGAGGCCGATTCCCAGCAGATCTGGCAGGCCGCCACGGCACTCAACAATGACCTGAGCTATGTTGACCAGAACTACAGCATCACCACCAATTACCTGCTGAGCCCGGATTTCACAGAAGTGGATCGGCTGCCCGCAGGCCGCTACGAGATTTGGGCCGGCACCGACAACGACAACGATCTCTTCATCTGCGATGCCGGCGAAACCTGTGGTGCCTGGCCCAGCCTGGATTTCCCTGAGTTCCTCGAAATTAACGATGACCTGAACGGCCTGGATTTTTCCAGCAACTACCAGGTCAGCCTGCCCGATGTCAGCGCCGCCAGCCTGAGGCCCACTACCACGGATCGTTTTGCCCGACCCAGGAGGTCACGATAATGCCCAACAGCACCCGATCACTGATTGTCATGCTGATGTTCGCTCTGCTGGTCCCGGCCGGGCTGCGCGGGGAACCACTGGAACACCCGGTGGCACTGGTGGACAACGCACGCTTTAGCGGCGACCTGGATGCCATGATCGAGCGCCGCTTCATCCGCGTGCTGACCGTCTATGGACCGGGACGCTACTATTTGGATGAGGGCGCCAAAGGGATGACCGCCGAGTACGCCACCCGGCTCGAGAAAGTCATTAACGAAGCCTATGGCACCGGGCACCTGAAAGTGGTGGTCTTTGTGTTGCCGGTGGCGCGGGATGAACTGTTCCCGGCGCTGACCAGTGGTCGGGGCGACATCATCATGGCGGGTACCACCATCACCGACGAGCGCTCAGGGGAGGTCGCCTTCACCATCCCCGCCAGCAAGCCGCTCAAGGAAATCCTGGTGACTGGGCCCAGCGCGCCGTCGATAAGCTCACTGGAGGACCTGTCGGGGAGGAGCGTCTACCTCCGGCTTTCATCGAGCTATGCCGAGAGTGTGGCGGAACTGAACAAACGGCTCACTGGCCAGGGCAAAGCACCGATAACCATTGAGCCCATGTCCGAACTGCTGGAGGACGAGGACCTGATCGAGATGGTAAATGCCGGGCTACTGCCCTGGACCATTGTGGATGACTACAAGCCGACCCAATGGTCCGGCGTGTTCAGTAACCTTAAAATTCGCAATGACCTGGTATTTCGTGAAGGTGCCCGACTGGGCTGGGCCATCCGCAAGGACAATCCGAAACTGAAGGCGTTCCTCGATGGCTTTCTGAAAGACAACAAGGAAGGCACCTTGTTCGGCAACATCCTCAAGAACCGCTACGTTCGGGATTTCGACTGGGCGGCCAATGCCAATGCGGAGAGGGAACTGCAGCGCTACCGGGATCTTGAGTCACTGTTTCGCCGCCACGGCGTCAGTTACGGCATCGACCCGGCGCTGCTGGCAGCACAGGGTTTTCAGGAGTCCAGGCTGGACCAGAGTGTTCGCAGTCGCGCCGGCGCCGTGGGTGTGATGCAACTGTTGCCCAGCACCGCCGCGGACAAAAACGTCAATATCCCCGACATTTACGAAGTGGACCCGAATATTGAAGCGGGCGCGAAATACCTCGCCTTCCTCAAGAGCCGCTACTTCAGCCACCCCGACATTGACAGCCTGAACGGCTCACTGATGGCGCTGGCCGCCTACAACGCGGGGCCGGCCAAAGTCAGGCGACTGCAGGAGGCGGCGCGCAACCGGGGTTATGACCCCAACCGCTGGTTCGACAATGTCGAGGTTATAGCCGCCGAACAGATTGGCAGGGAGACCGTGCAGTACGTCTCCAACATCTTCAAGTACTACCTGACCTACCAGATGATCAATCGCGAGAGTGCCCGTCGGGATGCGGCCCGACGCGCTGCCGGGGCGCCCCAGCACTAGGGAGGCCCCTAGAAGGCGAAGGTCACCGCCGCCGTAATTCCCTCAAACGCCATATCAAAGCGGCGAAAACCCAGCCGCAGGTCCTCCGTGACATCGACGTCGACGTACTGGTAACCCAGGGAGACACCGACCGTATCGTTGATGTCGTACTGGGCCCTCAGGTGCAGGTAGCTGAAATCCCCGTCATAGTCCTCATACCCCAGGGACAACCAGCCCAACGTACCCTGCACCGCCCACTTGTCATTGAAGGCATAGAAGCCCGTAGCGCGCAGGTTGGGCAGGGGCGCCAGCAGTGAACCCCTGGCGGTTTCCCCGGCACCCACCTGTCGACCCCCGGCACCCTCGACCCCCACCTCACCGGCCACGGTGACTTCCACATCAATTGCGTGCAGGCCACCGCCCACGGACAGCTCAAAATTATCGGTGCGTTTTATGTTGTACATGATGTCAACAATATAGGTATCGAGATTCCAATCGATATCCAGGGCGACGCCGGCCGTAAATTCCTGCCCCTCCCAACTGATATCCTGGTTGAGGCGCTGCCCACTGGCGCCATCAGTGAACCGATAATAGGCCGCGGACAATTGCCACCGCTCAGAGAGCCGGTAGTGGTAATCCAGCATGGCGCTGGTGTAGGGGTCGTCGATACCGAGGTTGTCAAACTCAAACTCGACCGGCTCTGCCAGGCCACGGCGGCTCTCGGCCAACAGGTCACCGTCCTGGTGATAAATACCGGCGTACACGAAATGCTTGTTTTTGAGAAAGCTGTGACTGGGTTGTGCGCCAGCGAAGGGGGCGGCGAGAAGTAAACCCAGGACCAGCGGCTGGAATTTTTTTATAGGTATCAGCTGCACATCCAAGCCCACTCTGACAGTCCTGAATAGTCTACGCAGAAATCAGGCGCTGTCCATCCTCCAGCCATTCGAGCCGCCCCGTGGGGGCCCAGCGCCGGCGCACCCCGGGTGTCGGTGCCAGATGGAACAGGTCGCCATTGCTACCGGTCAGAACCGCGCCGGCGCCGTGTTCCCGGGCAACACGGGCATTGGCCGCCATATGCTGCTGCTCGCCGTGAACAGGAATAACCAGGGCGGGTTGCAAGCCGCGGTAGAGGTCAGCCAGCTCTTCCTGGCAGGGGTGACCCGATGCATGCAGGGTACGCTTACTGTTATCGGCGTGGATGACGGCTACACCCCGGGCGGTCAGGTATTCAACCAGGCGAGCCACCGCACCCTCATTGCCCGGTATGGTCTTGGCACTGAAGATGACGGTATCGCCTGGGCCGATGGACAGCTGGGGATGACTGTCCATGGCCAGCTTGTGCAGTGCCGCCCCGACCTCACCCTGGCTTCCGGTTGCCAGCGCCATAATTTCCTGCTCGGGCAGGTAATCCAGGTGTTCCGGGGCAATGGGTGCGAAATTGGGGTCGAGGTAGTCACAAGCCTTGGCACAGCGGTACATGTTATCCAGCGACCGGCCCAGTAACCCGACCCGCCGGCCCACCGCATGGGCAATACGCAGCACCGACTGCAGGCGGGCCACGTTGCTGGCAAAGCAGGCCACCACGACTTTACCGGTCAGGGGTGCAATGGTCTGCAGCAGACCATCAGAGACATCCCCCTCGCTGGGTGACCGGCCGGGGCGCAGTGCATTGGTGGAATCACAGACCACGACATCAATATCCCTGAAATCAGGCCCCCGCCAATGCCCGGTGTCCCAGGAGGGGCCTACAACCGGGCGGGTATCTATTTTCCAGTCCGCCGTGTGCAGGATGCGACAACCTTCGGTGCGGATGAGCAGGGCACAGGTTTCCGGCGTGGAATGGGTAATGGGCAACCACTGGACGTCAAAGGCACCCAGCTGCAGGCGGTCGCCCGGGTTCACCTCGATCAGGGGATTGGGCAGTACGCCCCTGCGCCAGGCACTCTTTTTCCGCAGCACCGCGGCGGTGAAAGGCGTGGTGTAAACCGGACAGTCCAATTGCGACCAGAGATAAGGCACTGCCCCAAGGTGATCCTCATGGGCATGGGTGATGATCAGGCCGTCAATGCAGTCCTTGCGACTGGCTATGAACGCCGGGTCCGGCATCTGGATACTGGGGCGTCCGGTTGCGTTGCCCGCCCCATGCTCAAAGGTAATGCCACAATCCACCAGCAACCACCGGCCCTGGTGTCCGTACAGGTTGAGGTTCATGCCGATTTCGCCCGTGCCACCCAGTGGCAGGAACCAGGTGGCATTGGCCGGGAGGTCCATACTTACCAGGCGTAGCCCACCCGGAAACTGTACTTCTGGTCAATCTCCTGCTCCAGGGAGGCATCGTAGTCAAAGGAGATCTCAGCCGCCGCCTGGAAACCAAACACCAGCGGGAAGGCCAGGCCTGCTGTGGTCTTGATCAATATCTCGTCACCGAGATCGAAACCGACAATGCCCACATGCCGCAGATAAAGTCGCGAGTCACCGCCCAAAATATTGCTCTCCCCGGTCAGGTTCCAGTTCACCGCGCCGTACTCTTTTTTGTCATAGCCAGGACCACACCGCGCGCGTTCGAGTTGGAGTTCGGTAGCGGCCAGGGTCGCGCAGTCGTCATCTTCGAACTGAATGTCTGAATAATCCGTGGACACGTAAACCAAACCCAGCTCGCCATCCAGCGAAATTCGGTCCCGGACCAGCAGCTTCCTACCAAAATAGGGCCCCGCGTAGGCCCGCAGATCAATGTCGGCGAGGGCGTCGGATTCCAACCCAAGGTTAACCCCCAGGTAGTTGCGGTCGTTGGCCAGAAAGTAGTCATACTTGCCCAGGACCTTCCATTTGTCCTCGGTATCGACGCGTTCACCATCGTTGTTGCCTGTATCGTCCTTGTCGATACGACCGTTGAAGGTATACCGGTCCCGGATCGTCTCTATCACCGTATTCACGGCCACATCTATTTCGTTGGTATCGGTGTTGCCCCTGGCCACCGCGAGTGCGGCACTGGTATCGCCGGACCAGTTGAAGCCCCTGCCCTCTTCCCAGTCCTCGGGGTTCATGATGTACACGTCTGACAGGGCCAGTTCGCCCTCCGGCAGCTGGATGTTGCCGTCCACCACCTGCACCGAGGCAAGGGTGATGGTTTCGCCCTCATTGATCATGAGATCTGTTGACTGGGCGCGCTCGAAGCTGGCCACAAGGGCAACGGGAATCTTTAGGGCATCATCGTTAAAGGTATTCTCCACCACCACGGTGCCGTCGCGGATTTCACTGACCGTGCCAACAATGACGGAGCCGTCCGTCAGGCGCACTCGACCCGCTGCATCACCTTCGGTCAGGTCCGGGTCAATACCGGCCTGTGCGGCTGATACAACAGCCAGTGCAGACACCAGGGGCAGTAGTGGGCGCAAAATACCGGCAGCGGTTACACTAATCATTTCTATCTCCAGAAAATTCAAGTTCGCGAGACTACGGGATCGTGACACAGATTTAAATCATCCTTAAACGATAAGCTGTGCAATTACCGGAAAATGATCATGCCTGCAGCAGATTTTGATTTTGACCTGTTTGTCATTGGTGCCGGCTCGGGCGGCGTAAGGGCGGCCCGTATGGCGGCAGCACTGGGCGCGCGGGTAGCCATAGCCGAAGACCGTTATATGGGGGGCACCTGTGTCAACGTGGGCTGTGTCCCAAAGAAGCTCTACGTCTACGCCAGCGAATTCGGTAAAGGCTTCGCAGACAGCGCCGGCTTCGGCTGGCAGGTACCGGAGCCGGCCTTTGACTGGGCGACGCTGCGGGACCGGAAAAAGGCCGAGATATCCAGGCTCAACGCCATCTATGAGCGACTGCTGGAGGGGCCGGGTGCAACCATCATCTCAGGTCGCGCAAGCCTGGTGGATGCCCACCACGTCGCGGTCGCGGACCGCAGCTACAGTGCAGGGAAAATCCTGCTGGCCACCGGCACCTGGCCCTACGTGCCGGACTGGCCCGGCCGGGAACATATGTTGACCTCCAACGAGATTTTTGACCTGGAACATTTCCCCGAGCGATTGCTGATTGTTGGCGGTGGTTACATTGCCACCGAGTTTGCCGGCATTTTCAATGGGCTGGGATCCCGGGTGACACAGGCCTATCGCGGCGAACTCTTTATGCGGGGTTTCGATAACACCATACGACAATTCCTGGCTGATGAGGTCCGTAAGACAGGGGTAGACCTGCGCTTCAACAGCAACCCGACCGGAATCGAGGCGGGCGTCACTGGCTACCGGGTCGCCTTCGAAGACGGCAGCGATTTGGAGGTGGATACCATTCTCTGCGCCACCGGCCGCCGGCCCAATATCAAGGATCTCAATCTTGCCTGCACCAAGGTGCGGTTGGATGACGCCGGATTCATCCGTGTGGACGGCAACTTCCAGACCGACGAGCCGTCAATCTTTGCGCTGGGGGACATGAGCGGTGGCCCGCAACTGACGCCGGTTGCCCTGGAGGAGGGCATGGCTTTCGCCCACCGGGAGTTCGGTGCCGGGGGCCCGGAAGTTGACTACAACTTCGTGCCGACAGCCGTCTTCAGCCAACCCAACGTGGGCACCGTCGGCTACACCGAGGAAGAGGCCCGCAGGGAATTTGGCGATGTCACGATCTACCAGTCTGATTTCAAGCCGATGAAACATACCCTCAGTGGCCGGGATGAGCGCTCCCTCATGAAATTGGTGGTCGATAGCGACAGTGATCGGGTCCTGGGGCTCCATATGGTCGGCCCGGACGCGGGGGAAATTTTACAGGGAATGGCCATCGCCCTGCGCATGGGCGCAACCAAGGCGGACTTCGATCGCACCGTGGGCATCCATCCAACCGCCGCAGAGGAACTGGTGACCATGCGCGAGCCCCTGGGGACCTGACAGCATGGAGCTGTGGCAGTACGCAGTGCTCATCGCTGCGGGCATTACCGGCGGCGCCATCAACGTCATGGCGGGCGGGGGGTCCATTATTACCGTGCCGGTGATGATCTTCCTCGGCGTTCCAGGCCCGGTCGCCAACGGTACCAACCGCGTGGCCATACTCGCCCAGAATCTGACCGCCGTGGCCACTTTTATGAGCCGCGGGATGGCCAATTTCAGGCTCAGTATCAGCCTCGCCCTGTGCGCCCTGCCCGGCGCACTACTGGGCGCCTGGACCGGGGTTCAACTATCCGGACCGGCCTTCAACATTGCCCTGGCCGCAATTATGTTGGCTACGCTGTTACTGATTTACACCGGTGGACCCCAGCCATCCCAGGGCCAAGCCCGGGCTAAAAACCTGGTCTGGGGCCATTTGCTGATGGTGGCCGCCGGGTTCTGGGGTGGCTTCATCCAGATCGGTGTCGGCTTCATCCTGATGCCAATCCTGAACCGGGTGATGGGTCTGGACCTGGTAACCACCAATGCCCATAAATGTTTCATCATCGCGACTTACACGGTGGGTGCCCTGCTGGTGTTTGCCATCGAGAGCGAAGTGCTTTGGCTGACCGGTGCCATCCTTGCCATTGGTAACTCGCTAGGCGGCTTTCTGGGCGCTACACTGACCATGGACCGGGGTGAAGCGCTGATACGTCGGGTGCTGGCAATAGCGATTGTCGCTATGGTGGTAAAACTGCTGCTGTTTCCCTGAGCCAGCCCCACAAACGGGGAGCGTGCCGGCCATGCTGCCGGGGCCGAGTGGAAAACCGACCCATGAGGAGAGAGACAATGAACGTCCGATCAGTACCTTCCAGAACCCCGTGGGCAAGCATGTTGCTGCTGTTCCTACTGGCTGGCTGCAGCGGCGTGCAGGTGGACACCACCGATGGCGAGCGCTTCAAGGCCGGCGGCTACCAGACCTACAGCTGGCTGGGTGCCGCCATTGAAAACACGGGCAATTCAACCGACCCACTTTACGTAATCGACCCGACGCTGCGCGCCGCCGTCGACAGTAAACTCGCGGCCAAGGGCTACCGAAAAGTCGACAGTGGGGGCGACTTTCAGGTGCTGTACCAGTTCAAGGAATCCATCTCGGAAGGCGCCCTGAATTCCACCGCCACCGATGCCAACAACCAGGACATTCCGGTCTCTAGCCAGGATTTGCTGATTAACCGCCGCGCCGACCAGGCACTGGTGGACAATGCCTACGCCCTGGCGGGGCCCAAGGAAGTCACCAGCATCCTGCTGCAATTTACCGATGGCGAAACCCAGAGCCTGGTCTGGGCCGCCGGCATGAGTAAGGTGGTTGACCACGCCAATTTTGACGCCAAGCGCATGTCCTCGGGGGTCAACAGCGCCGTCAACAAGGCACTCAACCGACTGCCCAGCGCCAATTAGCCCGGCCCATAGACCTCAGGGTTGGCGCACCAGGGCAGCCGTTCACCCCTGAGACCCGATGCCAGGTTAATACTGGCCCGCTCCATCATCGCCTGTCGTGTGGCGGCGGTTGCACTGCCGAGGTGGGGCACCAGTACTACGTTATCCAACCCCAGCAACGGGCTGTCCTGGGGCAGGGGTTCCTGTTCGTACACATCCAACCCAGCGCGGATTTTTCCGGCCGCCAGGGCGTCGACCAGTGCCGTCTCATCAACCACCGAACCCCTCGCGGTGTTGACCAGCACCGCCCCTGGTTTCATGCGCCCTATGCGATCCCGGTTCACCAAATGCCGGGTTTCAGCTGTCGCGGCGGTGTGCACGGAAATAACATCCGCCTCGGCAAAAAGGTCGTCAAGGTCCACAGCGCAAACCCCCGGCACCTCCCTGACGGTGCGGTTCCAGCCAATAACACGCGCACCAAAGGACCCCACCCGCGCCGCCACCGCCCTTCCAATGGGGCCCAAACCCACAATGCCCACCGTTGCCCGACTCAGGTCGGTGCCGAGAAAAAAGTCCGTGGACCAGCCCTGACCCCACTCGCCAGCGCGCACGAAGCGGTCCGCCTCCACAATCCGCCGCATGACCGACAGCATCAGTGCCACTGCCATGTCCGCCGTGCTGTCCACCAGCACATCCGGTGTATGCCCAACCGGCAAGCCGGCCCGTGTTGCCGCCCCGAGGTCGATATGGTCCACACCCACGGAGATACTTGAAATCGTCTGCAGCCGCGGACTGTTGGCGAGCAGCGTTGCGGTAATGGGTGTGCCCAGAGAGCAGAGAATGGCATCCGCATCGGCGGCCCAGGACTGCAGCGTGGTGTCGGGCATGGGTCCGGTCTCAGACCATGCGCTGAGCCGGTAGGACCGGCCCAGTTCATCCAGCACCGACGCGGGCAAAGGTAGTGTCACCACAACATGTGGGGTCATTGTTCGGAACCGCCGTTGACTGCAACCCAGCCCAACAGTATCACCAAAACCCGCCATGACCAGCCGGCGGTGAGACCATCGATCCGGCGTCGGGGTGAGACGCCGGGCGCGCACCCCGGGCACTTGTCAGCCCGTGCCCGCATTCAGGTGTCGGGCGCTTGCCGCTGGGCGTCTCCGGCATAGCGCGAGGCGGCGGTGCGGGACCAGATCACCACCAGCAACACCGGCAGCGCAAGCACGGACCAGGCCGTACCGTAGTTCCAAGCGGCCAGCACCAGCCCGGTCAGCAGGGGACCCAGCACCCGTCCGATGGAGGCCGCGAGGGCAGTTATCCCCATCATGCGGCCGCGCTCGTCCGCCGTCACAATGCTACTGGCAATGGTGTTGAGTATGGGCAGGCAACAAGTGGCACCGGCAAATGCCAGGAACACGACTGAGGCCCGGGCAAACTCTGACTCGACCACAACCGCAGCGAGCAGGCTGGCGGCGAAGATCACAGCTCCCGTAGTCAGTACATTGAGCAAACCCAGGGTTCGGGTCATCCAGTCCAGCAGTGCCCCCTGCACCACAATCATGACCACGCCAACCAGCCCAAACAGAATGCCAACCTCCCGGGGTCCCCAATCGAGGAAGGCGGCCAGCCAGAGCGGGCTCAGATAAATGGCCGAGCTCACGGCACCGGTATGGAGAATGTACTGGGCACTGAGCAGCAATGCCCGCCTTTGGCGGGTAAACACCAGGATAGATTCCCGCTGGCTGTGCCGCTGCGTTTGCTCCGCCCTGTGCCTGTCAGGTTTGTCCATGGGCAGCAGCAGCCCCGCCAGCACCACCGAGGCAAGGGACATGGCAGCGGCAAACAGTCCCGGCCACAAAAACCGGTTCTCGGGCCCTGCCAGGACGCCACCTATGACGGGCCCGAGTATCAGGCCCAGACCAAAGGCCGTGCCCACCAGTCCCATGGCCTTGGCGCGACGGTGGGGAGCACTGACATCGGCCATCAATGCCGACGCGACCGGCAGGCTACCCGCCATGACCCCGCCAAAAGCCCTGGCGGCATACAGCATCCAGAGCTCTGTTGCGGCTCCCAACATGCCGTAGGACAGGGCACCACCAAACAGGCAGATCATGAGCACCCGCTTGCGTCCAATGCGATCCGAAAGCCCGCCCCAAAAGGGCCCGAACAGACCGGCGCAGAGACTGTAAACCGCGATGACCATGGCTACATCCATTTCATCGCCCCCGAGGATGGGTGCCATGAACGGAAGAATGGGTATCACCAGGCCGAAGCCGATGAGATCAACGACGATGACGGCGAAAACCAACCACTCTGGGCCAAAACGCCGGGTCGCCGGGGTCACGACTCCGTCCATCGATGAATCCCGGGGGTATCGATGGCAAAAAGATCGAGCACACGGGCCACCGTCTGGGTGACCAGTGCATCGAGGGACTCAGGGCGGGTGTAGAAAGCCGGCACCGGGGGGGCGATGATTGCGCCCATCTCGGTGGCGGCGACCATGTTGCGCAGGTGGCCTAAATGCAGGGGGGTCTCCCGCACCATCAGCACCAGCGGCCTGCGCTCTTTCAACGCCACATCCGCAGAACGGGTCAACAGGGTCGAGGTAACACCGGAGACGATTTCTCCCATGGTGCGGATCGAGCAGGGTGCCACCAACATACCCAGCGTACGGAAGGAACCGCTGGCGATGGACGCGCCCACGTTCTTTATGGGGTGCCAGACATCGGCCAGGGCGCGCACGTCCTCTACGGACAGGTCGACCTCATGATGAACCGTCAGCTCGGCGGAGCGGGACATCACCAGATGGGTCTCCACGGGCAGCGGCGCCAGCAGCTCAAGAGCCCTGACACCGTACTGAACCCCGGAGGCCCCACTGATTCCGATGATTAAACGATCCACAGCGCCAGTGTAACGCCTCAGAACTCCATCCGGACACCCGGATAGAACAAACGCCCTGGCTTGGTTTCAGAAATGCGGGCTGGCGCCGTAGCAACTTATGCGAGCGAAACCCGTTATCCAGAGCGAAAATGCTGGCCGCCGTAGACCCAGGGTGGGTATTACTGGGCCGCCTGACTCTGCATCTGCTGCAGGGCTGCCATCATTTTCTGGTGCACCATATTGATCGCCTTGAGAGGCCGTACCATCACCTTGAACTCGACGATGCGTCCATCGCGCATGGTAATCATGTCGATGCCATTGATGTGGATACCGTCAATCTCGCACTCGAATTCGAATACCCCGTGCTCACCGTCAACAACCTGCCGGGTATACCGAAAGCCGGAATTAAAGACAGCGCCGGCAGCTGAAAGGTAGGCGTGGGAGACGGGCCGCCCTTGCTGGGGCGTGTGTACGACCGGGGACCAGAAAACACAGTCGGGATCCAGCAGGTCCCACAAGCCATCATGGCTTCCGGTTTCCATCATCCCCAACCAGCGTTCAAATCCCTGAGACATACGACCTCCGCTGCGGGACTCTAACATCTTTGCGCTGGAAGAAAAGCGGCGCTGGCCTTGGGCCGGGCAATACGGGATGATGCCTGCTGATGGCATTCGAGCATTACATCCCAGCCCTCTCCACCCTGTTTGTAGGCAGTCTGGCGCTGCTGGTGCTGAGTCGGCTGGCACGCAGGGGGAAGCCCAGCGACGGGCGTACACTGGCGTTCCAGCTCATTTTCTGGGCCGCCGGCCTCGCCATGCTGGTGGCGCTGATCGTGGCCCTGCCCCTGGACACAGCCGTCCGGGGCCAGATTCTCAGCCTTCTGGGCGTGGTATTGACCGCTGTTATTGCCCTGTCCTCAACAACTTTTGTCTCCAATGCCATGGCGGGCATCATGTTGCAGGCAACCCGTCCCTTCAAACCAGGTGATTTCATACTGGTGAATGGCGTCTTCGGGCGAGTGAGCAGGCGCTCCCTGGTCAGCACCCGAATCCAAACGGAAACCCGCGACTTTACCAATCTGCCCAACCTACTGTTGGTTACACAGCCAGTGACGGTCCAGCACCGGGACGGGACCATCATCCAGGCCGATGTCTCCCTTGGATATGACGTGCACCACAATACCGTGGAGAGGGAACTGCTGGCATCCGCCGAATCGGCGGGACTGAAAGACCCCTACGTACTGGTGGTGGAGCTGCTTGACCACGCGGTGGTGTACCGGGCTGCCGGCTTCCTGGAAGACGTGGTTAATCCGCTCACGGCCCGCAGCCAATTGCGCCGGAAAATGCTGGACGGACTGCATGGCGCCGGTCTGGAAATTGCCTCACCCAGCATCGTCGCCCAGCGACAACAACCCGGCGATACCCAGACCTTACCAACGGGGTCGGCCCTGCCCACCGCCAGCAGTGGCGAGGAGGCACCGGAAGCAAAGATTTTCGACAGCGCCAATGCAGCAGCGTCCGAGGAGGCTTTACGAGAAGAGATTGCCGAGCTACAGGAAACCATCGCCAGCCAGCAGGAGGCCATCAAGGGCCTTGAGGATGAAGAACGCGACAAGGCGGAGTGGGCGCTGGAAAGATTACAACGCAAACTCGAGTGGCTGGAATCCCGAAACGCGGAGACAACTGACTAGCGTTCAGACACCCGGTTGGGCCTGCAGATCCCTCAATGCCCTCTCCCGCAGCTCGTAGGCAGCCTGTCCCCTGACCTGCTCGGAGTCGCGCAGTCGCTGCCGGAAGCGACGCTGTCGGTAGCCGCGGACGAGGGCCTCGAATCTCCGCTCCTCATGTTCGCCGGCCAGCAGCGCATCGATCAGGGCGATATCAATGCCCAGGCGATAGGCTATCCGGGTGGGACGAATACCGTAGGCGTGGAATTCGGCAACCAGTTCGATCTGTCGTGCAACCGGCAGGGTGCAGTCACAGCTGTAGCCATAGGGCGGGCAGGGCGATCGGGAGTCGGAAGTCATGCCAGCCCTTATAACAGGGCTGAACAGGGGTGCAAAGTCCGTCGTGATCAAAACTGCACAGCCCTTGTATGGCAGGCTGCCAGCCCTGGCCGGAAAGAACCCATCCATTGGCAGGACGTGCGACACTAAGCCCCGGGCAGTTGCTGCCCCACCAGCCCAGACCATCATGGAGACGTAACGGATACTGTGAAACCCATTTTGATCGCCCACCGGGGTGCCAGCGGTTATCTGCCCGAGCATACCCTGCCGGCAGTGGTCGCCGCCCATGTCATGGGCGCTGATTACATTGAGCAGGACATCGTACTGTCCAGGGACGGCATACCCCTGGTGCTGCACGACATCTACCTGGAAACCACCACCGACGTGGCGGTCAAATTTCCGGGGCGCAATCGCAGTGACGGCAGGTTTTATGCGATTGACTTTGATCTGGATGAAATCAAGAGCCTATCTGTGCACGAGCGGGTGGATGGTTCGGGGACCGCTGTGTTCGGAAGTCGATTCCCGGTGGTGGATATGGCACTGCGTATTCCGACCCTTGCCGAGGAAATAACGCTGATCAACGGCCTGAACCATTCCCGCTCCCGATCCGCCGGCTACTACATCGAATTGAAGGCACCCGCTTTACATCGCGCGGCCGGCCTTGATATCGCAACCATCACCCTGGAGTTGCTAGAGGGTGCCGGTCTCAATACCCCCAATGCCCCGGCCTTTCTGCAATGCTTTGACCCCGCCACCCTGCGTCAACTGAAAACTGAACTGGCAACGCCGCTGCCCCTGATCCAGTTGATTGCCGACAACGCCTGGGGGGAGGTGCCGGGTATCGATTTCCAGGCCATGCAATCCGATCGGGGGTTGGCGGAAATCGCCGACTATGCCGATGGCATTGGGCCCTGGATACCCCAGCTGTTCGAACCCGATGGCACCACGCCCGGTGAACTGGTACAGAACGCCCACCATCATGGTCTTTTGGTACATACCTATACCCTGAGGGCTGATAATCTGGAGGCCGGCTTTCAAACCTTTGATGCCCTTCAGGAAGGTGTATTTATCCGGGCAGGGGTGGACGGGGCCTTCAGTGATTTTTCCGACCTGACCCGTCGATTTATCGATGGCATGGACCGCTGAGCACCCCGTACCGCCCATGGATCAGCAGGAGTAAATTTTTGAAACAGGGACCCATCACCCACCGGCGGACAAAAATTGTCGCAACCGTGGGCCCGGGCAGCGACAGCGAGGACATGCTGAATCGGCTGATCGGCGCCGGCGTCGACGTTTTCCGGCTCAACTTCAGTCACGGTGCCAGTTCACACCACGCGGAGGTGGCCGCCCGCATTCGCCGCCAGGCGGGCTACGCCGGCCGCTACATCGGGATTCTGGCCGACCTGCAGGGCCCGAAAATCAGAATTGGCGGCTTCGCCACCGGCTCCGTCGAGCTGACCGCCGGCGACCCCTTCTGCCTGGACCTGGAAGTCCCCACCGATGGCGGCGACCAGCGCCGTGTCGGTGTTGAATACCGAGCCCTGCCCGAACAGGTTGTCATGGATGACGTGCTGTTACTGGACGACGGCAAACTTCGGTTGCGTGTTGACGACGTATCCGCGACCGCCGTCGACTGCACGGTGATTACCGGTGGCAGGCTGGCGTCGAGAAAGGGTGTCAACAAACTCGGCGGTGGCCTGGCGGCACCGGCACTGACCGAGAAAGATCGGGCTGACATCGCTGCCATGGCGGACATTGCCCCGGACTTCGTTGCCGTGTCCTTTGTTTCCAGTTGCGAGGACATAGACCTGGCTCGATCCCTGCTGGGGGAGGTCGGACTGCAACCGGCCATCATCGCCAAAATTGAACGCGCCGAGGTGGTGGCAGACACCGATTTGCTCGACAGCATCATCAGGTCCGCCGAGGGCGTGATGGTGGCCCGGGGTGATCTGGGCGTCGAGGTGGGCGACGCCCAGTTGATCGGTATACAGAAGGATCTCATCTCCCGCACACGCCGGCTGGACCGGTTGGTGATCACAGCGACCCAGATGATGGAGTCTATGATCAGCAACCGCATGCCCACCCGGGCAGAGGTGTTTGACGTGGCAAATGCCGTACTCGATGGCACAGATGCCGTCATGCTGTCTGCTGAAACCGCAGTCGGCCAATACCCTGTTGAGGTGGTAACGGCCATGTCGGAAGCCGCTCTTGGTGCCGAAGCGCACCCGGTGGCGCGCACTTCCCGGCACCGGCTGGACCGGGAGTTTTCCAGTGCCCAGGAGGCGATCGCCCTGTCCGCCATGTACAGCGCCAACCACTTTGCCGGTGTGCGGGGAATCGCCACTCTCACCGAGCGGGGGGTCACACCCACCATGATGTCCCGCCTATCCTCCGGTTTACCCATTTTCGGGCTAAGCCGGCAAAACCAGACCCTGCAGAAGCTCGCCCTTTGCCGAGGCGTGGTACCACTGTACTTTGATGCCACGGCCTTCGCGCCGGAGGACATAGAGGGAAGGGTGCTGGAATTTCTGCTCGACGGCGGCTACCTGAGCCGCGGCGACTACATTTTGCTCACCATGGGCAGCACCATGGGCAAGACCGGCACCACTGATTTGCTGAAGATCCTGCCGGTGGCATGACCACCGCCCCTTGGTAATAGTTTCAATAATTAATAAAAATTTGAGTAAATCCCGCTTGCGCTAGTGCTACACTCGTGGCATCGAGCGCTGTCGTCCTTTGGGAATGGCCACTGCTCGGCGGCGGGCTGGCCCCGTCACAACCCCGAAACCGGGCCACAACCCGGTGTCAGGGGGAAATTTTTGCAATAAAGGTACACTCAATGTCACAAGTTACAGGCACCGTAAAGTGGTTCAACGAAACCAAGGGTTACGGATTTATCGAGCAGGAAGGCGGCCCCGACGTATTCGTCCACTTCAGTGCAATCCAGGGCGACGGTTTCAAAACCCTCCAGGATGGCCAGAAAGTTCAGTTTACGGTTGCAACGGGCCAGAAAGGCCCCCAAGCCGAGAATGTCGTTCCCGTCTGACTCGGCGTAAACCCAGGAAACACAAAGGGGCTCCTCGCGAGCCCCTTTTTTTCCCTACCGTTTTTAGATGATGTCGCCCGCACTCGGGTAACGGTTCAGGCACATCGAACGCGACAGCTAGATGTCTTTCGCCATCTCCCGCTGCCGTTCTTCCTCGCTGTTGATGTAGCGAATCCACTGCCTGGCATATTTCTCTGAGCGGTCATCCTTGGCGGCTTCACGAAACGCCTTTTTCGCGCTGTCGTAATCTCCCAGGTTGAAATGGGCCATGCCCAGAACCAAACGGGCCGAATCGGGCCGCTTGACACCCCCTTTGGCCAGACCTTTACGCACAGCTTCAATGGCCTTCTGGTGCTGATCACCATCCAGGTAAACGTTGCCCAGACGGCTGTACAATTCGCCCTTATCGGACAATTCGGCCGCACGCTCCATGTTCGGGATGGCCTTATCGATTTCCTGGGCCTGGCGCCAGGCACTACCGGCCAACTCAAAATTCTTGGACTTCTCCTCTACCAGCTCATCCTCGAACCCCTGCTCCATTACCAGGGCTGCGGGATAGGGTACTTCGGAATTTAAATAGAGGTAGGCGAGTTGCACGATCTCGGAGCTCTTGTCCAACAGGTCCTGTTGGTAGGCGGTCTCCATCATGGCGAGCTGTCGGGGCTCGTCTTTCTTCTCGCTGTAGATATGGGACGCCTGCACCCAGTACTGCTTCTTGGGGTAGTACTCAATCAATGTGTACAGGGTTGCCAGAGCGTTGTCATAGTCGTTCTTGTCGAAATACAGGAACCGCGCCAGGTTGTACCACTGCTCCTTGGGCAGCTTGCCCTCGGTCTCATGCATGGAGATCGCAGTCTCGACATTCTTCAGCGCGCTGTCGTAATCCTTTAATTGATAGTAGCCCTGGGCCAGCAGAATGTAGGCCGTCGCATTGGGCTTATCGGTCAACTCGAACCACTCAAGTAGTGCATCGATACCCGGCTGCCACTGCTCCTGAACAAAGTACAGCTGGGCCACCGTGAACCGGGTGCCGATCTCCATAGCCAGGGGGATGTCGGGCTGGGCGATGACCTGTCGGTAGTACCGCAACGCGCCGCTGTAATCCTCGGCTGAGTAGCGCAAGAACGCATACAGGTTATAGACGTTGGCCAGTTCATAGCTGTTCAGCGCCCGCTTGCCCTCTCCGGCAATCATTTGATCCAGCACCTGCTGTGCCGCGGGATAGTCCTTGGCCTCGGCGAAGGCCTGGGCCTCAGCCAGCTTTTCATAGACCTTGTTGCGCAGGGCCGGTGTGCGCCGGGTCTCCCGCTCCTTCTTCTTGCCATCGGAACTGCCCTGGGCCTGGGCGCTGGCCACCAGGCCTACTGTACCCGCACGGTCAACCACCACCACCGCCAGAGCGAGTATGGTGGCCAGAACAGCATTGCTGAAGAATCCCTTGATCATGGTGTTTCCCTGCCTCCCCGAGCGCTACTGCTCAAGTTCGTAGGTAAATTTGTTCTGAACGCCAGCCACCTCGATGGGCTCGCCATCGACCACCCGGGGCTTGTACTTGAACTTCTCGGCCGCCTTGACCGAGGCGCGTTCAAAAATGCCTGAGGGCTGGCAGTCTACCGGTTGGGGGTCACGAATCGACCCGGTCTTGGTCACCGTGTACTCGACGATGCAGTAACCGGAAATGCCCCGGGTCTGGGCGCGTCGGGGGTAGATGGGCGCCACCTTCACGATGGGCAGGTATTCGCCATCACCCGAGGACATACCGCTGGTGCTCAGGTTAAGGGTAACGCCCGTGGTAGGAGCGTTATTGACCACGCCCATGTCGACGTCACTATCGAACTGGATCGGCTCCATATCCGGTGGCGGCTCTTCGGGGTCCTCCACCTTCTCAGGCAAAACCTCCTTGAGGTTGGTTTCGATCACCTTGTCGGGAACGACGATGTCGGCAATTTTACGTGCCTTGGCATCTTCCTGTTTGAAGTCTCGATCAACCAGCGCCTGCATGATGTAAAACAAGCCTATGGCAACCGGCACCGCCAGCAGGCCACCCACGATCACCCGTACTGAGCTACCCATCTAGATCAAGCCTCATCATCTGTAGAGATACAGGGGGGCGCGGTCAGTATCGGACGCACGATGTCGATCAGTTCCTCCACGGCATAGGCCGGAGTTTCCCTGTCCACCTGTACCACTATGTTGGCCTGGGGCGCTTCTTTTTTCGCTGCTTCAGCGGTCCGCAGGGCCTTATCCAGGGGCAACTTGTTCTTGTTGTAGTGAATGTCACCACGCTCATCAACGGCAAAGATAATCGTTCCCCGCTCGCAGGCCTCGGTGGTCGATGCCTGTGGCTTGAAGATTTCTACGCCGGGTTCCTTGACGAAGGACGAGGTCACAATGAAGAAAATCAACATGATGAAGACAACGTCCAGCATGGGCGTCAGGTCGATCTGCTGCTCATCCTGGCTGCCCCCTGCTCGGGTGGCGTGGTCACGCATACTCATTGCCTAGCCCTCACTTACTACTGGCCCAGTTAACAATTCCCACACCCGCCTCTCTGGCTGCGTCGGCGACGTCGACGACGACGCCCGCCTCGGCCCCCTTCTCAACTTTCACCGTTACCGGCGCCTCGGGGTCCTCCGCCAGCAGTCGCTGGATGTTGGCTCGAACCGCACGCACATCAACGCGTCGGTTCTCCATCCATATCTGGTTGTCCGCCGCAACCTCAACAACAATGCTGATGGAGTCTTCCGGATCGGTTTGCTGGTTGTCGTCGGGACGGTTTACCTCCACCCCGGCCTCCTTGATAAAGGACGCGACGACAATGAAGAAGATCAACATGATAAAGACGACGTCCAGCATGGGCGTCAGGTCGATCTCCGCGCCGTCTCCTTCCTGCTGCTTGG
>JAAXJC010000012.1:33606-37083 GCA_012270045.1 Luminiphilus sp.
ACGTCCAGCATGGGCGTCAGGTCGATCTCCGCGCCGTCTCCTTCCTGCTGCTTGGCAATTCTGCGCATGACTAACTACTCCTCCAGAAGACCGCGTCAGTGGTCAGACGTGAGTTGATCTTCAAGGAACATCTGCTCGCGAGTGGCAACCCGCTGCAGATAGGTATTGGCAAACAGCCCCGACAATGCCGACACCATGCCGGCCATGGTAGGAATGGTCGATTTCTCGACGCCACCGGCCATGGATTTGGCATCGCCACCTCCGGTTACCGCCATGACATTAAACACCTCGATCATGCCGGTCACCGTGCCGAGCAGGCCCAGCAGCGGGCACAACGCAACACAGGTGGTGATCACATTCATGTTGTTGTTGATCAGGTCCCGACTGCTGGACAGCATTTTTTGACGAATCTGCTTGGCGTTCCAGGATTTGCGCTCGGAACGGCTCTCCCAGGCTGCAACGACCGCAGCGCGATCCTTGCGCCAGGAGGCAGAAAAATACCAGAGCCGCTCAAAGATGAGCGTCCACATGAAAAACACCAGCAGGGCGATCAGCCAAAGGACATTACCGCCCTTGTCCATGAACGCGAGTATGACCTCAAAAACACCTGGCATGGAAAATCTCTCCTCTGCCGACCGCTTATCGGTTGTGCTCGCGCTCTGCGTGCTCGGCTACAATGCCGGTCGCCTGCTCGTTGATCACGTGGATGATGCGCTGGGCGCGACCATTCACAATCGTGTGCAGCAGCACCGTCGGGATGGCCACCAAGAGACCCAATACAGTGGTTACCAGGGCGCTGGAGATACCGCCAGCCATGGCCTTGGGATCACCGGCACCGAAGATGGTTATTGCCTGGAAGGTGATGATCATACCGGTCACCGTACCGAGCAGGCCCATCAGCGGCGCCACTGCTGCAATGATCTTGAGCAGCGTAAGGCCCGCCTCCAGTTTGGGCGTTTCCTTAAGTACACCCTCCGCCATTTTCAGCTCCAGTGTCTCGGGATCCATGTTGGGGCTGGCTTCGTGGATCGCCAATACGCGTCCCAAAGGATTGTTCTCGTTGGCCTTGTCTGACTTGAGCTGGCTGGATACCTTGGCGCCGACCAGGGTCAGGACCAGCACTCGGTAAATGGCCAGCAGGAAGGCAAACGCCCCCACGGCAGTAATGGCATAGCCGACGTAACCGCCCTGGTGCCAGCGCTCTTCGAGGGTCGGGCTGTCAATAATGGCCGCCAAGAAAGAACCTCCGGTGGGACCTGTTGGGTCAACGCCGAACTGGTGCAGTCCAGAGCTGGAACCCGCGAGATCAGCCGCCTGGCTGCCAAAGGCACCGCCGGGCTGTCGCGGCAGCTCACTGAGCTTGCCGTTGGCAAATGAAAGATAGTTACCACCGGCGTCGATGACGTTGAATGCGCCGACACGGACGACTTCACGCTGGCTCAACTCACCCGAGGGCGTGGCGACTTCGGCGGAGAACTTGGCGATGGAGCCCTGTTCCTTCACCTCACGCAGCAACTCATACCAGACACGCTCGATTTCCTCGACGCTGGGCAGCTTGTCAGAGCCGCTCATCTTGGCAATCAGCTCCTTCAGGAAAACCTCCCGGTCGGGGAACTGGGAGGAAACCAGGGACACGTCCATCTGGGAGGCCAGGTCGCCTGTTGCGGCCGTCAGGTGGCCGAACAGCTCGGACAGGGTGCCCAGGCGCTCTTTCAACTGCTCCTGCTTCGCTGCAATCAGCAGTTCATTGTCCTCAAACTGCTTCTCGAGACGGGCGGAACGCCGTTCCTCGTTGGTGCGTTCCTGTTCCGCACGGCGCAGCTCGGCCGCCTGATTGGCCTTGTCCTGTGCGAAGCGTTGTTCCCGGGCGGCGTTTTCACGGGAGGCTGTGGCCCGCCCGTCCTTTACCAACCCCAACAGTTGCTCAAGATTTTCCGCCGCTACTTCCTGCGGCGTGGGTCCCGCGGGCACGGCCGGGGCGTCGCCCTCGTCCTGTGCGTATACACCGGCGGTGGCGAATGCTCCGGCTACCAGCAGAGCGGATGCTTTAAAAAACTGGGAAGTCATCTTAGTTGGCCTCCGGCGCCGCTACCGGCATATTCAAGAGTTCGATGGTGGCTTGCTTCTTGGCGATGCGCACCCCTTTGCGGACTGCGGCCGCGTAATCACCCGCTGACAGCGGCTCCCACGATTGGCTGGCACTGTTCCAGGCTCCCGTTTCGGCACCATCAGTCGTCTGGTAGACCAGGGAGATGCGACCGATGCGCAGAATATCTACCTCTCTGGAAGTACCGTTGATTTCAATGGTGTCGCTGTAGGATTCAATACCCCGGCCGTACTGCAGCTCGATGGAATACAGTTCCAGCACCTGGCGGAAAGCCTCGGCTGCGGTTACATCGGAGCGGTCGAGGTTGGCGCGAACCGCCTCGATATTGCCCATGCGGGTATCCAGATCAAAGGGCATGTCCAGCCGGATGAACTGCTCCAGACCATCGAGCATTCGCCCCACCAGAGGTGGAATCTGGCGCTGGATAACCGCCGCTTCGGATATGGAACCGTCAATGTCGGCAATCCTGCGATTCTGGTTCGCAATCTGCCGCTCCAGGCGAGCGTTGTAGACCTTGAGGCCGTCGACCTGCTTCATGACCGTCTTGTAGTCGGACAACAGATCGCGGGTCTCGTCCGCCAGGCGATCGATTTTCGCCTGGGACGCCTTGGCCTCGGCGGTGCGCTTGATGCCGACATCGAGAACCTCGTCAATGGATGCGGCTTGGGAGGTAGCTGCGGCACCCAGGGCGCCGCCAGCGACACTGGCCGCGAGCAGAAACGTTTTGAATCGGTGCATTGTCATTGGATCGATACTTCCTCTCAGTGGGCAGTTGGCACCTCCGGTCGCAATGACCAGAGTGTTTAGTCTCATTTATTCATAAAGTGCATGACAGGGGGTTATAGCTTTTCTCACCACACCGCCACGCCTTGGAGCCTTCGACTCTACCTGAGCCTACGTGGCTAAATCAATTCGGATCAGTCGTCGGGATAGTCACCGGGGGGCGAAGAATACCCAGACCGGGCCAGTTCCACAACACTAAAATCATGACTATTGTGCTGACCGGCCGGATGGCGCTCCCTGCTGACCTCGGTCCAGTCGGCCAGCAGCTCCAGGTCAAAAAAGGTGTCGCCGCTGACCCTGCCGTGGACCTCTGTCAACAGCACCCGATCGGCCTGGGGCAGGCACAGACGGTAAATCTCGGCACCGCCCACAACGCAGATAGCCCGGGCATCATCGATAATGGCCTGGGCCTCGGCCCGCTGCAGCGCCCCATGGACATCGCCAAAGACCTCGACGCCCGCTGCCTGCCAGTCACGGTCCCGGGTGAGCACCAGATTGGTCCTGCCCGGTAGCGGCCGACCCACCGATTCGAAGGTTTTACGGCCCATTACAACCGGACAACCCAGAGTGGCTCGCTTGAAATGCTT
>JAAXJC010000048.1:0-4951 GCA_012270045.1 Luminiphilus sp.
TGGACCAGTGAGTCGGGCAGCGGCATCTCTCTCAGATAATCCCAGAAGGGTTCGCCGTGCCGGCCGTTGAGGTGGTAATGCAAGATAATGAAGTCACGGATATGTTCCGCCTCTCTGCGGAGTTTCCCGTTGTACTCCGCTACCAGCGCCTCATCGATACCCATCTCCGGGAACATCAGCAGCAACCACATAATGCCGTTCTGGATGAAATGGATGCTGGTGGATTCCAGGGGCTCAATGAAACCACTGGCCAGGCCTATGGCCACACAGTTTTTGTGCCAGTAGCGCTTGCGCTGACCAGTAGTGAAGCGGATAGGCCGGGGTTCCGTGAGTGTGGGTTCGGGGATATTGGCCAGCAGTGTTGCAAGGGCCTGCTCATCACTGAAAGCATCACTGTTGTAGACCAGGCCGTTGCCCGCCCGATGTTGTAGCGGAATACGCCACTGCCAGCCGCCCTTGTGGGCGATGGCCCGGGTATAAGGAGGTGGCGGGCCGGCCAGTTCGCTCTGTACCGCCAGCGCCCGGTTACAGGGGAGCCAATGGGACCAATCCTCGAAACCGGTGTTGAGGGCCCCTTCACTCAACAGTGCCCGGAATCCGCTGCAGTCTATGAACAGTTCCCCGGTGACACTGTCGCCATCGGCCAATACCAACTCAGTGATAAATCCGGTCTCAGGATCTGTGATCACCTGCTTGATCAAGCCTTCCCGCCGTCGAACCCCGGCGCGCTCCGACCGCTGCCTGAGGTATTGTCCGTAGCGGGTGGCGTCCAGGTGGTAGGCGTAGTTGATGGGGGCGTCCGAGCGCAATCCAAATTTCCCGGCCTCAGCCGCCTTGAGTTCCAGGCAATACTCGCCGTAGGCCTGGCTCAGCCCCTCCCGCTGGGCGCGCAGCCAAAAGTGTTGGAAGCCACCGGCCCAGCAGCCCTTGCCGGTATCACCAAAACTGTGGAAATAACGGGAGCCCGCCTGGGTCCAGTTTTCGAACTGTATGCCAAGCTTGAAGGTGCCCGAAGTCTCACGAATAAACTCGGGCTCGGGAATCTTGAGCAGGCGGTTAATGGTCAGCAGGGTAGGGATGGTCGCTTCGCCCACCCCAACGGTACCAATATCGTCGGACTCGATCAGGGTGATGTTCAACGGCCGGGCTACCAGGTGGGAGAGGGCAGCAGCAGTCATCCAGCCGGCGGTGCCGCCCCCTGCAATCACCACGTTACTAATTGGTTGCTGTGCCTGCTCAGTCACTGCTTATACCTGTCATTACCGCTTCAGCCGATTAATCAGGTCAGCCCGCAGTCGCCGTGCCAGGTCAGACTGCAGGGGTGCCAGCCGGCCCTTGCTGTGTTCCGGTAGATGCGCCAGTGCGTCGTTATCTTCATTGAAAACATACTGGTCGAACAGGGCTTTCCAGGCGCGTTTTTGCCCCGCGGGTAACTGTTTCAGGGCCAGCAGGGCATGATCAAAGGCATCCATGGGCGCGCCATACACCGCCGGGGTCTCCGACCACCAGTAGTTGACCAGTGCGTTGATGGGTTCCAGGGACTCCACCTGGTGCCACCACATGCCCGGCATATAGATCACATCCCCGGCTTCGAGCTCGGCCCTTTGGGCCTCTGCCCAGGCTGTAGTGAAGCGGGGAAACCGATCCAGGTCTGGGGCCTGGGTATCCACCAGGCTGATGGGCTGGCCTGCGGGGGTCAGGTCCCAGGGGCCAATGTAGAGGTTGGCCACCTGTTCGGGGGGGAGCCCGGTGACACGCCGACGGCCGGCGATGCAGCAGGCCAGGTTGCGGGGGTAGTCAAAATGGGCCGCCACCCGGCAACGATTCCCCAGCCAGATGCTGACCAGCGGTTCGGCGCTAGCCATATCGAGGTTGTTTTCGGCCTGGAATTCCGGCAGGGCGGTACTGACGGGCGTCGAACCCACATACAGGGTCGGTGCGGACGCTTCCTCCTTCAGCTTCAGCAGTTTGCTGAAAACGGCCTCCAGCGTGGTGTCGAGCTGGACAAAATTGAAGCCATCAAACTGTTCATTGTAGAACAGGCGCCCCTCGTGCTCGGGTTCGGCGATAAAGGCCGAGGTAGGCCTGCCGGCGCTGAATGACTGCAGGTAGGCAAAGAATTCATGGCCCCCCTCAGCACCCGCTTGGGTTGCGGGCCAGTCACTTACCAGGCCTCTTGCGATCCAGGGTGTATCTGCACGGAGCAGGGCATCGTCGATGGTTTGCCCCGGGCTCAGCGTGACCTCGGCGATGGGCCCTGGTTGTTGGAGAGCGCCTGCCATGCCGGCTAACGCCCCCCTGTTTTCTTGCGGATCAGCCCCTGAAGTTGGGATTGGGACGCCAGCATTAAAAAGCTCGCCGCCAGCAGGCCACTTTTTGACAGGGTTTGAATGCCCGAGTCGTCCAGCGCCAGCAGCGCCTCATCGTCGAGCATGTAGAACCCGGTCAATTGGTGCTGTCCGCCACCGTCCAGAGTGATCTGCAGGTCACAGGAGGTTATCAGGTCAAGTGACAGCAACGTCTCCGCCAGGCTGGCTGCCAGAGCGTGTCCTTCGTGTATCGCTTCCATAATGGCGGTCAGTCGATCAAGGTACTCAGAGTAGCCGCCGTGTTCAAGAAACAGCCGCTCCCCTTGCTCTGTGCTGACCTTGGGGTGTTCCATATCAACCGCCACCACCGGCGTGGGTTTGCCACCCTCGCCATCCTCAAAGCCGATCATCAGCGGCCCGCGCTGGACCATAAGGGGTACGTAGGGCGCGTCCCAGTGACCATCGTCAGTCAGGAACAGGTTTTCACCCTCTTCAAATCCCAGTAGGGCTATGGGATGAAAGCTCCCGTTCTGGGGGTCTTTGAAAAAAAGCAGGGGATAACAGCTCTGCAAACCCCTGAATTCATTGGGGTATGCGGGCACAAACATGACGTTGTCGCCGTAGTCCCGGGAGAAGCTGGTGACCACCCGTAGGTCCGCATGATGAACATTGTTGAGTTTCTCGATGGACGGCATAGGTCGTTTCCGGGCCCTTTACAGGGCAGCAAAATCCCGCTGCCGCAGTTCAGACAGCAGCTGCCGGTTGGATGACAGGCGGGTGCTCATTCGCTGCCCTTGCTCCCGTACTTCCCTGAACAGTGTCTGGGCTTGGGTCATCTGTTCCTCTCTGCCCCTGCGCGGCAGGGGGCTGGCCGTGGTTTGAAAGTCCATGCCCATCAAGACGTATTGGTAACTTGCTGACGGAAACAGCTCATCGGCTCTCTGATCATCGGGGTGCCATGGCAGGCCAGTGTGCCACAGGGCGAGGCGCTCGATCAGGGAATCGGGTATCGAATTTCCGTTGCGATGGTCTCGCCAGTAGTCGGAATCGTCCCGCTGGCTGAGCACGTAGTGGAGCTTTAAAAACTCAACGATATGTTCCCAGCGCTGGTTAAATTCCCGGTTGAAGCGGCTGGCCAGCTGGGGCATTACGCTGCGCTCTGTGGGAAAGCGGTCGGCGAGGGCCCTGGCCGCCAGTTCCACCATCACCAGTGCCGAAGCTTCCAGTGGTTCCACAAAACCAGAAGACAGTCCCACCGCGATACAGTTTTTATGCCAGGGCGTTTTTCTGTACCCGGGCGTGAACTGAATCAGCCTTGCTTCGGCAAGCGCTGTTTCTACCTGATCGCGCCGATTCGTGCTCTCCACGTAGCTGTGCAGCCGCTCATGGGCCTCGGCTTCGTTTGTGTGCGCACTCGAAAATACCATGCCCACGCCACGTCTATCCCTGAGGCCTATATCCCAGATCCAGCCCGCCGGCTGGGCGGTCGCCCAGGTGGTCGACCTGATGTCATCCGTGCTGTCCCCATAGGGTATTTGGGCGGCTACCGCGCTGTCGTTGAACAGCACTGATGTCACCCGTTCCAAGGGGATTTTGTAATGCTTTTCTACCAACAGGGCCTGGAAGCCGCTGCAGTCGATGAATATGTCGCCAGCCACCTCTGTTCCCGAACGGGTTACCAACGACGTCAGGTAACCTTCTGGGTCATGGACCACGCGACTGATGTGCTCCCGAATATGTTGAACCCCCAGAGCCTCTGTTGCCCGTTCCGTCAGCATGTGCGCGAAGGCGCCGGCATCCAGGTGATAACCGTAATTCAGGACATAGGCAAAGTCCGGCACTCCCAATTGTTTGGGCGCTGCCGCCTGGTCGCAGACCCGGCACTGGGGCGTGACCGCATGGGCGAAGGACTCGTGATCCCCGCGGACTTGCCGCCACACTTCCGCCAAATTGGTTTCGCTGTAACCCGCGGGCGGTGAAAAGGGGTGGTAGTAGCTTTCGCCTCGTCCGTGAAGCCAGTTCCTGAAAAACGTCCCCTGTTTCAGGGACGCCTGGCATCGGCGAAGGAATTCAGCTTCGTTCAGGCCAATTTTTTTCAAGGTGGAGCGCATGGAGGGCCAGGTTCCCTCACCGACGCCCACGCTGGGCGCATCCGGAGACTCGATGACCGTTATTTTGAAGGCCCCGGAGGTCTGAAACTCAGATGCGAGCACGCAGGCGGTCAGCCACCCGGCTGTGCCGCCACCGACTATAACGACCCGGCGCACCGGGCTATTCGGTGTTGTTTCAGAAATCACCATGGTGTTACTATCGCTAAGCGTCCAGGCTGGTTGCGTGAAGTCTAGACCTTAACCGCTGCCCGACAAACCCGAGCCCGGACGGCCACATTAGCCAAACTGGCCAGGAGCGTCAGTAGGTGTAGCGGAAGCCAACGTTATAGCGCGCGCCCAATTGGCCCACGCTGTACAGCTGCAGCGGGTCCCTGCCGTGGGATCGGAAGGTCTCGTTGGTGATGTTGATGCCTTCTACGAAGACCACGAAGCCATCGGTGATCTCATAGCTGGCGCTGGCGTCCCACTGTTCGTATTCCTCGGTGTAGGCGGGCTTGGTGACGCCCCCTATAAAATAACTGTCGCGCCAGT
>JAAXJC010000048.1:4961-8682 GCA_012270045.1 Luminiphilus sp.
AAGCCAACGCCGTCGGAGTAGAGAATGAGGTTACGGGTATCCGACAGGCCGGGGAGAGCGAACTGGGGGGCATCTGAACTGTTGTCGAAGGTGGCGCTGCCACTGGCCAGGGTCATATTGGCAATGAAACCAAAGCCTGTGTCCCAGAGACTGTGTTGCCAGGCGATTTCCCAACCGTCTATCTTCGCTTCCTCGTTGGAGTTGATCCGTGTATCGACGTCGAAGTAAGCGGGATCGTCCCGTCCCGGAACACCGGTGATGATCTGGTTTTCCACGTCGACGCCGGGTTCGTTGGGGTACTTGGTAAAGATGTAATCGCGTATTTCGCCGTTGGAGGCGGTAATGCCAAGGGCATCGATCGCGTCTGCATAGAGCGGACCCAGGGCCGGGTGGGCCAGCTCTGGGTAAAGCACGACGTCTTCCTGTTCCGCAGAGGTCACGAAGTTGACTACGGACTTGTCAAAATAGCCCACCGATACATAACTGGCTTCCCCGTAGTACCACTCCAGGGAGAAGTCCCAGTTGTCGGATTCGTGGGGCAGCAGCCCCGGATTGCCCCTGGTGCCATCGGCGATATGTTCGCCTTCTACCACCCGCAGCACCGTGCCGATGGAGAGGTTGCCCCGCAGGTCGGCATAACTCGGTCTGGCTATTGTCTGGCTGTAGGAGGCCCGGAAGATAACATCGTCAACAACCTCGATATCAAAATCGATATTCGGTAGCAGGACGTCGTAGTCACCGGTCAATGTGGTACTGACCGTTCCGTCTGCCGGAACCGCCGAGAATTCATTGGTTGAGGCCCACTCAATGCGCGTGTAGTCCTGGGATTCGGCGCTGGAGGTGACTTCGGTCTCCTCATAACGCAGGCCGGCCCGGAAGTTAAAGGGTCGCGCGAAAACCTCTCCTGCGTATCCGATCTGGAGGTAAGCGGAGTAACTCTCTTCCCGGAACTGGTTGCCGAAGCCCGGGTCGCTGTCGGCACAGAACCCGGTACCACAGTCACCGGCAGCCAAAGCGGTGGCGAGGAACAAGGGATCATCCTCGGGCAGGGATTGCAGGTATTCAGCCCGCTCTGCCACCTGCTGCATATCGAAGATAAAGAAGTTGTTGATGACGCTATCACCGCCCGAAAGTTCGTCATACATGCCGGCCAGGGATGCAGGCACTACGAGGTCGGCGACGCTGCCGTAGGCGGAGGCCTGATTCTGGCCCCAGGTGTTGCGCTGTACGATGCTCCCCGCCTCAAAGTTATCGATATCGGTGTAGGCGAGGCCAAAGTCGAGCAGAAGGGTGTCGGTGAGATCAAACGCCCCCGCAAACTGGGCTTGTTCAATGTTCATTTCAGCCCAGCTATTGGCAAAAACGCTGCCCGTGATCTGCATGTCATCCGGCGACAAGGGGTCGGCCAGACCGATACTGGTGACGGGAATTTCATTGGAATAGTCGACTGTCGCAGACTGACGGCCAAAGGCGGCCATGGACAGATTGGCGGAGCTGCCAAAGGGGCTGTTGGGTTCGCGCTCCGCCGTCGAATCGTGATAGTCCAGTGCCAGAGAGCGTCGGTCGGTCACATCCCACTCGAGATTCAGGCCCAGGGACGCGCGGGTGTTTTTCGACGCGTCGACACCGGCCCCCATTGGGGCGTCGGGTTGGTTATTGGTCTCCGAGTAAACCATTGGCGACACGATGCCATCGCCCATCCAGGTGCCCGATTGCCCGGTAGGGCTGAACCAGACCGACATATTGTTGTAACGGTGGTCGAGTTCAAGCTGGGCCATGGTGTAGTCCAGTGTCGCAGTGAGGCTGTCAAAGGGACGCCACTGCAGCGTCAACTGGCCATTGATCCTCGTACGTTCCCATTCATCCAACTGATAAATCTGCTGCTGGGGCAGTGCCACCAAATCGCCAGCCTGGGGAAGATTGTCGTGTTGACCGTTGTCCGGAATGCCACTGCCATCGCGCTCCAGCCATTCCGTGTTGCTGGCTGAGGATTGCCCGTTATGCCGCTCCTGAAAGGTGCCAGAAAGGGCAATCCCGATGGTGTCGTTCAGGAAGGTCTGGGACGCGAACGCAGATATTTCCGGGGTGACGTCATCCCCGGTGCGGGTGGACTGGTCGTACATGCCCGAGGCGCTGACCGTGGCATTCAGTCCGGGGCGGTCCAGCGGCTTCGCCGTCTTGATGTTGATGGTGGCACCTATGCCGCCAGTGGGCACATTGGCCCGTGATGTTTTGTAAATCTCAACCCCGGACACCGATTCGGCGGCAATGTCCTGGAAGTCGAAGGATCGCCCCAGACCGCTGTGGGTAGGCATTTGGCGTCCGTTCAGGGTGACCAGGTTGAAGTCGGCACCGAATCCCCGGACGGTAACGGTTGTACCCTCGCCGCGTTGTCGATCAATGGCAACGCCGGTCACCCGCTGCAAGGCCTCTGCCAGATTGGTGTCTGGGAAATCTCCGATGTCTTCAGCCGTAATGGCGTCCACTACGCCGGCTGAGTAGCGCTTCATATCCTGGGCCCGCTGCAGGCTGGATCGGATGCCGGTTACCACGACCTCCTCGATAACCGGGCTTTCAAGGTCTTCAGTCTGCGCACTTACGCTGGCAATAACACCGCTGAGCGCCAGGGAAACGGCGGCAGCCATCGGTTTGCCACGAAAGGGTAGAGGAGCCATCGGACGTCTACAAATGATTAGGAAGGCGCATTTTACTCAACCTGATCGCCATCGGGGCATCTCGCAAAAGCCATTGAGATAAGCGGGGTCGGCGCTGCGGCGAGCAGGATGATCCGGAGCCTCCACTGCAAGAGCTTTGGTTGATCGCAGCTACTGCCATCCCCCTTATGTTGTGGATGTTCTTGCGAGCTGACGGCTGCGGGGGCGGCATGAGCCTTTTCCCTCCGTCATGGAGTTAAAAGCAGTGCTTTGACGTCATTTGATTTGCATTTTGCTTTGCCATAGAAAAATTCTTATGCAAAACTTGTAGCAGATGTGAGAGAGTACTTCCTACGGCCATTGGCCCTGGGAAGAGATTGACCCTCTCGTCCATCCAGGTCGTTGTATTTGATGTGTTAGCGTTAAGAGTGATTTGCCGTCCTGATTGTTCAGGGCGGCTTTTTTTTGCGCTCTTTTCCAGGCCGAGAGCCGCATGGGCGGGATGTTCGGGCCCCTGGGGACCAAGATGAGGGTCGTAGACAGACCCTTTTTGAGGTTTGCGCTGCCCTCAGTCTGACATGTGGGGAACGCCCATTATCAGTTTCAAGTTCTTATTTGATCAGTGCCGCTTCTTTGCAGCGCGTATTCAATCAGGCGGTATCCCGTCCTACCTTGGCCACAGAACTGGCGCTGGCCAGCACCTGACCGTCCTCGTCCATGAGTTCGGCCTCCAAGAAGGCAACGGTGCGAGTCAGCTTGCGTATCCTGCCCTCTACCCGCAATGGCACGTCGCCCCGGGTTATGCTCTCGTAGCGGGTACTGATTTCCAGGCTGGAAAGCCTGGTAATGCTGGGGTCGCAGCCAAACACAGCGTGAGCCATGGAGGCATCGAGCATGGCGGTAACAAATCCGCCCTGTACCACGTTGCCGCTATGGCAGTACTCCAGGGGCACACGGAACTCGAAGGTGCAAGACCGGTCGGCCGAGCTGGCGGCTACTCCTCGGCCGCCGAGTAAATCGATGAATGGCGGCCGGGATTCGTGAAGGTGCGCCGCCAGAAGCGCGTA
>JAAXJC010000002.1 GCA_012270045.1 Luminiphilus sp.
CTCGATGAGATTGTCGATAAAGCATTGAACGACGCCAACATGCTCTACCAACAAGGCGATAAGACCACCCCATTAATACCTAGTGATCACATACCCAAAGGCACTTTAATTTTGACAGGCACTGGAGCCGGTGTTCTCTTCAAGCCGCTCAATATATGGGGCCAACAGTTTTATTTACAGGCCGGCGATGTTGTGAGAACTCAGGCAACCTACCTTGGTAATCTCAATAACAGAATTGAATAGAGTCATGCGCCTTTTGAGCTTGAAAAGACAACTCCAAAAAGCGCTGTACATTGCAGTGCTTATTGGCTTTGTCAGTGGTGTAAATGCAAGCGACATGCCGCCCAATATCGTCATTATTTTGGCCGATGATTTGGGCTGGAACGATGTGGGGTACCACGGTAGTGAAATCAGGACGCCCAATATCGACCGATTAGCAGCTGAGGGCATTGTTTTAGAGCGGTTTTATGCTCAGGCAACGTGTACGCCGACCCGAGCTGCACTTTTGTCAGGTAAGTCACCGCAATCACTCGGTATTTATCAGCCGTTTTCAAAATTGATTCCGACGGGGTTATCGCTGACTGAAAGGTTATTACCCGAATATCTGCAAGACCTCGGATATCAGACCGCGCTGGTCGGGAAGTGGCATTTAGGCTTCCGTGAGGCGGCGTATCACCCACTATCTCGGGGATTTGAACACTTTTACGGCAACGTCACAGGTGGGGTCGGGTTCTGGGATCACGTGCACGGCGGCGGTCTGGACTGGCAGCGAAACGGCGCGACACGGCGTGAGGAAGGTTATGCCACGCACCTGTCGATCAAAGAAATAGAGCGCGTCATTTCGCAGCGAGACCCCCAAAAGCCGCTATTTCTGTATGCGTCATTTAATGCACCGCACTTGCCCAATGAAGCGCCATCGGAGGCGATAGAGAGTTATTCAGCGATCGAAGACCCCAATCGCCGCGTTCACGCGGCAATGGTCACGGAACTAGATACCGCCATAGGCCGGTTGATAACTCGGCTTGAGCAAGAGGGGATGCTTAGTAACACGTTGATTTGGTTCATGAGCGATAACGGTGGATTAAATGCGTCTGCTATGCCTCCTGGTTTTGTAGGATTCTCGCGCTTCCTAGAGCGATGGTTTGATACTCCGTTCAAGCCAGGTCTTTTGGAGTTCATCAGGACCAACTCACTTGACGGAGGCAGTGACAATGGTCACCTGAAGCGCGGAAAAGGCTCGGTATTTGAGGGGGGTGTGAGGGTGCCATCGGTAGTGCACTGGCCTGCACATCTAGATCCTCATTCGCACTCATCTATGGTCACTGTTCTCGATGTCGTGCCTACACTTCTTCAAGTCGCATCGAGTCATCGAAGTTCAGGCACTAATTATGGGCTTGATGGGAGTGATCGATGGCTTGCGTTGAAGGAGAAATCAGAGATACCTGTCAATGATTATTTTGTCTCGGGAGGAGACGGAGAGGCCTATTACCGCTTTCCCTGGAAGCTCATTGATAAAACTGGTGGTGAGCTTGAATTATTTAATGTCCTTTCCGACCCCAGTGAGAATGAAAATCTTGCCTCCCGATTTCCCAAGCAGCTTGAGGAGCTGGAAGAAGCTCTCAAGCGCGCTGAGCGGGAGGAAAGTATTCACGTGCCTCTGCTGAAGGCGTTTTGGGATATGGACTTTTTTGGTGGTGAAGAGGACCGTCCGCCTTGGTCAGAGTTAACTGAGCTTAGCGTAGATTCTAGTTGAGCTTAGCGGGTCCCCGTAGCTGTGTGCTGCATGTCAATTAAGCTTCGTTTTGAAACTTTTTTTTATGAGCGGTAAGTTTCCTCGGGTAAGGCGGCTTTCCCAGCACTACCTTTCCAGGGTAGAGGTAACTCGCCATAACGCAGCGACCAAAAAAATTAAACTATAATAAAAACAAAGACTTAGAAGTTTGGTAGGACCAGGCGGATTCGAACCGCCGACCTCTACCATGTCAAGGTAGCGCTCTAACCAACTGAGCTATGGTCCTAGATCTTGCTGCTGTGGGGCACCAGGGCGGGGGTCTTCGCGAATTGCGCACCGACCCGTTGTCGCACTCTTTGCACCCCAAAAACGGGAGGGCGATGATAGCGGAGAAGGTGTCCTGACTCAACTTGTGATGGGCGTGGTGGCAAGCGTGCTCCGCCACCCAAGCAGGCCAGCGGTGAAAATAAGTTATGAGCCTGATTCCGGGTGCTCCGCAATTCTGGGCGCAGTAATAACCGCAAGCGTGGCGGTGTCTGGATGTGCTTTAAAATCCTTATTGAATTTCAGGATAGCGGCTCCCAGTGCGGTTTGGTTCCAGAGCACATTTTCCAGCTCTTGCTGGTCGTACTCTCCAGGCTGTGCGGTGAGTGCCTCCAGGTAAAAGGCCTTGGCGTCTTCGGTAGCCGCTTTAAACCATGCCAGATCATCCAGAGGCAGCCTGCCGTCGTCGAGTAGACGGCCCATTTTCTCGATATTATCCTGAATGGCGTTTGCGGACAGGCCAACCAGGGTACGGCCCCTGCGCCGGCGCCTACCGAGGTCGTGCCAAGGCATGAGCGCTTGCAGCTCCTTGCATAGGGCGGCTGCCCAGCCGGTGGCCTCACCGCCGGGCTTGGCAAACGCAATCGGGCAGGCCGGTGCCGCTTCGCTGATCACCGCCGGTGCGTCCTCAGGGTAGTCCTCCAGCACCGGCCCCTTTGCCCGGTCCAGCAGCGCAAGTGCAGCAGCGATCACACGATGCTGGAAGGCACTGTTCCCCGGTTTGCCCAGGGGGCGACCCAATGGGAAGGGCACCCAAAGTGCCCGTGGCGGCTGCATGCTCTCCGTGTTTTCCCGAACCAGACTGATACCCGTGGTCGCAATACCGTCACGTTCAAGGAAGTAGCTGAGCGCGCTCACGGCGCGCGTGCAGTTCGGTCAGACCGGCGTCAGGAATACGGCGTCGACGAGGTCCTGCTTCAGCATGCCCGCAACCTGCGACGCGGCCTGCTCGTAGGCAGCGGGCATGAGACCGGCACCCATAAAGCTGTAGTGCACCGAGGCCAGAGAGCCAATAACACTCTGGGCTGCCAACTCACGGAATCGCTCGATGGGGAAGACAATATTCACGTCTTCGATGAACCCCGATCGATCAAAGTTCACCGAGCTGTGGGACATGATCAGTTGCTCTGCATCTTCCTCACCTGGTATTGGCCTGAATGTGGCGTCGGTGAATTCAAAGCCGGGGTCATCGCGGAAGTGCAGTCCAGCGGTGGTAATCAGGGCGATGCGCAGTTCGGACAGGGGTTTCGATGGCCGGCTGAATACCGGTGGCCCAAGCGGGGGTAGGTTTTTCGCCAGAAGATGCTCCCGTTCGTAGTCGGGAAGGTCGCTGAGCCTCACCATGCCCAGCTGCTCTCGCGGGTGGTCGTGCAGACGGGGTCAGTGAGCGAGGTCACGCTGTGCGCGGCGGTGTCATTGCCCTTGGCGTTTTCGTTCATGGCGCCATGTTGACACAGCTTGAAACAAATGTCACTTTTAGTGACATAAAAGGATAGGATCAATGTGACCCCAGTGGACAGCGCGCCAGCAGACGGCAGGGCGGCGAGAAAAGCCGCCACCAACGAGCGGATTCTCTTGGCTACCCGCCAGTTGATTATTGACGGCGTCCTGGAACCTACCGCTCGCGAGATCGCAGCAGAGGCGGGTACTACTACCCGCACATTGTTTCGGCACTTCGCCGATATGGATGCGCTGTACGTGACGCTGATTGAAGATGCCAGGACGAAGGCCGCTGCCGTAATGGATGAGCCCTTTGATGTCGATGGGGTCTCGACCTGGCAGGAGCAGTTGCAACGGGTCATTGATCGACGGGTGCGGATTTTTGAGTCGCTGCTGCCGCTGTACGTGTCAAGCATCTGGAGCAGGTATCGCTCAGTCGTGGACGACCCCGGGTCGCGTAAGGGCGTGCTCAGGCGCAGGAAGCGGTTGCTGGACATATTGCCGGGCCACATCGCGGCGGAGGGCAGTCTCTTCGAGGCCGTCGATGGGGTACTGGGCATCGAGTACTGGATCAGTCTGCGCCGGGACCAACGGCTCAGTGTCACTGCGGCCCGGGGAGTGCTGGCCATGGCAGTGGCAAAATTGACGAGTTGAGCAGGAGAAAGGGGAAGGGTTATGGCATTTAGGGCCTATCCGGGTCCCGCAGCATGGCGGGCCGGTGATTTTGCAGATGGCAGTTGGATTGACGTGCTGACGCCCGAACAGCGTGGGGAACTGGCCGTGGCGGCGAAGGCATTACCTGCTGACGAGGACCGATGGCTGGAGATGTCCCGGTCTGACCTCGACTTACCTGCCCTTGCCCCCTTGTTTGAGCAGGTCACTGCAGCACTGGAGCGGGGCAGGGGGTTTGCCCTGCTGCGCGGTATTGATATGTCGCCCGATGATGTGGACTTTGCCTACCGAGTGAACTGGATTTTGGCGACGGCCCTGGGTGAAGTAATCGCCCAGAATACCAATGGTGAAGTGATTGGGGCGGTGACCAGTGTGGTCGATGCCAATGACAACGGCCTCGAAACTCGGGGCTATGTTTCCAATGCCGAGCTACGCTTCCACTGTGACGGTGGTGATGTCGCTAGCCTGCTCTGTGTGCGTCAGGCCCCAAAAGGGGGTTACAGCGCCCTGGCCAGTATGACGACCATCCACAACACCATGATTGAGGAATGCCCGGAGCAGGCGCAAACCCTTTACGACGGGTTATCCATCTACATGCGCAAGGAAGGCAATCTGGCCGGTCGCACCATGCCGAAACGGCCTGTATTTTTTTCCCGGGAAGATCACTTATTGAGCTGGGCCAACCTGCGCTTGATGGAGCTGCCCTATGAGGCCAGCGGTGAGCCCATGCCAGCCCACGAGCGCGCCGCCTTGGATGCTTTCGAGGAAATTGCGGAACGCCCGGAAAACAAGCTGAGTTTCAAGTTGCAGCCCGGCGACATGCTGCTGGTGCACAACAATGTCTGTCTGCACAAACGTTCCTCCTTCACGGATGACCCCGATCCCAATAAAAAACGCCTGATGCTGCGCCTCTGGTACAACGTACCTGGTGGCAGGGCCGAGGCGATCACGCCCATGGACCGACGCAAGGGCTACTTCACCCAAAACCCCTATGTGATCCGGCATCGTTAGTCCTGCTATCACCTGGGACACTTCCTCTGGTCAGCACTGGGCGACTGATGCATAGTCTGCAGCCCACTATCAGGCAGGGAGTGCCCCATGACGTTGTCTTTTCCCCGTGTGCTTAACCTTCCGGTGCTGCTGGCGGCTGTGCCATTGTTGTTGGCCTGCAGTCCCCCAGAGGACACAGAAACCTCAGTCGATCCGGTCGCAGCGGCTGCCACTGTCCATGCCAATTACACGGCGGAGGCGTTTTTCAAAACCACCAGCTTCTCCATCGCGGCGCCATCCCCCTATGCGTTCTCGGCAGAGAACGGCGACCTGCTGGTCACCTCCGATGAAAGCGGTGTATTCAATGCCTATCGGGTAGACATTGCCTCAGGGGAGAAAGCTGCTCTGAGCAGCTCACAGGACAGCCCGATATTTGCGGTGAGCTGGTTCCCCGAGGATGACCGCTTCCTGTTCACCCAGGATGGCGGCGGTGATGAATTGACCCATGTTTTTGTTCAGACCCCCGACGGTGCCATCACCGATCTGACGCCCGGCGATAACCTCAAAGCCGGCGTAATGGGTTGGGCTGCCGATGGGGTCAGTTTTTACCTGTACAGCAACGAACGGGATGGCGCCGCCTTCGACATCTATCGCTATGCCACCGGGGACTATGCCCGGGAATTGGTCTATACCAACACCGAAGGCCTGGATTTGGGGGAGATCAGCCCGGACGGTCGCTGGGTAGTGATGGCGCGTAACAACAGTAATGCCGACAGTGACCTGTTTCTGACCGACCTGTCAGCGGCGGATCCGGCACCGGTCAATATTACGGCCCACGAGGGTGATATCAGCCACGGTTCCTACGCGTTCAGTGCCGACAGCACGCGCCTGATCTATGCCACCAATGAATTCGGCGAGTTCAACCAGGCCTGGGCCTACGATCTGGCCAGTGGCGAACGTGAGGTTCTGATTGCAGCGGACTGGGATGTCTCCTACGTCAATTACTCGCCCTCGGGCCGCTACCGGGTCAGTGGTACCAATGTCGATGCCAGCACCGTGGTGTCCATTGTTGATACCACCACGGGCGAGGCACTCAATCTGGCCAGTCTCCCCCTGGGTGACATTGGTCAGGTGCGCTTTAGCCGCGACGAGAAAACCATCGCCTTCGGCCTGGACAGCGATACCGCTCCCTACGATCTGTACGTCATGCCCTTGGGGGGAGAGCCGCGACAGTTGACCCAGGCCACCAACCCCGAGATCGATACGGCCATGCTGGTAGAAGGTGAAGTGGTGCGCTTCCAAAGCTATGACGGACTGGAGGTTCCCGGCATTTTGTACCGGCCCAAGACCGCCAGCGCCGAGACGCCGGTGCCCGCAGTGGTCTCGGTCCATGGCGGTCCGGGTGGCCAGAGCCGCAAGGGTTACTTCGCCAGCGTGCAGCACTTGGTCAACCACGGCTACGCGGTCTACCGAATCAACAACCGGGGTTCCAGTGGCTACGGCAAGACCTTCTTCCACCTTGATGATCGGGCCCATGGCGAGGCGGATCTGGGGGATGTGGTGGCCTCCAGGGATTTCCTGGCGTCACTGCCGTGGATCGACGGCGAGCGCATCGGCATTATGGGCGGCTCCTACGGTGGCTATATGGTGGCCGCGGCCCTCGCCTTTGAGCCCGAGGTTTTTGACGTGGGCATCAATATCTTCGGCGTCACCAACTGGGTGCGTACCCTGAAATCCATTCCTCCCTGGTGGGGCGCGTTCCGGGATGCCCTGTACGCCGAGTTGGGTGACCCGGCTACCGACGAGGAGCGGCTGCGTCGCATTTCGCCCCTGTTTCACGCCGAGCAGATCACCAAGCCGCTGTTGGTGGTGCAGGGTGCGAACGACCCCCGGGTCCTGCAGGTAGAGAGTGATGAACTGGTGGCGGCGGTCCGGGCCAACGGGGTGCCGGTGGAATACGTGCTTTTCGACGACGAGGGGCACGGGTTCCGAAAACGGGATAACCGGATCACCGCCTCGGAAGCCTACCTGGCGTTTCTGCAGGAACACCTCTGAACTTGGGGACGGGGGTTTCTTACTTCCGGTCCCAGTTGGTCGGCTGTGCGTTTGATGGCAGTGGTTAGGGACGTGATGGCGGTGTGCCTATCATTGCACTGGATTGGGTGGGGGCCTCACCGACATGCAGGCCCTTGAAGTCCGGGTGGGCCGTGCCGCCGCCCGCCGCTTGGCCGCGGAAGGCTGGCACCCCGAATTGATGGCGGGGCTGATCGGGGCGTCCGGGGGGCCAAAGTGGCTGATCCTGGGGCACCTGGACCGGGCCCTGCACCGCCTCATGCTGCAACACAGGCAGCAACCCCTCAGGGCTGTTGGCTCATCCATTGGGTCCTGGCGCCACGCCCTGTTGGCCCAGGATGACCCGGTGGCGGCCATTGATCGCTTCGAGGATGTCTACCTCAGGCAGACCTACTCCTCCGCCCGCCCGGACATCGCAGAAGTCACCGCCGCCAGCAGGGACATGTTGCTGACGGCACTGGGTGAGCAGGGTGCCCGCGCGGTCGCTGAACACCCGTGGTTCCAAAGCTATATCGTCACGGCCCGGGGTCGCGGTCTGACCGGGCGCACTGACGGCCCGGGATTGGCCCTGGGTTTGGGGCTGGCGGCGGTGGGTAATACGGCCACCCGGGCGACCCTGCCCCGGTCTTTCCAGCGCGTGGTGTTTGCGCGCCCGGGTGCCGGTGCGATACCCAGTCTCCTGGCCGGATTTCAGACCGAGTATGTCGATTTGAGCGAGCAGAACGTGGCCAGCGCGTTACTGGCCAGCGGCGCAATTCCCTACCTCTTTGAAGGTGTCTGCGACGTGCCCGGTGGCCCTAGGGGCGCGTACTGGGATGGTGGCATCATTGATTACCATTTCGACTTGCAGGCTCTGCCCCAAGATGGGGTCTGGCTATATCCCCATTTCGGTAACCGTGTCACCCAGGGTTGGTTCGACAAATTCCTGCCCTGGCGCGCAGGGCGCCAGCCGAACCCGGACCAGTTGATTCTGCTCTGCCCGTCGGAGGCTTTCCTGGCGTCACTGCCCAAGGGCAAAATTCCCGACCGACGTGATTTCGGTCGCATGTCCGAACCCGAGCGGATGCGTTACTGGCGTCACTGTGTGGCCGAGTCCCAGCGGCTGGCGGAAGAATTCGAACAGCTGGTTTTGGGCGATGATCCCCTGCGGGGCACGGTGCTGATCTAGCAGAAACAGGGGCTGCGGCCAGCTTGTCCAATCGGCAAACAAATGCGGCTGCAGGCCAGTGTTGTCCCGGGTGGATGCCCTTGCGCCCTTGCTAGGTGTGCAAGCAACACCCGCAGTGGCGTCTGGGGGTCTTGAGACCTTGGCCATAAATCCTTAGCATGCGCAGCCCGTGCCGGTGTAGCTCAGTTGGTAGAGCAGCTCATTCGTAATGAGAAGGTCGTAGGTTCGACTCCTATCTCCGGCACCAC
>JAAXJC010000028.1 GCA_012270045.1 Luminiphilus sp.
CGACAGAAGGTGCTGGAAGTGAAAGCCATGGATATGCCGGTCGTTGTTTCCATGGGGGGTGTGGCGGCATCGGGGGGCTACTACATCGCTGCGGACGCCGACGAAATCTGGGCTCATTCGGGAACGATCACCAGAACCATTGGTGTCTTCGTTGCCTTTCCCACCGTTGAAAAGCTGAATGACTGGGCCGGCATCACACCCGATGGTGTCAGCACATCGAAGCTGCCCATGGCCGCCCGGTTTGACACAGGGGTTAACCAGGAGGGCAGGAGAATCATTAACAGCATTATCGCCAATATCTACGACGACTTTGTCACCCTGGTAGCTTCCGGGCGCGGCAAGACCTGGGAGGAAATCAACGGGATTGCCGGTGGCAGGGTCTGGAGTGGTGAGGACGCGCTGGGCATAGGGTTGGTTGATGCCCTGGGCGGCCTGCGCGCCGCCGTCGATGCCGCGGCGGCCCGTGCCGAGCTCGATGAGTTTGACACGCTGTATTTTGGCACCCCCATCAGCCCCGAACAGCAGCTGCTTGAGCAGCTTGGGCGTGAACTCGGGCAGGTCTATGTGCCCGGGCGTTCCATTGTGGCGCGGCTGTCCGAACAGCTGGCGCCCTACCTGCGCCTGGCTGACAGCCTTCAGGACCCCGGTAACATTTATGTTCGTTGCCTGGAGTGCGGGTCCTACTAGTGTTCGAAAAAGTGGACCTGGAAACAGCAACGACCCCGGCCCGGGCGGCGGCGACGCTTATAGTCGTTCGCGAGGCGTCAGCTGGATTGGAGGTACTGCTGCTGCGACGTAATCCGGACCTGAAAGTTATGGCTGGGGCCTGGGTATTTCCCGGGGGCAAGGTGGACGCCGACGATGCGGGAAGCGATGCCCTGTCCAGGGCCCGCAGCGCGGCCATACGGGAATTGGCTGAAGAAACCGGTCTGTCCGCGCAGTCCGATTCGCTGCTCCAGTTCTCCAGGTGGTTGACCCCCGAGGTGGTTCGTCATCGCTTCGACACCTACTTTTTCCTGGCGCCCCAAAGTCCGGCTGCGGCGGTGCAGGTTGATGGTGGTGAAATCGTAGAACACCGTTGGGTGCGGCCCGAAGACGCGGTGGCCGAGCAGGCCGCGGGCGCGCTGAAGATACCGCCGCCCACGCTGGTGTCCCTGACCGATCTGGTAGGGCACGACAGCGTGGCAGGTTTGGTAGCCGCAGTAGAAAAACGATCACCCCCGTACTTTTTCCCCCGAATTACCGAGCTGGGGGATGATCATGTTTTTTTATATCCTGGGGATTCGGGTTACGAGGCCTCGGACCCGGCCCGGGTTGCCTGTCAACACCGAACCACGATGCGGGACGGTAGGTTCAGTTACCGACGGGATTTTAGTTGGCCGGATCGGGACTGACCGCCGGCAGGCGGTGAATGCTTGCTGCCATTTGCCTGCTGAAATCTTCCAGCAGCTGGTTGTAAGCCGAAGCGATGTCACTGCCCTGCAGGCTGTCTGACAGCGGCGTTTGCAGGCTGATGAGTTCACTGGCAAAGGCGCCGTCCCTATGGGTCAGCACCGTCTCTGCCACCAGGGTGGCTTCCCCGGGAACACTGCGTAAATCCTGCACCTTGATGCGTATGGTGATGTCGGGTGCTTGTCGGCTATTCCAGGGATAGGGCCGAATATCATTGGTGGGCAGCATCCGGCTCAGATTCAGGGTAACTACTCGGGCAATAGCGGCATCCAGGGGCTCAACCCATTTTTCCCCCCCGTCGACGGTCACCGCACTGCCGCGGGAATCCCGAACCAGGTTTGATCGGGACAGGTACTCGGGGGCTGCCACCGGCATGACACCAATCGAGGGGCCCGGTTCCCCGCTAGCCGTCGCGGCGGTGGCGTCAAGTCGGTAGTACACGGGTGGTGGCGTGCTCTGGCAGGACAGCAGCAACAGCGCCATCATTGCCAACAGCCATCGTTGGGTGCTTGTCATGGTTCCTCCTCGTCCGGGCGGCCCAGCAGTAGCGACTGGGGCGACTCCTCCAGACTGCGCGTCAGGGAGTTCAGCGACCTGCTGGCCCGGGAGATCTCTGACAGGGTCATGTTCAGGTTGTACAACGTCGGTGAATCCGGTTCCAGGAACTGGGCGGCATTGGCAGCAGCCCGGTCTACGCTCTCCAGGGCCTGCTGCACCTGGCTGATGGCCTGCCGTGTTTCATCTGCAATCAGCGGAATCTGCTGCTCTGCCACCTGTGCCGCGGCCGCGGTGCTGCTGAGTGTGGCCTCCAACTGGGGCTGAAGCTCGGTCATCATCTGCTCCAGGGTTCCTCCCACCTGGGTGACGGTTTGCAGTGCCCTGTTGGTATTTTCCGGAATCTGCTGAAACGCGTCGCTGGTGGTCAGTGCTCGAATGGCCTCAGCCGTGTCCTGCAGATTGGCGGCGAGACTGCGGAAATTCAGTGTGTTGACGTCCATGACCAGTTGGTCGAAGGGTGAGGGGATGGTTGGAATCTCGAAATAATCGGACTCGGGAGCCCGAATCTGCACATCGGTCTCGGGGAAAAAGTCCAGTTGCACGAACAGCAGTCCGGTCAGGAAGCTTGAATTGTTGAGCTGTGCCCGCAGCCCCGAGTTGATCAACTCCGGCCCCAGGGTGGCATCACCATCCGCCACGGCGGCGACTGCGGCTCTGTTGATCACGGCCTCCACCTCCATCCAGAGTCGCAGTTCGTCCGCATGCTGCAGGCGAACACGTATGTCGGTCACCTGGCCAATATTGGCGCCTCGGATAGCCACCGGCGCGCCTTTGTTGAGGCCATAGACGGAACCATCGAACACCATGATGACGGTCTGGGAATTTGCTGCGTCATAGCCCCGGCCGGCCACCAGCAGGGTGGCCACGACGGCTATCGCCAGGGCGGAAAGAATGAAGGCCCCCAGCAGGGTATGGGCGGTTTTTTCCTGCATGTTCCGGTTAGCCTCCCGCAGCCGCTTCAGCAACACCCCGGTTCAAAAACTCCCGGACGACCGCGTGTTCACTGTGTGTTTTGAGATGCAATGGTGGCCCTTGGTCCAGTAGCGTACGGCTTTCATTGTCGAGATAGATGGACTGGGTGGCAATGGCAAATATGCTGTCCAGTTCGTGTGTCACCATGACAACGGTAGCGCCCATACTTTCTGCGAGGGTGGCAATGAGGTCATCCAGCCGTCGTGAACTGATCGGATCCAGGCCGGCGGAAGGTTCATCAAAGAACAGGAATTCCGGGTCCAGCATAATGGCTCTGGCGAGCGCGGCCCGTTTACGCATACCGCCACTGATCTCCGAGGGGAAGTAATTCTGATATCCCTCCAGGCCGACCAGGGACAGTTTCAGGCTGATAAGGTCAGCCCGTTCACCGGCGCTCATGCTGGTGTACAGCTCAAGCGGTAAGGACAGGTTTTCTGCCAGTGTCATGGCGCTGATCAGTGCGCCCTGCTGGAAGGTGACACCCCAGTTCATGCGCATTTGGCGCTGCCGGGCGGGTGAGGCGCTGGTGTAGCTGTGTCCGTCATACTGGACCTCGCCCCGGGCGGGGTGCTCCAGTCCCAGCATATTCCGTAGCAGCGTACTTTTGCCGCAGCCGCTACCGCCCATAATAACGAAGACGTCACCGGCAGCGACCGTGAAGGTGAGATCCCGCTGGATGACGCGTTCACCATAGGCCAGCGTGAGATCAGTGACTTCAATTGCAGCGCCCATGTCAGATGTCCAAAAGTTGGCAGGTGATGTTTACCAGCGCATCGGCGATGATGAGATACACCATGGCCACCACCACCGCTTCGGTCGTTGCTTTACCCACTCCTTCTGAGTTGCGGCCTGAGTTGAGCCCGGCCCGGCAACCAGCGATACCGACCAGGGCGCCAAACAGGACGGCTTTAACCAGGCCGACGACCAGATGGGATGGATACAGCGCCACCTGCACTTCAGACCAGTATTGGAGTGGCGTAACACCGAGTCCGCTGGACACCAGCCCGCCGCCCAATATGCCAAGGACATTGGCAAACAGGGTCAACAGGGGGGTCATGACAATAATGGCCGCCACCCGGGGCAGGACCAGGAACTCCATGGGTGACACCCCCAGAATCTCTATGGCATCGACCTCTTCGTTGACGCGCATGGTGCCCAGTTGTGCGGCGTAGGCTGCGCCGGTTCGGCCCGCCAGAATAATCGCCGTCATCAGCGGCCCCATCTCCCGCAGTACACCGACGGTTACAAGATCGGCGACATATATCTCGGCTCCGAATTGCTTGAGTTGTACGGCCCCGAGATAGCCCAAAATCAGACCCACCAGGAAACTGGTCAGGCTGATGATGGGGAGGGCGTTGGGGCCTGTCTGGTAGCAGAAGTAAAGGAAGTCCCTGAACCTGCCCCTGCCTGAGCCGGTAACCAGCCCCAGCCCGGACAGCACCAGGGCGCCGACAAACTCAGCCAGGTTGGCTACCTCACTGCCAACGGCTCGACTCGCGACCCGGGGGTCCAGCCTGGACCAGAGTGTGGCGCGGGAGTTACCGCCTTGCTGGTCTTCCGGGCGCGCACCGGGGACCGCATCGGCCAGCACCAGTAACTTGCTGACTCCGGGGGGCCAATCCTCCAGAAGCTCCAGGTCCTGGGCGTTAGCCCGTGCCCGCAGTGCGATGGCGGCCTGGACCAGTGTGGAATCCCAGTCATCGACCTCGCTGGCGTCGATTTTCAGGGTGCTGAGGCTACCGATATCGGCCAGCAGGGTGGCGGGGTCCAAGTGCGATGTTTCCCTGCTCCAACTGCCCCTGAGTACGACCAGCATTTGCCGGTCATCGCGGGTTATCTGCAGGGCATCGTCGCGCATAATCCGACGGTTAGCGCCAGTTGGCGCCGGGCAACTTGGCTAGCGTCCGTTCGAGATTGCTTTGGTAGATGTCCTCAACAGCCCGTTCATGTCCCGCCTCCCAGCGGCGGGATATCATCGTGACCGGGAACAGAAATGTTTCGCTCTCCCGGTAGCGCAGCGCCCGTGATCGACCGGCACGATCCCGGTAGACCACCCAATCCATGTTAAGCTCCGCCGCGAACAGGTCGCCCAGGACCACCCCGAGGGCTTGCAGTTGCAGACTGTCATCCGCGGTGACCAGACCCCGGTCCAGGATGCGCTGCAGCGTGACGAGATCCCGGTCTGGCTGTCCCGTGAGTTGTGCCCCCAGGCGATTGGCCCAGGCCTCTACATCGGCTCGCTGTGCGGCCATGAATTGCTGGTCAATGGCGCTCAACGGTTCGATGCGTCGATCGACGGTTTCCGGCGAGAAGGAACCCTGCGCCCAGGCCGGTGTCCCAAGAAACAGTAGAAATAGGGTCAAGGCGGATAAACATAGCCTTGCCGCCGGTTGTATCGAGTGAATTGAAATGGATAATTGCGCGATCATGAATGAAGCGGGCTGCCAGATGGCAAAGTTGGACACTTTTCTATGATAACCGGAAGTATTGTTGCGCTGGTAACGCCCATGTCTCCCAACGGCGAGGTGGACAGCGAGGCGCTGTCGAAGCTGATTGAATATCACATCGACTCGGGTACCTCAGCATTGGGTATCGCCGGAACGACTGGCGAGAGCGCAACCCTGACCATGAAGGAGCATGCCGATGTTATCCGCTTTGCTGTCGAGTGTGCTGCGGATCGGATACCGGTGATAGCCGGTACTGGCTCAAACTCCACCCACGAGGCCATTGAACTGACCGTTGCCGCCGCCGAAGCGGGGGCACATTCGGTTCTGCTGGTCACCCCTTATTACAACCGGCCTCCCCAGGAAGGCCTCTACCAGCATTTTTGCCAGGTGGCCGGGTCGGTCAATATCCCCATCATCTTGTATAACGTGCCGGGGCGCACCGGAGTGGATCTGAGCAACGATACCGTCATGCGTCTCAGTGAGGTGGGTAATATCAATGGCCTCAAGGATGCCACCGGGGATGTCGCTCGGGGCGCAGACTTGATCGCCAGACTACCCGACACCTTCGCTGTTTACTCCGGGGACGACGCAACCGCCCTGGAATTAATGCGCCACGGAGCCAAGGGCAATGTATCCGTGACCGCCAATATTGCCGCGGCCCAGGTGGCAGATGTATGCAGGCTGGCCCTGGCTGGAGATTTCCCAGCCGCCGCCGCTATAGACAGCCAGCTCTCCGCGTTAAATGACGCATTATTCATTGAGTCCAATCCTGTCCCTGTGAAATGGGCCATGGCAGAATTGGGCATGGTTCAGGAGGGCATACGTTTGCCGCTGGTTACGCTTTCGTCCGATCATCACGCAGCGCTTCGCGCCGCCATGCAGCAGGCTGGATTATGACAGGTTCCAGAGTGGGGTTGCTGTTATTGCCATGGGTACTGGTGCTGGGCGGTTGCAGCTGGATTTACGGTGAGGACGGATTGTTCCCCGATAACACCGATAGGTATCAGGAAGCTCCCGAACTGGCAGTGATTGAGGTCCCCGACGATGTCAACACAGTGGCCCTGGACGCCACCTACCCGATCCCTGATGTGCAACAGAGTTTTTTGTTGGAGAGTGAGTTCGAGGTACCCCGGCCGACGCCCCTGACGGGCTCCAATGCTTACGACACGGTGCGTATCCAGCGACTGGGCGATGAAAGCTGGGCGCTGGTGGCGGTTGCCCCGGGGCAACTCTGGCCCCAGGTACGGGCCTTTCTGACCTCTTCCCAGATCGGTGTCGCCGGATCAGACGCCGAGTCCGGGTTGATTGATACCCAGTATGTCACTCTCCAGGATCGACCCCTGCCAACCCGATTTCGTTTCCAGGTTGATACCGGAGTGCAGCGCAACACTTCCGAATTACACATTGTGCAACAGAACCAGTCCGGCACCGATGCGCCCTGGCCGGCGGCGTCAGATGACCTGGAACTTGAGCGCACCATGCTGCGCAACATAGCCCAGTTTATTGCCAACAGCGCCGAGGCGGCTCCCGTTTCGATGATGGCGGACCGGGCCATGGGGGATCAGGGCCGCGTGACCCTTGAGGACAGCGAAACCCAGACCCGACTGGTGTTGTTGCTGCCCTTCAACCGGGCCTGGGCTTCCCTGAACAAGGCGCTGCCAGAGGCGGGCTTTGCCATTGATGACAAAAACCGATCCGAGGGCCTGTTCTACCTCACGTTTGTGGGGCCCCAGGAAGAGGGCGATGGCGGTTGGTTCGACTGGATGTGGGGCGGCGAGGATGAGCATCCTCTGGCCGACCAGCAGTATCTGCTGAAAGTGGCATCGGTTGAGGAAAGCCGCATGGTGATTTCCCTGATGGCGAGCGATGGCGGGCCGGTCGAGCGCAGGGATCAGCAGGCCTTGTTGACCCTGGTCAAAGGCACTATCAACTGATGCGTTTTGCTTCCCTGGGCAGTGGTAGCCAGGGGAACTCGACCCTGGTCGCCGCAGATGACACGCTATTGATGGTGGATTGTGGCTTTACACCCAAGGAGGCGGAGGCCCGACTGCAACGGGTGGGTGTAACTCCCGCCTCACTGGATGCCATCCTTGTCACCCACGAGCATGGCGACCACTGTGCCGGTGTTGCGAGCCTGTCAAAGCGGCACGGTATTCCTGTTTATCTAACCCACGGCACAGCCGCCACCAATCGTTTGTCGGGTTGCCATCAGCAGGTATTGGTGAACGCAGGTGCCCGCTTCAGCATCGGTTCCATCACCTGTTCCGCAGTGCCGGTGCCTCACGATGCCCGTGAGCCGGTGCAATTCAGGTTCGATGCCGGCGGTTGGTCCCTTGGCATCCTGACAGACCTGGGAAGCATTACCCCGCACCTGGTGGCCAGCTTTTCCGGCTGCGATGGCTTGCTGCTGGAGTTTAATCACGAGCTGGATTTGCTGATGCAGGGGCCCTATCCGGGCACCCTAAAGCGACGGGTGGCCGGGGATTTTGGCCACCTGAACAATGCCCAAGCGGGGCATCTACTGTCCCAGTTGGATAATCGAAGGCTCAGAATCCTGGTCGCCGGGCACCTCAGCCAACAGAACAATACCCCCGAGCACGCTTTGGCTGCGCTGGCGGGTGTGGCGGCTCATCACGGGGCCAGGATTCAGGTGGCTTCTCAGGATTCCGGTTTTGACTGGCTCTCGCTGCTGGAGGAGGCCGAGCCCTCATTATCAGCTGCGGTGGGTACTTGATGCTTCCAGCGACGGTTGCTCCATAACCAGTCATCGGGGCATTCCCTGATCGATGCCTCGGTGAGCTCCGCGTAGCGCTGCAAAATACCGTCCTCCCCCATCTCGACCGGATCGCGGCAAATTTCAATCAACTCTATGTCGAAGTAGCCCCGCCGCAGCCGCCGGCACCGGGCATAGGCCACCGGGAACCCTGTTGCCTTTGCCAGGGTCGCCGCCCCGGAGAAAAAAGCGGTCTGGCGATTCAGGAAATGAGTGACGTAGACGCGCTCCCGTGCTCCCGGGGACTGATCGGCGAGCATGTAAATCAACCGGGGTGTGCGCCTGTGGCGAATAAAATTTCTGGCCGTTTCTCGCATCTCGATAGCGCTCGCGCCAAAGCGACCCCGGGCCCGGAGACTGAATTCATCTGCCGCCGCGCTGTGCAGGCGTTTGTAGACAAAAGCCATGGGCATGTCGTACTGGGCCGCCGCGCGATGCAACATCCATTCCCAGTTGCCCTGGTGGGCGAGCATGACCAGAACCGACTGCTGCCCCTGTTGGCTCAGGTCTTCCAGCAATTCCGGGTTACTGATGGTCATTCGGTCGGTGAAGAAGGATTTCGGCTGCCTGGACCCAGAAATAATCTCAACAGTCGTATCACAAAGGTTGCCGTAGAAAGTTCGCCGGATGTCCCTGCGCCAGTGCTCAGATGCATCGGGAAAGGCCTGTTTCAGATTGTCTTCAACGGTTTGGCGTCGGTAACGAATGACATGTTGCAGCAGCACAGCCACGCAGTTGGACAGTCCGTAAAGCCAGGCCAGGGGCAGCCTGGCAAGCCCGCGGTACAGCAGCCCGGTCATGGTCCGGAACCCTCTGACGCCAGGCAATGGTTGGGCAGGGTCAGTTGGGCCACGCCGTCCAGGAGCCCGGGCCTGGGGCACTGCAAGTCGGTATTGCCAGCCAGGTCCAGCAGGGTTAGCTGTGCCAGTTGTCCCAGCGGCACGGGGTCCACCACCTCGTTGTCATCCAGCCAGACCATTTCCAATTCACCAAGCTGGCCCAGCTCTACAAGATTGCGGATGCGGTTGTCGGAAAACTTCAGCTGCGTCAAAGCGGCGAACAGTCCCAGCCCCTCCAGTGATGCAATGCCCGCGCTGCTACAGTTGAGAACACGGAGCTGCAGCGGGTCAGCTATTCGCTGATCACCGATGTGTTGACTCAAGCAGCGCTGCAAAGCCGGATCTGCAACCTCGAAGTCACTGAACGGCCGCACGGGGCCATAGACCTGTCGGTCATTGACCGTCACATCATAATTCTGGCAGGCCGCCAACAGCAGGCACAGCAACAGGGCGCGACGCATGGGGACTCCTCTCCGGCTCCACGTATAACGCCAACAAGATTTATCCTGACACACAGCTATGGTGCAAAAAACCGGAGACACGAAACGGCGGAGTGGCGAGCCTGGCGCCGCGAGTCGGCAACTGCTTCAGCAGTTGGAGTCCTCGCTGCAGAAACACTGGCGGCTGGGTCAGAATATGGTGCTCTGCTGGGCCCCGGATCCGCGCGGGGTCCTCACCCTGATGGTGCCCCATTACTTTTTGGGCAACCTAACTGCTGCAGACGGGGATGAATCGGGGGACAAGGAGGCTTTCGTCAGTGAGGTGATTGGCGGTTCACGACTCAAGAGCCACCAGGAAATTTTCCGCATTGCCCAGCGGCTGGGTGTCTCAACCAGCTTTATCAAACTCGACAGTGTCCTTGGGGAGGATCCGGAGACCCTGGCGGCAGCAGATGCAATGATTTCGAGTTACGGCATCAGCTATGTGGCGTCCCGGGCAGTACTGCTGTTCGATATTGCCGAATTTTCATTGTTCACTCCCTTTGAGCAAGCCAGCCAGTTGAATTCCCTGTCCTATTCAATGAACTCTGCCTACAACAAGCTGCAGCGTCAGGGAGTCGATGTAAACTTTGCCCGCACTACCACCGGTGACGGCTACTACGTCTGGAACCGTGATCTCGGTCCTTACCCCGACCTCGATCTGCTGTCCTTTCTGCTACTGATCCTCATTGACAATGCGGTGGCGCGGGATCGTGCCTCCGGCAACACCGTGCCATTAATTCGGTCGGCGTTTCATATTGGCAGTCACTACGAGCTGTTTCAGGCCGAGGGCGTGAATCCGTCGGTGTTCAGTTACATCGTCGGGGATGTCACCATCAAATTGGCGCGGATGTTGGACAATGCCAGGGCGGGGCAGATTGTTCTGGGCGAGTTTTATGCCGCCCTGCCAGACCAAGACAGCCCCTGCGGCCCCGAGGAATTCATCAGCAGGGCGATTGATGAGCTCAATGATCTCGCCAAAATCAGGATAGCGGACCAGCCCCTGCGATCCATCGAACGGGTTGCCGGCGCGGAGCAGCACCTGGAAAAACTGACGATTGTCGACAAGCACGGCCTTGAGTTGCAGGCGCGCAACTTGGAGTTGGCAGTAGCTCTGGGGGATGATCGTTTTCAGGTGGGTAATTCGGGCTGACGATGACGAATAGCGAGCCGATCTCTGCGGGTATGGGGTCCGGGCCTGTCGCCGTCGTGCCGGCGGAGCGCGGCGCCGAAGCCCGGGCGCGGGCCGTTGCCCGGCAGCTCGATGTTGCGGTGCAGCGGGATAATCACCAGACGGCATCCGTCATCCTTTATGTGGGCCATGATGATCTCTGGTTGCAGCGGGCCGACGTTGCCCAGGCAAGTCCTGTGCGGGTTGATTTTGCATCGCCCAGACTGCAGCACCGGCGTCGCAGTGGACACAACGAATTGCTGGGTCGTGCCGTGGGTGTCAAGGCGGGAGAAAGTCCGCGGGTAGTCGATGCCACGGCGGGCCTGGGCAGGGACGCCTATGTACTCGGCGACCTCGGATGTGAGGTTACGCTGGTAGAGCGATCACCGGTATTGGCGCTGTTGCTGGCCCATGCGCTGGAGCGGGCGCGCATCAGCAGCGTGGAATCGGTGCGGGCTGCGGCGGCCAGGATGTGCCTCAGACAGGCTGACAGCTGCTCCCTGGCGGTGCCGCAGGGCGTGGTGATTTACCTGGATCCGATGTTTTCCCAACGCCGGGGCAGCGCCGCTGCGAAGAAAGATTTGAGTGTTCTGCAGGCTCTGCATTCGGCCACAGATAACGAGGACAGCCAACTGTTCGAATGGGCAATGGCGCAACCCGCCCGGCGGGTGGTGGTCAAGCGCCCTTCCAAGGCGCCGCCACTGCAGCAGCGGCAACCCTCACATGCAATCATGGGTAAGGCGATCCGGTTCGATGTTTATGCGCGATAGGAGCACACTGTGACAGGCCTGGTACTAGAGGGAAGGGACGCTACCGGGGACCTCGTTCTCGACAGCGTGGTCAGGGATACGGTCACTGAAGGACAGGCCTGTGACCGCATCAGGCAGTGTTCCGGGTTGGCCCGGGTAACCCTGCGGTTGATCCCGGGTGAGGTCGCTTCAGCATTCAGCCCCGACCAGGAGTTGCGTTTGTTGAACGCCTGGGTCCGTTCTTCATGGATGATTGTGCGCTCACTCTCGGTACTCGACCAACACCGGGAGGCGGAAGTGATCATTGAAATTCCGCAGCACGATTCACCGCTGACCGAAGGGGTGGTCTCGTTCTGGTCAGCGATGCGGACAGCGGGAGTCCCCATCGACCGGATTGCCCGATACTGAGACCTTTTGGGGTCAGCTGCCCAGCAGGCGCACCAGAATGCCGTGGTAGATGGCAGTCAGCCTGGGAATATCAGCCACAAGGATGTGTTCATCGATCTGATGGATGGATGCGTTAACCGGGCCCAGTTCGACGATTTGGGCGCCGGTTCGGGCAATAAATCGTCCGTCAGAGGTGCCGCCGCCGGTTGACAGTGCAGGCCTATGCCCCGTCACCGCCGCTATGCTCTCGGCGGCCGCATCGACCAGGGCCCCCGGCTCGGTCAGGAATGGCTGCCCGCTGACCTGCCACTCGATATCAAAATCCCTGGCGTGTTCGCTGATGATCTGCTCACAGCGTTGGCGGATGGCTGCCTCGCTGGTTTCCGTGGAGAAGCGCACATTGAACTGGGCGGATAGCTGTCCCGGGATGACATTGGTGGCGCCGGTGCCGGCATTGATGTTGCCAAACTGAAGGCGGGTGGGCTCAAAAAATTCGTTGCCCTCATCCCAGGGCTCGTTTACCAGGGCCTGCAGTGCCGGCAGCGCAGTGTGAATAGGATTGTCCGCCAGCTGGGGGTAGGCAATATGTCCCTGCAACCCGCGGATGGTCAGCAGACCATTGATGGAGCCGCGGCGACCGTTCTTCACCACATCGCCCAGTGCTTTGCTGCTTGAGGGTTCACCCACAATGCACCAGTCCAAGCGTTCCCCACGGTCCTGCAGAACATCCACGACCCGGGTCGTGCCATCCCTGGCCGGTCCCTCTTCATCAGCGGTGATCAGAAAAGCAATGCGTCCCGCGTGTGCGGGATGGTCGGTGACGAAGGCTTCAGTGGCGACGACCATTGCCGCCAGGCTGGCCTTCATATCCGCAGCACCCCGGCCGTACAGTAACGCCCCATCCTCGCTGGGTGTGAACGGTGGATACCGCCAGTTTTCCGCGGGTCCCGGGGGCACCACATCAGTATGGCCGGCGAACACCAGGGTTGGGCCACTGCTGCCACGGCTGGCCCAGAGATTATCCACCTCGCCAAATCGCAGCTGTTCACAGGCGAAGCCCACAGCAGCCAAACGCCCGCCCATGATCTCCTGGCAGCCGGCATCTGACGGTGTGACCGAGGGCCGGGCCATCAGTTCCCGGGTCAGGGCGATGGCGGCATCGCCGTGCTCAGTTGTTGGCATGCAGGCTCTCATTGAGCTCAATGGCGGAGCGGTTGGTGAGGCACTCCACAGTACCGGTGGTGCTGTTTCTTCTAAAAAGCAGATCGGACTTTCCGGCCAGGTCCCGGGCGGATACTGTCTCGACGGGCTTGCGGGCCCCGTCCAGTACCGTGACTTTTGTGCCAGCCGTTATGAAAAGCCCGGCTTCGATGGTGCATCGGTCTCCCAGGGGAATGCCGAGGCCGGCATTGGCCCCTATAAGGCACTCGCGCCCCACAGAGATCACAATGTTGCCGCCACCGGAGAGCGTTCCCATGGTCGAGCATCCACCCCCGAGATCCGAGCCTGCGCCGATCCAGACGCCGGCCGAGATACGTCCCTCGATCATGCCGGGCCCCTCAGTGCCCGCGTTGAAGTTGATAAAGCCCTCGTGCATCACCGTCGTGCCCTCACCGAGGTAGGCGCCAAGCCTGACCCGGGCCGTGTGGGCAATGCGCACACCACTGGGGACCACATAATTGGTCATCTTGGGGAATTTATCGACACTGGCAATTTCCAGCACCGACCCCCTTAGCCGAGCTTCCAGCTGACGCTGCGGCAAATCGCTGAGGCAGACCGCGCCCTGATCTGTCCATGCCACATTGGGCAGCAGTCCAAAGACACCCTCGAGGTTGGTTTCGTGGGGTCGCACCAGCCGGTGGGACAGTAAATGCAATTTCAGGTAGGCATCTTCGACCGTTGCCGGTGGCGCATCGTCGATCAGTGTCGTGGCGACGACTGTGCGGTTACTCTCCTTGAGCTGGTTTGCCAGTCGGGCCTGCTCGGTCGCTCCGCAGCGGCTGAATGCAGCTTCAAGCTCATTGAGCTGGGCTGCATCGACCGGGCCACCTGTTTCCCTGACGCACTCTGCGATTTCGGCCTCGAGGTTGCTGAGAGGTTGCGGGTAAAAAACCTCAAGTGTTTCCCCGGCACTATTGTGGGTGGCGATACCCAGGCCAAAGCCATGCACTGCACTCATTATCGTCTCCTGTAATGCCCGACCAGCTCAGTGGTTGAAGCGTTGGTCGTAATCTGAAGGGGTGAATCCAACGACTGTGTCACCCCGGTGAACCAGAACGGGTCGCTTGATCAATGTGGGATTGTCCAGCAGCACGGGCAGCACCTCACCGTCGATAACCGCCTGACGTTGTTGCTCCGGCAGGTTTTTCCAGGTGGTACTGCGCCTGTTGACCAGTTTGTCCGGCCCGACGGCGGCGATCCACTCCCCCAACAGCTCCGCCGTTGGCAGGGTCTGGCGGACATCGACGAAGGTATACTCGATGTCCTGTGTCTCCAGCCATCGCCTGGCCTTTTTGACGGAATCGCAGTTGCTGATGCCGTAGATTATCGGATTCATGGGAGCTCCTGGAGTTTGGCGACAAGCCTAGCAGAATTAGGCTTTTCTGATTTTTTTGGGGTGTTTGCGCTGGGGGTAACAGGTTCGGCATATTTCGCACACTCTGCCGTCGCAGCCGCGGGCGGTGCAGTATTCACGACCATAGAAAATGATCTGCAGATGCAGGTCATTCCATCGGTGTTCCGGAAATACCTTTTTTAAATCTCTCTCGGTCTCCACCACGTTGCGCCCCCGAGTGAGGCCCCACCGCTGGGCCAGCCTGTGGATGTGGGTGTCCACCGGGAAGGTCGGTAAACCAAACGCCTGTGCCATTACCACGCTGGCGGTTTTATGACCGACACCGGGCAGGGCTTCCAGTGCCTGGAAGGTCTCGGGTACCTGCCCTGCGTGGTCGGCGAGCAGCAGTTCGCTCAAGCGTTTTATCGCTTTGGCTTTCTGGGGTGACAGGCCGCAGGGCCGAATAATCCCCTGAATAGTGGCGACGTTTAAGCGCGCCATGGTGGCGGGGGTAGCGGCCCGGGCAAACAGTGCCGGGGTCACCTGATTGACCCGCTCATCGGTGCACTGGGCACTCAACAGCACGGCGATCAACAGGGTATAGGGGTCGCTGTGGTCCAGGGGAACGGGAGGTGCGGGGTAGAGCTGGGCCAGGCGCCTGTCTATGAATTCAACCCGCTGCTGTTTGTTCATGTTCTGTTGTTGTGTGGCTGGGCTATCCATCGGGGTCACCATCCCTGCTGCAGGCAGTGGACTATACGCTCCGCGGCCTCAACGCAGATGGTTTCCTCCGCCACCAGGGCGATCCGTACCCTGCCGGCGCCCGGGTTCATGCCAGCAACCGGTCGCCCCAGGTATTGCCCCGGCAACACCGCGACGTTACAGCGTGCCAGCAATTGGGTGGCAAATTCAGTGTCATCTACCGGAGTCTGTGGCCACAGGTAAAAGCCCGCTTCGGGATGATCAGTGGCAAGTACCGGGGACAGCAGAGGCAGCACCTTGTTGAATTTGGACCGATAATGCGCCCTGTTGCTGAGAACGTGGTGCTCGTCGCGCCAGGCCACCGCGCTGGCGGCCTGGTGATGGGGCGGCATGGCGCAGCCGTGGTAGGTTCGATAGCGCAGAAACCGAGCAATGAGGTCGGCGTCCCCGGCGACAAAACCCGAGCGCAGCCCGGGTAGATTGGAGCGCTTGGACAGGCTGTGGAACACCAGGCAGTTGCGGTAGTCCGAGTAGCCCATTGCCGCCGCGGCAGTCAGCAAACTGCCAGGGGGCTTGTCCTCGTCCGGGTAGATTTCGCTGTAGCACTCATCACTGGCAATGACAAAATTGTGCTCTCTCGCCAATCGAATCAGATTTTGCAACTGCTGCTGGGGAATGACTGCACCCGCAGGATTACCCGGGTTACACAGGTACAGCAGCTCGACCTTTGCCCAATCCCGGTCCGAGAGTTCCGAAAAGTCGGGCTGAAAGTCCGTTTCGGCCAGCACCGGCACGAAGGTCGGGGTGGAGCCGGCCAGTAACGCTGCGCCTTCATAGATCTGGTAGAACGGATTGGGGCAGACCACGGCGCCATCGGTCCCCGGGGTCACCAGTGCCTGTGCAATGGCAAACAGTGCCTCCCGGGTGCCGTTGACCGGCAGTACCTGTCGGTAGGGGTCGAGGGGCGGGAGGCCAAAGCGCTTGGCCAACCAATCGGCAATGGCCGAGCGAAGATCGTCCGAGCCCGCAGTGGACGGATAACTCCCAGCCTTATCGAGGGCCAGCGCCAGTGCCTCAAGCACGAAGCTCGGTGCCGGGTGTCCCGGCTCGCCGACAGTGAGCGTGATCCTTGGCTGGTCACCGGGTTTGACGCCCTCAAACAGTTGCGCCAGCCGCTGGAAAGGGTAGGGCTGCAGTGCCTCAAAACCGGGGTTCATTGCCGGTTCACTACACCGCTGTCCAGTGACGCTTTGATCGCCTGGTCCAGGTCACCCAGCAGTTCAGGATCGCTGATGCTGGTGCCATCTTGTGCGGTGATGAAGAACACATCCTCCACACGTTCGCCCAGGGTCTGAATCTTTGCCGCCTGAATGGCCACACCATGTTGCATGAAGACCTCGCCGATATTGGCCAGCAGGCCGGGACGATCCGGTGTGGCCACCTCCAGCACAGTCCAGCCACGGTGTTCATCCTGGCGGATGGTGGTCTCGGTCGGTACGACAAATGATTTCTGCCGTCGGGGGGTCCTGCGGGTCACAGTTCTTATCTGGTTGCGCATCAGGGCTCCGGTCAGCACCTCGCTGATACCGTTAAGGGTGTGGGCATCACCGGGAAGCGGGTTGCCATCCGCCTGCAGGACGTAAAAAGTGTCCAGAGTTGCGCCGTCATTGCCCAGGTAAACCCGGGCGTCATTGACACTGAGGTCCAGGAACTCCAACTCCGCGCAGACCCGGGCAAACAGATCGGGTTGATCCGGTGCGTGGATGAAGATCTGGGTTGCGTTGGCTACGGTCGAGTCACTACTTTGGCGCACCAGCACAAGGGGAGTATCGAGGTCGCTGTGATCGGCAATGGCTTCGGTGTGCCAGGCGATGTCATCGGGCCGTTCCCTGATGAAATAGTCGTCGCCCCTGCGCGCCCACACGGGTTCTATATCCTCTTTGGTGAAACCCCGGTATTCCAGGAGTTCCGCCGCGGCAGCACGGGTTGATGCCACCACGCTCTGTCGATCCACCGGATTGTCGAGGCCCCGGGACAGGGCGCGCCGTGTCTCGGTGTAGGTCTGTCGCAGCAGGGTGCTGCGCCAGGCATTCCACAACTCCGGGTTGGTGCCGTGAATGTCGGCAACCGTCAGCGTGTAGAGATAGTCAAGGCGCTCCTGGGTCACCACATGGGCGGCAAACCGCTGGATTTCATCGGGGTCGGAGATGTCCTTGCGTTGGGAAAATGAACTCATCAGCAGATGGTTCTTGACCAGCCACACCACCAGTTCAGTGTCTTCCCTGTTGAGGCCGTGGCGCTCACAAAAACCCTGGGCGTCGACCGCCCCCAGTTCCGAATGATCCCCGCCCCGGCCCTTGCCTATATCGTGGTAAAGCGCCGCGATATAGAGCAGTTCGGGCGCCCGCAGGCGCTGGGCAATGCGAGTGGATACGGGAAACTTATCGGTGTAGTCCGCGCGCATAAAGCGCCGTGTATTGGCGAGTACTTCCAGGGTATGGGCTTCCACCGTGTAGGCGTGGAACAGGTCGAACTGCATCTGGCCGACGATACGTCCGAACTCGGGCAGATAGCGCCCCAACAGGCCGTGTCGCGCCATGCGGCGCAGCTGTAGCGTTACGCCATGGGGTGACCGCAACAGTTCCATGAACAGGGCCTGGTTGTCGGGGTCGGCCCGGAACCCGGGGTCGATGCAATCGTGGGCTGCGCGCAACAACCGCCAGGTGCCAGGGGCTATGCCCACAATGCTTGGGTTGTTGGCCAATATGACGAACGCCTTCAGGAGGTTGGCTGGATGCCGAGTAAAGATGTCATCGTGGCGTGCCGACAGCAGACCGCCCTTGACCTCGAAATCTTCGTTGATGGGCAGGGGCCGCCGGTCCTCCTCGGGGTGCAGGATCTCCCGGTCAAAGGCCTGCATGATCAGTTCGCGCAATTGGGCCAGGGCCTGCGCCCATCGGTAGTAGACCTGCATGAACTGTTCCACCGCCAGTTTTTCGCCGTCCACCATTTCCCAAAGTTGAGCCAGTTTTTGCTGCTGTTCAAAGAGCAGTCGGTCTTCGCCACGACCATTGTTCGCATGCAGTGCAAAGCGCACCTGGCCGATGAAGTTCTCTCCCGCTTCGAGCATGCGTTTTTCATCGCTGTTCAGGAAGTCCGCTTCATCGAGGTCTTCAAGGGCAACACCATAATGGCGCCTGGCTATCCAACCGATGACCTGAATATCCCGCAAACCACCGGGCCCGTTTTTGACATGGGGTTCCAGGTTGTTTTCGGTATTACCGAAATGATCGTGTCGGGCCTCTGTCTCCTCCAGTTTGGCGCTGTAGAACTGTTTGCTGTCCCACATTTGGTCATTGGCAATGACTCCAGCGAGCTGATCGAACAGGGACGAACTGCCGGTGATGCAGCGAGATTCCAGCAGTGACGTAAAGATGGTGAGGTCATCGCCAGCCAGAGACCCGCATTCCTCCAATGTTCGAACGCTGGATCCCACCTTCAGTCCCATATCCCAAAGGTTGCGCAGGAACTCGGACAGCCTGGCCGCGGTATCGTCGTCCGGGGACTGGTTAACCAGTATGAGCAGGTCGATGTCGGAGAAGGGGTACAGTTCGCCCCGGCCATAGCCGCCAACCGCAGCCAGGCACAAATCGTTCCGATCCCCCAGGTGGCACTGCCAAATGTGGCACAGGATGTTGTCCACAGCGGACGAGCGCTCCGCCAGCAGCGGTCGTACCGGCTGGGTCGGATGAAATCTGCCGGCAATGTCCTCGGTAACCTGTGTCAGGTAATTCTGGCAGTCCTGAACCGGGTTACCCGAATCGGGAACTGGGCTGCTGATAACTGGGGGCATTGCGTTCAGCAGGGCAGTGTTTCGGGGCTTCGCCGGGTAAAGACTTCGCAGCCGTCCGCGGTGACTGCCAGGGTATGTTCCCATTGGGCGGACAGGCGGCCGTCACGTGTGGTCACAGTCCAACCGTCCTTGGTATTCAGCTTGGTATGGCGTTTGCCCGCATTGATCATGGGTTCAATGGTGAAGGTCATGCCTTCCTGCAGGACTTCGCCCCTGCCCGGTGACCCGTAGTGCAGGACCTGGGGCTCTTCGTGGAAAATTCGCCCGATGCCGTGACCGCAGTACTCCCGGACCACCGAGTAGTAATTTTCTTCCGCATGCTGCTGGATGACATGGCCGATATCCCCCAGCGTTGTACCCGGTCGAACAATGGCGAGGGCCTTGTAGAGGCACTCCTGGGTTATTCGCATCAGGCGCTCGGCGTGGGGGGCAACGTCGCCGACGCCCACCATGATGCTGGTATCACCATGCCAGCCATCTTTTATCACCGTGACATCGATATTGATGATGTCGCCGTTGCGCAGCTTTTTGCTGTCAGAGGGGATGCCGTGACAGATGACATCATTGATCGATGTACAGATGGACTTTGGGAAGCCATGGTAGTTCAGGGGTGCGGGTATGGCGTTCTGGACATTCACGATGTAGTCGTGGCAAATGCGATCAATCTCACCGGTGGTCATGCCGACTTCTATCTGGGGTTCGATCATTTCCAGGACTTCCGCGGCGAGCCTACCGGCGACACGCATGCCGGCGAGCTCCTCGGGTGTTTTCGGCGTGACGGACATGTTGGGTAACATCTCGGAAATCTTCGGGCGGGTAGTGTAACCAAAGCAGCGGCCGCTGTCCCTCGCACTTCACTGGCTACCCTGTTTGTGGTATAACGCGCGCCTCGCTGGAATGAGTCCGGCGACTCGCGGCTGTTTTGCGCGAGCCATGACCGACACACGCACGTCAATAAACCCGGGCCGGGTGCCGTTAATCGGTTGGACCCTGGGTGACTTGCGGAGGCTTAACCCAACTTTAGGACATCGCTATGACACAGGTAAGCATGCGCGATCTGCTGCAGGCAGGCGCACACTTTGGGCACCAGACCCGCTTCTGGAACCCAAAAATGGATCAGTTCATTTTTGGCGCACGCAACAAAATCCACATCATCAATCTTGAGCACACGGTGCCAGCGTTCAATGAGGCCCTGCAGCACGTTCAGCGGCTGGCCAGTAACAAGAACAGCATCATGTTCGTAGGAACCAAGCGGGCAGCCGGCAAGGTCATTGCCGAGGAAGCCAGCCGCTGTGGTATGCCCTATGTCAGCCATCGCTGGCTGGGCGGTATGCTGACCAACTACAAGACCGTGCGATCTTCCATCAAGCGCTTGCGCGAGCTCGAGGAGCAGGAATCCGACGGCACCTTTGCCAAGCTGACCAAGAAAGAGGCGCTGATGCGCACTCGGGCAAAGGATAAATTGGAGCGCTCGGTGGGTGGTATCAAGGAAATGAGCGGTCTCCCGGATGCACTGTTCGTAATCGACGTCGACCACGAGCGTATCGCTATTACTGAAGCCAACAAGCTGGGCATTCCGGTCATCGGCATTGTTGACACCAACAGTGATCCCGACGGCATCGACTATGTTGTGCCGGGTAATGACGACGCGATCCGTGCCATCAAGCTGTATGTCAAAGCTGTTGCCGATGCGGTAATGGCGGGCAAGGCGGAGCGGGGCGAAGTGCCTGCCGCTGACGAGTTTGTTGAAGTCGAAGCGCCCGTCGAGGCTGACGAGTCGGCGGAAGCTGACAGCTGAGTAAGTTGCCGCGTTCAGCGCGGCAATTACCATCAACAGGGCCCCGGCCCTGTCCCACACTATTCATGGAAGGTCGGTTGGGTAGAGCCGATCAGGCTGATTGAGGAACTAATTATGTCTGCACAATTGGTGAAGGAGCTGAGGGAGCGCACCGGACTCGGGCTCCTGGAGTGCAAAAAAGCGCTGAAAGAGGCGGATAACGATATAGAGGTGGCTATAGAAGCCCTGCGCAAATCAAGCGGGATGAAGGCGGCCAAAAAAGCGGGCCGTATTGCGGCAGATGGTGTCGTCACCACGCGTATCGCGGAAGACGGCAGCTACGGCGTTCTGGTCGAGGTTAACAGCGAAACTGATTTTGTAGCCAGGGACGAAAACTTCCTGGGTTTCGTGGCCACGGTCGCGGATACGCTTTACCAGCAGCGGTCAGCTGAGCTGGACGCCATCACCTCCGGTGAGATTGAGGAGGCGCGACAGGCTCTGGTACAGAAAATCGGCGAAAATATCGGCGTTCGGCGTGCTTCACTGGTCACGGCAGACAGCGGTGTCGTGGGCAGCTATGTGCACGGCAACAACCGTATTGCGGTGCTTGTAGAGTTGCGCGGCGGCGACCAGGACCTGGCCAGGGATGTGGCCATGCACGTGGCCGCAGTCAATCCCCAGGTGGTCTCTCCGGGCGATATGCCCGAAGCCCTGCTGGACAAGGAGCGTGAGATTTTTACCGCCCAGGCCCAGGAGTCGGGCAAGCCCCCGGAAATCATCGAAAAAATGATCGGTGGGCGCATCAAGAAGTACCTCGCCGAGAACAGCCTTACCGAGCAGGCCTTTGTTAAAGACCCCGACGTTACCGTTGGCAAGCTGGTCGCTGGAGCCGGGGCTGAAATTGCATCTTTTGCCCGTTTTGAAGTGGGTGAGGGCATAGAGGTCGAGAAGGTGGACTTTGCCGATGAGGTGGCTGCCCAGTTAAACGGCTGAGGCCGCGCTTGGGCGGTCAAATCTGGCGGCAAGGCCGGTGCGGTGAGAAATTGTGGTTATATGTCGCTTGCCGCCCCGGGTCAGGGAACTATCACCCTGACGGGGGGCTCCATCCTCCGTTAGGATGATGCCGAGAACACAGAGGGACCGGCCAGTGGCCAGTGAGAAAATTTACAAGCGAATCCTGCTCAAACTCAGTGGCGAGGCCCTGACCGGGGACGAGGCCTTCGGCATCGACCCCAAGGTGCTGGATCAGCTGGCATTGGAGGTTGGGCAGCTTGTCGGTATCGGCGTCCAGGTGGGGCTTGTTGTCGGTGGCGGTAACCTGTTCCGCGGGCGAGCGCTGCAGGCGGCGGGCCTGGACCGGGTGGCCGGCGATCACATGGGCATGCTGGCGACGGTGATGAACGGCCTCGCCATGCGTGATGCCCTGGAGCGATCCAACATAGCAACCCAGGTCATGTCGGCCATTCCCATGAGTGGGGTGGTGGATCACTACGACAGGCGCAAAGCGATCAGGGCGTTGTCCAATGGCGACGTGGTGATTTTTACCGCCGGCACCGGCAACCCGTTTTTCACCACCGATTCCGCGGCCTGTCTGAGGGGCATTGAAATCGACGCCAATCTGGTTTTGAAAGCGACCAAGGTTGACGGGGTTTACAGTGCTGACCCTATGAAGGATGAGAACGCGATCCGCTATGAAGAGCTGACCTTTGACGAGGTGCTCGATCGCAAGCTGGAGGTCATGGATCTGACGGCGATTTGCCTGTGCCGCGATCACGATCTGCCGGTTCGGGTTTTTGATATGGCACAGCGCGGGGCACTGCTGAGCATTGTCAGGGGTGGATCAGAGGGCACCCTGATCAGTTAGGTGAGATTTTTTCGGGCACTGTGTATGGGTGGGGACAAGAGCCATGATTGATGATATTCACGCCGAGGCTGGCGAGCGCATGGGCAAGGCGCTGGAGGCACTGGGGCATCATTTCAACAAAATCCGCACCGGCAGGGCCCATCCCAGCCTGTTGGATGGTATCCGGATTGAGTATTACGGCGCAGACACCCCGCTGAACCAACTCGCCAACATCAACGTTGAAGATGCCAGGACACTGGCCGTGATGGCCTTTGACAAGAGCATGACCCCCGCCGTTGAGAAGGCCATCATGAAGTCTGATTTGGGCCTGAATCCAGCTACCGCCGGGGATGTCATCCGCATCCCAATGCCCATGCTGACCGAGGAGACCCGGCGAGGTTTTATCAAGCAGGCCAAGGCTGAAGCGGAGTCGGCGCGGGTGTCCATACGCAACGCCCGTCGGGACGCCAACGGCATGCTCAAAGAATTGCTGAAGGAGAAGGACATCTCCGAGGATGATGAGCGTCGGGCACAGGACTCCATCCAGAAACTGACGGATAGCTACGTGGCCAAGGTAGAGGATGCCCTGACTGCCAAGGAAGCCGACCTGATGGAGATTTGATGGCGATGGCCCGGCCTTTGAGAGCGCAGCGATGAACAAGCCATTTGAGCCTGGCGTTGTCAACTTGCGTGCGGTTCCGCGCCACGTCGCCATTATCATGGACGGTAATGGTCGCTGGGCCGATCAGCGCGGGTTGCCAACCCCGGCTGGGCATCGGGCCGGTGTTGAGGCTGTGCGTTCGACCCTGGAGGCCTGCCAGCAGCAGGGCATTGAGGTGCTCACCCTGTTCGCGTTCAGCAGTGAAAATTGGGGGCGACCCGAGGGCGAAGTCAGGGCGCTGATGGCGTTGCTGTGCAACTACTTGCGACGTGAAGTGCAAAAGCTGAACAAGGACGACATTCGCCTGCGGTTCATAGGTCGACGGGATCGACTCAGCCCTCGCCTGCAACGTCTGATGGAGCGCAGTGAGAAAGCGACCGCTGATAACCGGGGTGCAACCCTGGTGCTGGCTGTGGATTATGGCGGCCGTTGGGACCTGACCCATGCCATGCGCCGCATTGCCAGTGAAGTTGCTGCGGGCAAGCTGCAACCCGATGATATCGGGGAAGCGGATGTGGGCGGGATGCTGTCACTGGGCGATTTGCCGCCACCGGATCTCTGCATTCGTACCGGCGGTGACAAGCGTATCTCCAACTTTTTGCTGTGGCAGTTTGCCTACGCCGAACTCTATTTCAGCAATTTATTGTGGCCGGATTTCGACGGCCATGCCCTGGCAGACGCGATCCGTGACTTCAGGGTGCGAGAGCGCCGCTTTGGCGTCCGCAACGTCACCGGGGTTTTGCAACAGTCGATGGACAAGCCCCGGAGCCTTTGAGGGTGCTGCGACAGCGGGTCATTACCGCCATTGTCCTGGCAGTGATTTTTCTGGCCGCCGTGGCCACCCTGCAGCTCGAAGCTCTCGCGCTTATTTTTGGTCTGGTAGCGGTGGCCGGCGTATGGGAGTGGGGTTTCCTTGCCGGTTGGCGCGTGCCCTGGCAACGGGGCCTGTATGCAATGTGCTTTGCTGTAGGACTGGTTCTGTTGTGGTCCGTGTATGGGTTCAAGGGCGCTCCCGGACCCGAAGTGTTTCAGCCCTGGTTGGGCGTTGCCTGTCTATTCTGGTCGGTCACCCTGTTGTTGGTTGAAAGCTACCCGGGTGCTTCGTGGCTTTGGCGCAACACGGTGGCTTCTTCCCTGATGGGTTGGCTGATCCTGGCAGGGGCCTGGCTGGCAACCCTGTTTCTGCTGACACTACCCGCAGGCAATGTGTTGTTGGTACTGCTGGTGCTGGCAGTGGCCACTGCTGACATTGGTGCATACTTTACCGGTCGCCAGTGGGGTCGGCACAAACTCGCCCCCAGCGTGAGTCCGGGGAAGACCTGGGAAGGGCTGTGGGGTGGCCTGGCCGGGGTTATGGCCCTGACGCTACTGGTGATAGCCCTGTTGCCCCAGCATCTTTCACACCTGACTACCCAGACGCTGATACTGATTGGACTGGCGCTGACCGGGGCATCGGTGCTGGGCGATCTGACCGTCAGCATGGTCAAGCGAGCCAGCGGCGTTAAGGATTCCGGCTCGTTGTTGCCCGGCCATGGCGGACTGCTGGACCGAATTGATGGCCTATGTGCTGCCGCCCCGGTGTTTGCCCTGGGCCTGATCTTGGCGGGCTACTGATATGCAGCAGGTGCTGGTCTTGGGTGCCACGGGATCCATTGGTCTCAATACGCTGGACGTGCTGGCCCGGCATCCGGACCGCTTTGGTATCCACACACTGACCGCGAACCGCTCCGTGGACAAAATGGTGGAGTTGGTAGCCAGCTACCAACCCAAGTGCGTCATCATGGCCTGCCCTGATGCCGCCGCCGAGTTGGAAAGGCGACTGTCTGACCGGGCGGTTACATCCGTCCTGTCGGGGCAGGCAGCTCTGGAGCAGGCGGCCTCGTCCCCGGATATAGACGTTGTGATGGCCGCAATAGTGGGCTTTGCGGGGCTGCGCCCGACACTGGCGGCGGCGCGCCACGGTAAGCGACTGCTGCTGGCCAACAAAGAGGCCCTGGTCAGCGCTGGCAGCGTATTCATGGAAGCCTGTCGGCAGGGTGGGGCGACCCTGCTACCCATCGACAGTGAACACAACGCCATGTTCCAGTGTATTCCCGCCAGCGTGGGAGGCCGTCCTGACACTCGTGCAGTGGAGAAGATACTGCTGACGGCCTCTGGAGGGCCGTTCCGGGGCCGCTCCCGGGACGAGCTACAGGCGGTTACCCCGGATCAGGCCTGCGCTCATCCCAATTGGTCCATGGGTCGCAAGATTTCGGTGGATTCAGCCACCCTGATGAACAAAGGACTGGAACTGGCGGAAGCCTGTTGGCTGTTTGATTGCACACCCTCAGATATTGACGTGGTGGTGCACCCCCAAAGCATCATCCATTCACTGGTCCGTTTCGCCGATGGCTCTGTGCTGGCGCAAATGGGTAATCCGGACATGCGCACCCCCATTGCCTACGGCCTGTCATGGCCGGACCGTATCGCTGCCGGCGTCCAGGCACTGGATCTTGTGGCGGTGGCGAGGCTGGATTTCCAGGCTCCGGATCTGGATGCCTTCCCCTGCCTCCGATTGGCCCAGGAAGCCATTACTGTGCCGGGTGGCATGTGCATTCTCAATGCAGCCAACGAGGTCGCGGTCGCCGCCTTTCTTGCTGGCGAGGCTGGGTTCACTGACATCGACCGGGTGATTGAACGGACGCTGGAGGTCGTGCCCGCCGCGGACTGCTGTGATTTGGCGGCGGTGGAGGCTTTGGATGCCGCAGCTCGGGCCTCTGCCCGGGAAGAATTGGCTCAACTTGCTGGCGCACGGGGAGGTGCCTGATCCCATGGATCTGATTTGGACTATTGCCAGTGCCCTCGTCACCCTGGGTATTCTGGTGGCTTTTCACGAGTACGGGCATTTTTGGGTGGCCCGCCGCTGCGGCGTCAAGGTGCTGCGGTTTTCCATTGGTTTCGGCACGCCCCTTTGGCGGCGTCGGGACAGTGAGGGGACGGAGTATACGGTGGCCGCCATCCCCCTGGGGGGCTATGTCCGTATGCTTGATGAACGCGAGGGGAATGTGGATCCCAGCGAGGCGCACAGGGCTTTCAATCGGCAACCTGTTTGGAACCGGATTGCCATAGTGAGTGCAGGCCCAGTGGCCAACTTTTTACTGGCTATCCTGGTGTTTTGGGGCCTGTTTCTGAGCGGTGAGCGGGGATTGGTGCCGGTCGTGGACAGCGTCGTACCCGAGTCACCGGCCTACTTCGCCGGTGTGGAACCGGGCCAGGAAATCACCGAGGTCGATGGACGCGCCACGCCTACGGTCAACGCCCTCAGCTTCAGGTTACTGGAGCGACTGGGGGATACCGGATATATCGAACTGGCGGTCAGGTACCCCGGCTCCGATGTGGAATACCGGTCCAATGCCCCGATAGACCGCTGGCTTGCGGGCTCGGAAGTGCCCAACCCCATTCTGGGTTTGGGCATTGAGCTCGAATTCCCGCCTCTGTTACCCATTGTGGACAGCGTTGTTGCCGGCGAACCCGCTGAGGCCGCCGGATTTCTGCCGGGGGATCGGGTAATGAGCGCTGACGGAACGGCCATGCCCCTGTGGTCTGATTGGGTTGATTACGTTCGCGCCCGGCCCGGGCAGACTCTGGAAGTGGTGGTGGCGAGGGAAGGTGTGCAGCGGCAATTGTCGGTGACCACGGCGCGGAAGGTAGCCGAGGGGGAGGTCATTGGCAGTGTCGGGATGGCGGTCAGGCCCCCGGAAATACCCGAATCCAGCCTGCGCAATTTCGAAAGAGGGCCCGTTGAGGCTCTGCTGGCCGCATTACAGAGGACCCTCGATTTGGTGCTGTTTACCTTCGAGTCGATTGTCAAAATGATTCAGGGCTTGATTTCCACCGCCAATCTGTCCGGACCCATCACCATTGCCCAGGTGGCGGCTTCCTCGGCTGAATCGGGCTGGCAGTCCTGGCTGGGCTTCCTGGCTTTGCTGAGCATCTCCCTGGGCGCCCTGAATCTGTTGCCTATCCCGGTACTGGACGGGGGGCACCTGCTGTTTTACCTGATTGAGGCCCTGACTGGTCGCCCTGTGCCGGAGCGGGTTCAGGGGCTGGGCTATCAAATGGGACTAATAATGGTGATGAGTCTGATGGCTTTTGCCCTGTATAATGATTTCAGCAGGCTCTGAGGATGGTTCCCGGAGCTTGCTGGGGTACCCAACCCGGTTCGGTACCGTGTATGGCTTTAGTACCCTGTTTGCCCCCTGGCGTGGGTTATCGTGGAGAAGAAACCCTCTGATGCACCCTATTGATATCCATAATCCGGCAGGGCGATTGCTGCTGTTAGTGATGGTCGCGGTATTGCTGTGCCTGCCGCTACAGTCCCGGGCCCAGTCCGAGGCGTTCACAATCAGCGACATTCGGGTCGAGGGACTGCAGCGTATTTCTCCTGGAAGTGTTTTTGCAGCCTTGCCCGTTGGGGTGGGCGATGTCGCCGATACCTATGCCATCAGGGCAGCGGCAAAAAACCTGTTTGCAACCGGGAACTTCGACGATATCTCCATCGGGCGGGACGGCTCGGTGTTGGTGGTTACGGTAGCCGAGCGGCCCAGCATTAGCGAAATCACCATTGACGGCAATAAAGCCATTGAAACTGAGGCGTTACTGGACGGCCTCAAGGGCGCTGGATTGTCCGTTGGCAATGTGTTTCAACGCTCTACCCTGGAGGGGATGCAACTGGAGCTCCAGCGCCAGTATGTACTGCAGGGACGATACGACGCGCGAATTGAGGCGGAGGTTATTCCCGAGCCCAGGAACAGGGTGTCAATCGCCATCGATGTCAACGAGGGCACGGTGGCATCGATCAAACACATCAATGTGGTGGGTAACACCATTTACGACGACGAGGAATTGAGGGACGTATTCGAACTCAAGACCACGGGCTGGTTTTCTTTCTTTACCAGTGACGACAAGTATTCCAAGGAAAAACTGACCTCCGATCTTGAGGCCCTGAGTTCCTACTACCTGGACCGGGGTTATCTCGAGTTCAACATTGATTCAACCCAGATAGCCATATCCCCTGACATGGAAGCGGTTTACATCACCGCCAACATTACCGAGGGTGATCGCTTCACCGTCAGCGAGGTGGGGCTCTCCGGCGACCTGGTGCTACCCGAGTCTGACCTGGAGCGTTTCCTGTTAGTCAGGGAAGGGCAGGTCTATTCGCAAACCCTGGTGACCACTACCGAGGAATACCTGACCCGTCGTTTGGGTAATGAGGGGTACAACTTCGCCACGGTTACGGGCATTCCTGAAGTCGAGGACGACGGTAAGGTCAAAATCAAGTTCTTCGTTGATCCGGGTAAACGGACCTACGTGCGACGCATAGATTTTAATGGCAACCTCGATACGGCGGACGACGTGCTGCGCAGGGAAATGCGCCAAATGGAATCAGCGCCAGCCTCGGCTGCCGCCATTGAGCAGGGCAGGGTGCGTTTGCAGCGTCTGGGGTTCTTCAAGACGGTGGAAGTCGAAACCAACGAAGTGGCCGGTCACGACGACCTGATTGACGTTGACTATACCGTTGAGGAGCAGTCCTTTGGCTCCATTGGCGGGAGTATTGGTTACGCCCAGGACGCGGGTTTGATTCTCGGCCTGAACCTGCAGCAGAACAACTTTCTGGGTACCGGCAAGCGGGTGGGTATCAGCCTGAATTCATCCCGGTACCAGGATGTCATCAGCCTCAACTACACCAATCCCTATTTTACCGAGGACGGGGTCAGTCGCGGCTTCAGCGTGTTCTACCGCAAGACTGATCTTTCCGAGATTAATGTCGCCAGTTACACCACAGACACCGTGGGTGCCAACATGAATTTTGGCTATCCCATCAGTGAAACCCAGCGCCTTGGATTTTCCTTTGGTGTGGCCGACACCAAAATTACTGCCGGTCAGTTTGCGGTTCAGGAAATCAAGGCCAGTCCCCGTCTGGACCCGTTTGTAGAGAACTGGTACGAGAGCACCCTGCAGGCGGACGGCACCTATGCTGCGGCGGAGGTGCTCCGGCCGATCAGCGAACTGCCTATTACAGCCCTGACCATTCCCGACCAGTTGGGGTTCCTGGACCTGAATGGAGACGAGTACCTGAACTGGACTGTCACGGGTTCCTGGCTGCAGTCGACCCTGAACCGGGGTCAGCTGGCGACCCGGGGTGTATCCCAGTCGGTGGCCCTGGAAGTCTCCATGCCGTTCTCGGACCTGGAGTTCTACAAATTGACCTACCGCGGAGAGATTTACCTGCCGCTGTACCGTGAGTTTACTTTGCACTTCCGTGGTGAACTGGGTTATGGGGGGGGTTACGGTGATACCAGTGAGCTGCCGTTTTACGAGCACTTCTTTGCCGGTGGCTTTGGTTCCGTACGGGGCTACGAAGCCAATACGCTCGGTCCCCGCAGCACGCCTCCCGTCACTTACTCATCCAGTTCGCCGATCACGCAGATTGATGAAAACGGCAATCCGACCCAGATAGGCGGCCCGACCGGACGTGATTTTGGCTACGTGGTCGATCCCGCAACGGGCAAAATAGTGGTGCAACCCATTGCCAGTCGCCCCGACCCCTTCGGTGGCAACGTCCTGGCCGAGGGCAGCGCCGAGTTGCTGTTCCCCATGCCGTTCATCAAGGACAGAAGTTCACTGCGGTCGGCATTTTTCTTTGATATTGGTAATGTTTTCAATACCAATTGCCGCAGTAATCAGGTCAACTGTTTCGACATTGATGCCGGGGAGCTGCGTTACTCAGTGGGCGTGGGTGTTACCTGGTTGTCCGGTTTCGGCCCGCTGACCTTCAGCCTGGCGAAACCGCTCAACGCCAGCGAGATTGATGAGCGGGAAGTGTTCCAGTTCACCCTGGGTAGAAGTTTTTAATTTTCAAGTTTTGTGAAGGGAGTTTTGCCGTGAAGCCATTAAATACATTTCTGTTGTCTCTGGTGCTGATAGCGCTGCCCGGTTTGGCGTTGGCCCAGGGCAAGATAGCGGTGGTCAATCTTGAGGAGGCGATTCTGCAGACGGATCTCGCCCAGCAGCGTCTGGCGGAATTTGAGAAAAATGAGGATTTCACCAGCGACAAGGAAGAGTTTGAGAACCTGCGCAAGGAGCTCGATCAGTTGGTGCAGGACTTCCAGCGCGATCAGGCGGCCATGAGTGAAGACCAGATGGTGGCTGCCCGGCAGAAGATGGCCAGCAAGAATTCCGATCTGGAGTACGTGGCCAAAAAATTGCAGAGCATGCAGCAGCAGAACGCCCAGCTTGTTTTCCAGGAATTGGCACCCAAGGCCCGACAGGTACTGAGCGATATCATTACCACTGAAGGTATTGGGCTGTTGCTGCAGCAGCAGACCGTCATTCACGCTGATTTGGGCTACAGCATCACGGCCAAGGTGACCGACAAGCTCAATCAGTTACCCGCTGACGAGTGAAACCCGTTTACCTTGCTGAAGCTGGGTGACATAGCGGAGCGACTGGGTCTCGAGTTTCGGGGGCAACCCGAAACGGTGGTGAGGGGCGTAGCGCCCTTGACCACTGCAGATGCAGAGCAGCTCAGTTTTGTTGTCGGCAAAAATCATTTGCCGATGGTGGCCGAGACCCAGGCCGCTGCGCTCATTCTTCGGGATGAATGGGTGGACCATTGGTCCGGGCCGACCCTGCTCAGCGATGATCCCTACCTAACTTTCGCCAGGGTAACCCAGCTGTTCGATAACCGGCCACCGGGTACGGGCAGCGTTCACCCGACCGCAGTAGTGCATCCATCAGCGCAGCTGGGTTCTGCTGTCAGTATTGGGCCCCACGCCGTCCTGGAGGAAGGGGTTGTCATTGGCGATGGCGCGGTTATCGGTGCCGGAGTCTACCTTGGCCACCAGTCCCGTATCGGCAAGGGCACCCGCATCTATCCCAACGCTGTGATCTACCACGATGTGGTTGTTGGTGAGGACTGCGTGATACACGGCAACGCCACAATTGGCGCGGATGGCTTCGGCTTTGCCCCCAGCAAAGACGATGGTTGGGTCAAAATTATCCAGATGGGGGGTGTTCGCCTCGGCGACAGGGTGGAGATCGGTGCCAGCACTACCATTGATAGAGGCGCCCTGGATGATACGGTGCTGGAGGATAACGTCATCATCGATGATCAGGTGCATATCGGACATAACGTTACCGTGGGCGCCCGCACCGGTATGGCGGCCTGTACCGGCATTGGTGGCAGCACTGTCATCGGCAAGGACTGCACCCTCGCCGGCATGGTCGGTGTCGGTGACCACCTCCGCATTGTCGACAACGTTCATGTCAATGGCCAGGGGCGGGTGAGTAAATCCCTGGAGGAGCCCGGTTTATATGCATCGGGCACCCCGATCCAACCCTATCGGGACTGGAGTAAGAACGCTGTCCGCTTTGAACAGTTGGCCACGTTGGCGCGTAGGGTGGCCGCACTTGAGAAACAGCTGGCAGACGCGGATCCGGACAAGGAGCAGCCATGATTATGGATATCGCCGATATCAGGGAGCATTTGCCCCACCGCTACCCGTTTCTGCTGGTTGACCGTGTCGTGGCGCTGGAGTTGGGTGAATCCATCCACGCCTATAAAAACCTGAGCATCAATGAGCCTTTCTTCGACGGACATTTTCCCGATGAACCGGTTTTCCCCGGGGTTTTGCTTGTAGAAGCGATGGCACAGGCCGCGGGCCTTCTGGGTTTCAAGACCATGGGTAAAAAGCCCAGCGATGGGGCAATCTACTATTTGGTCGGCGTTGACGGACTGCGCTTCAAGCGTCCCTGTGTGCCGGGAGACAGGGTCGAGCTGTTCGCGAAAATTATCAGTGAGCGGCGAGGTATCTGGAAATTTGAAGTCCGGGCGGAAGTTGACGGGGCACTGTGTGCCGCAGCCACCATTCTCTGCGCAAATCGATAAGTTGTGATTCACCCGACCGCCATCATTGACCCACAGGCCAGCATCGCAGAGGGGGTGACGGTTGGGCCCTACTCGGTCATTGGACCGGAAGTCAGCATCGCTGCAGATACTGTCATCGAGCCCCACGTCATCATCCGGGGCCCTACCCGTATTGGCGAACGCAATCACATCTACCAATTCAGCACCGTCGGGGAGGCGACACCCGACCTCAAGTATCGGGATGAGCCGACCGAGCTGATTATTGGCAATGACAATATTATCCGTGAGAACGTCACCATACACCGGGGCACGGTACAGGATCGGGGTATAACCCAAATCGGCGATCACAACCTCATTATGGCCTATGTGCATATTGGCCATGACAGCGTCGTCGGTGATCACACCATTCTGGTCAACAACACCGCATTGGCGGGGCACGTGATCGTGGGTGACTGGGCGATACTGAGCGGCTACACCCTGGTCCATCAGTTTTGCAAGATTGGCGCGCACAGCTTCAGCGGTATGGGCACCGGAATCGGCAAGGACGTACCGGCCTATGTCACGGTGGCGGGAAGTCCCGCTGAGGCGAAGACCATCAATGCCGAGGGTTTGCGTCGGCGGGGTTTCGAGAATCATACAATTGCCGAGCTGCGCCGGGCCTACAAGATTGTCTACCGCCAGGGGCTGACCCTGGACGCGGCATTGCAGCGCTTGGAGGGCATGGTGAAAGAGACGCCGGCGATCCAGGCGCTGATCGATAGTCTGCTCAGTTCAGAGCGTGGGATTGTCCGCTGACAACCGGTACCGACGTCATGCGCCTGGGGGTGCTCGCGGGGGAGGCCTCCGGCGACATTCTGGGAGCCGCAGTAGCCGCTGAGCTGAGCAGCCGACACGGTCGACTGGAACTCCAGGGTATCGGTGGTGAACGGCTTGCCGCCCAGGGCTTGCAGACCCTGCACCCCATGGACCGACTTGCCGTGTTCGGTATCGTTGACCCCCTGAAGCGGCTGCCGGAATTGTTGCGGGTCCGGCGGCAGGTTTTCCGGGCGCAGGCCGAATGGCAACCCGACCTGTTTCTTGGCATCGACAGCCCCGACTTCAATCTGGCGCTGGAGGCGAAGTTAAAAGCCGGTGGGGTTAAAACCGCCCATCTGGTGAGCCCTTCCGTTTGGGCCTGGCGCCCCGGGCGTGTTCATAAAATTGCCCGGGCTGTTGATCTGATGCTGTGCCTGCTGCCCTTCGAGCCTGGCTTTTACCGGGACGCGGGCGTGCCCGCCGTCTGTGTGGGGCATCCCCTCATAGAGGAACTGGCTTTAATGGCCCCCAGGGACACCATCCGAGCGGAGACGGGTTTGCAGCCCTCGGATTCCGTATTGGCAGTGCTGCCCGGTAGCCGGGCCGGGGAAGTTGCCGCCCTGATGCCGGTGTACGCCGATACCATGGTACGACTCGCGGGGCGCCACAAGCACCTGCGCTTCCTTATTCCTGCGGCCAATGAGGCGCGGATGGAGCAGATCAGGTCGGCACTTCGGGGCTTTGATTTGCCGGTGACCCTTACCCTGGGCAGCGGCCGTGAAGTCATGTGTGCCAGCGATGCCGTGCTGCTGGCGTCCGGGACCGCGACGTTGGAGGCCATGTTATTGCGGCGCCCCATGGTCATTGCCTACCGCATGCCCTGGCTGTCCTGGCAAATACTGTCCCGCATGGCAGTCACCCCTTTCGTGGGCCTGCCCAATGTGCTTGCGGGTCGACAGGTGGTGCCGGAACTTCTACAGGAGGCCGCTGCACCCGAAATGCTTGCCCAGCAGGTTGAGGCGGTGCTGGCCCGTGGTAATGAGACCCAGCTGCCTGTTTTTGAGGAGTTGGCGGCCCAGATTGGCGGGGGATTTGCCGGCCGGGCTGCCGATGCCATCGAGTCTTTGACCGGGGGCCGCGGTGCCTGATCTGTTCTCCGGCGTGGAAAACCGAGGGCGCTACCGCTGTATTGCCGGGGTCGATGAAGTCGGTAGGGGGCCTCTGGCGGGTGATGTGGTGGCCGCCGCGGTGATCCTTGGAGATGACGTCCCCGAAGGGGTCACCGATTCAAAAAAACTCACTGCCAGGCGCCGGGAGCAACTGGCGGAGGCTATCAAGGAGTCAGCCCGGGGCTGGAGTATTGCCAGGGCATCGGTTGATGAAATTGACTCCCTGAATATTCTCCAGGCCTCACTGCTCGCCATGCACCGGGCCGTCACCGCGCTGGCGCAGCAGCCCGATCTGGTCCTGGTGGATGGTAACCACCTGCCACGGTGGTCCTACGAAGCTCAGGCGGTCATCGGCGGCGATGCCCTGGAGCCCGCCATCGCGGCGGCGTCCATTCTTGCCAAGGTGCAGCGGGACAGCGAGATGGCGGCCTATGACAGTCAGTATCCCGGCTACGGGTTTGCCCGGCACAAGGGTTATCCGACCAGGGAGCACATGGCGGCTCTGGCGGCGCTGGGTGCAACGCCACTGCATCGAAAAAGCTTTGCGCCCGTCCGGCGCTTGCTTGCTCCAGCCAACCTCAGCTAGCGTGCTCACATGAACGAGTTTGTCCACCTGCGTCTGCACACCGAGTTTTCCCTGGTCGATGGCCTGGTGAGAGTTCCCCAGCTGATGAGTGAAGTGGCTGAGCTGGGTATGCCTGCGGTCGCTGTGACCGATGCGACTAATTTTTACGGCCTGATCAAGGCCTATAAAGCCGCCCAACGCGAGGGGCTGAAACTGCTGGTCGGGGTCGACCTTTGGGTGGAAGATCCCGAGGACCGAGACCGGCCCAAACCAGTCTGTCTGCTGGCCATGGACGATTCCGGCTACCGGAACCTGACCCTGTTGATTTCCCGAGCCTGGCGAGAGGGTCAGTACCACGGTTCCCCCAGGGTGGCCCGGGAATGGCTCGATGAGCACGCCGCGGGAGTGCTGGCCCTGTCGGGGGGTTGTTACGGCGAGATAGGCCAGTTGCTTGCCAACGGGCACACGCAGGAGGCCAGGGCGGCACTGCAGCAGTGGATGACGACGTTTTCCGACCGCTTTTACCTCGAGGTGCATCGCACAGGCCGGCCCGGCGAGGAGGACTACCTGCATGCCGTGGTCGAGTTGGCTGCGGAGACGGGTTGCCCGGTGGTAGCGACCAACGATGTGCGTTTCATTGCGGCCCACGAGTTCGAGGCCCATGAGGCCCGAGTGTGTATTGGCGACGGGCGCACCCTGGATGACCCCCGGCGGCCGCGGCTGTACTCCGACCAGCAATATCTGCGCTCGTGTGAAGAAATGATTGACCTGTTCAGCGATTTGCCCGAGGCCATCGCCAACACCGTGGAGATAGCCCGGCGATGTTCGGTCACCATACCCCTGGGAGAGGCGAGTCTGCCTGATTTCCCGGTCCCCGAGGGCACAGCCATAGAGGACTATCTGAGTCAGGTATCCCATGAGGGCCTGGTACACCGCCTGAAACAGACGAATGTGGTTGCGGCAGAGACCGTCCAGCGTTATCGCGAGCGCCTGGACTATGAATTGGGCGTTATCAATGAAATGGGCTTTCCCGGTTATTTCCTGGTGGTGATGGATTTCATCCGGTGGGGTAAACAGCAGGGGATTCCTGTTGGTCCGGGTCGGGGTTCGGGCGCCGGTTCCCTGGTGGCCTACGCCCTTGAGATTACTGACCTTGACCCGCTGACCTACGACCTGCTGTTTGAGCGGTTCCTGAACCCCCAGCGGGTATCGATGCCGGACTTCGATGTTGATTTCTGCATGGATCGCCGGGACGAGGTGATCGAGTACGTTGCGGAGACCTATGGGCGGGAGGCGGTGTCCCAAATCATCACATTTGGCACCATGGCCGCGAAGGCGGTCGTCCGTGACGTCGCGCGGGTCCAGGACAAGCCCTACGGCCTGGCGGACAAAATGTCCAAATTGATTCCCTTCGAGGTGGGTATGACCCTCGAGAAGGCCCTGGAACAGGAGGAGGCACTGGGGCAGTTGCTCTCCGAGGACAGTTCCGCCCAGGAAATTTGGGACATGGCGATACAGCTCGAGGGCGTTACCCGTAACGTCGGTAAGCATGCGGGAGGGGTGGTGATCGCCCCTTCGCAATTGACCGACTTTTCACCTCTGTACTGTGACGAGGACGGCGGGGGGCTGGTCACCCAATATGACAAGAACGATGTTGAAGAGGCGGGGCTGGTTAAGTTTGATTTTCTTGGCCTGAGAACGCTGACCATCATCGATTGGGCCGTGGCCATGATCAACGACAGGGGTACAGGACCCAACGGGGGAACACTGGATATCGGCAATATCCCCCTGGATGATTC
>JAAXJC010000181.1 GCA_012270045.1 Luminiphilus sp.
CCACAGCGTAGGGCGCGCTAAATTTTTCATCGTACTCGCTGCCCGGTCTGCGCTTCCTGTGCGGGGGTTCCGCCACCACTGCCAGTTGGCGCTCATGGAGGGCAACGCTAACCTCTTCAATGTCATGGTGACCGATACCATGGTTGCTCGCCAGTGTCAGGGCGGCGTCCACTGGTGCATGATTGAAATGGCAGATGGGATAGGGCTTGATCGCTACAGAGGCGATCGCAAATTCACGGAACGCATCGTCCCATTCCACCTTATCGGCATTTTCGGCTGCCCGGGTGTACAGGGCGTAGAAGCCGTGGCGTCCCGAATAGGCTTCCTGGGGCGCGTCAAACCCGGCCATCGCCAGTTTCGCCGCCGCCAGCGCTGATTGGGCCGCCCAACCGGGATGCAACCTTTTGGTCCAGGTACCGGCCTCAAGAAAGGCCATACTGCCCCCGGTCATACTCAGGGCGATGCCCTGGGCCCGAACCATGTCCTGGACAGTACCACCCAGTAGCCGAACCGCCGCCACCGTCGCGCCAAAAATACCCACCAGCCCGGTGGGATGGAAACCTAACTGTTGAAACGTGCCACCCGCGGCGCTCCCCAGTCGAGCATCGATTTCCGTTGCGATCAGCACCGCCAGCAAAAATGAGGTGCCGGAGACATCGGTTTCCGATGCCAGGGCCAGGGCCGTGGGGACGGCACTGGCGGAGCAATGCACCACCGAGCCCAAATGGGTGTCGTCGAAATCCAACCCATGAACCAGGGTACCGTTGAGCAGGGCGGCGTCCCTGGGACTAAGCCCATCATCCAGACCAATGACCACCGCTGGACCGAGAGCAGCCATGGCGCGTACGCCAGCCACCGCGCGACTGCTGAAGTCATAGTGGTGGGACGCAAAGCCGATACCCAGGGCATCGGCAATGCAAAGTTTTGCATAGTCCACCACCTCTGGCGGGACGCTGGCCAAGTCTACGGCCAGACTCGACCGGGCTATTTCAAGGCTCAAGGGCCTGTTACTTACCTGGGGTTCGCTCACTGTGCCTCCCTAAATGTCCGGACATTATAGGGAAGGCCCGGGGACTAGGAAAGCTCCAACAGGGCTGCCAGTGCCAGAATACGCTGGCTCTTATAGACAATGGGATAGTCGATAAAATAGCCGTCCAATTGAATGGAGGCGGAGCCCTTGGCCTCGGCCTCTTCAAAGGCCGCGACAACGGCACGGGCATGGTCAATTTCGGCGCTTGATGGCGAGAACACAGCGTGGGTCAGGGGCACCTGGCTGGGATGAATACAGAGCTTGCCACCAAAACCGAATTTTCGTCCGCGGGCGGCGGACTGGGTAAAGCGCTCGTCATCGTTGATCTGCAGGACCACGGTATCGATGGGCGGTAACAGATCACCCAGGCGCGAGGCGTGGGACAACCTGGCCCTCGCATAGTTGAGCACCTCTTCATCGGCGCTCCACTCATAATCAAGATCCAGCGTGTAGTCACCACCGCCAAAGGCAAAGCGGCGAATTCTGGAGCCCGCGGTCGCAATGTCCGCCGCAGCCTCCACACCTCGCGCCGTCTCTATGATCGGCAGCAGGTCCAGGCTGCCCGATTGCAATCCCTGTTCGGCTTCGACGGTGGCCAACACAGAGTCGACGGCCAACAACGCGTCCGCGGACTCGACCTTGGGGAGCACGATACCATCGAGCCAGGGCCCCACCGTCGCCCTGAGATCCTGCTCCCATAAGCCGGTGTCCACGCCATTGATGCGCACGTAATGCAGGCAGTTGTGCTCGGCGCTCCTGAACGCCGCCACCACATCAGACCTGGCCGCCTCTTTCTCGGCGACTGCAACCGCATCCTCCAGATCCAATATGACGGCGTCAGCCCCAACGTGGAAGACCTTGGCAACCCTGCGGGGGTGATTGGCCGGCGTGAACAGAAAGCTACGGGTTGCAACCATCTCGCGACGGGACATGATTATTTGCTCCAGGACCAGTGCTCGGCGGCCTGCCATCCACGATTGAATTCGAGGGCGTAACTGAACGTGTCAGCAGGATGTTCGGTCACCGATACCTCGAACAGGCGTCCACCATTGCCGCAATAGCGGCGGTATAGCACCAGGGAGGGAGTTCCATCCGGCACCTCCAGGGCGTCGGCGCGGGAACCGGTGAGCAGGCCCGCACAGATCTCCAGGCTGATCTTCTCGACTGTCTCGCCATATTTCTCGGCGATCTGCTCGTAGACCGGAGCGCCCCGCACATCCAGTTGTTCGGCTATGTCGGCGTAGGCCGGCAGCACAAAAACATCGGTCCAGCAAAAGGGGCGGCCATCGGAGAGGGTCCTGAGGCCCGAGATACGCGCCCACTGTTCACTGATATCGGACCCCATTTTGCTGGGCCACACATCGTTATCGCCGATTTTTCCCTCGGACAAAACCCGGAACTTGCTGTTCTTGGGGTAACTGAATAACTCCCTTGGATCCTTTACCGACTGCACAAAAGCGGGCCGGGCCTCGGTGGAGATAACCAAGGTACCCCGGCCTCGCTCACGTTTGACAATACCCATGTCCTCAAGCACCCGCAGTGCTTCTCGTACGGTATGCCGGCTGGTGCCATAGCGGCCAATCAAGTCGAGTTCGCCCGGTAGCAGCGTTCCCACGGGAAATAGCCCATCCCGGATACCAGCGAGAAGGGTGTCAGAAATCTGCCGATAGAGCGGCCGATCCCCGCCAGATTTTAAAGGTTGTGGATTGGGAGACATGGCTATTCTTGTTACCCTGACCGAATTGTCCGAACATTTTACAGGTTTTGCCATCGCTATGGTGTTGGGTTCAGGAGCAGCCGGGAACCCACGCCCAAAGGAGGTGATTGAGGTGAGTAAACAATCGGTGACCGAGAAATACGCAGCCATGCCGGGTCGATATTTTGACGACTTCAATGTCGGTGAGGTTTATCAACACTTACCGGGCCGCACCATTTCCCAGCAGGACAACGCCTGGTTCACCCTGCTGACCATGAATACCCACCCGCTTCACTTCGACGAAGAATATGCTGCCGAGACTGAATTCGGCAGGCCGCTTGTAGCCAGCCCCCTGACCGTCGCCATTATCGTGGGCATGAGCGTCTCGGACGTGAGCGCAAAGGCCATTGCCAACCTTGGCTGGCGGGATATCAAGCTCACCAAGCCCGTGTTCCCGGGCGACACCCTATATGCCAACACGGAAGTCCTTGCCAAGCGCGAATCCAAAAGCCGCCCGAACGCCGGCATTGTCACCGTGCTGACACGGGGAGTTAACCAGGAAGGTGTTGAGGTCTGCGTGTTTGAACGGCAAATACTGGTGCCCAAAAAGCACGCACCCGACGCAGCATAAGCCGCGACCAGCAAACCGAGAATTACCATGGCCACAGATCAAGACACCGAACAGCAAATCCTTGCCACCATTGATAAGTGGGTGGAACAGGAGCTCCGCCCCATCGCGAAGGAATTCGACCAGGCGGATGAATACCCGGCCGAATTGGTGGAGCAGATGAAAGCCCTGGGCTTGTTCGGCGCCACCATCGGCGAGCAATACGGTGGCCTGGGACTGAGCGCCACAACCTACGCCCGGATGGTTTCGAGAATCTGCCAGGTGTGGATGGCTCCCTCTGGCATTTTCAATTCGCACCTGATCATGGCCAACTGTGTTGAGCGGGGTGGTACCGAGGCCCAGAAAGAATACTTTTTGCCCAAGTTTGCCAGCGGGGAATTGCGGGGCGGTATTGGCCTCACGGAACCCGATGCCGGGTCTGACCTGCAGGGCATCCGTTTAACAGCCAGGCAGGACGGCGATCGCTACTTGTTGAATGGCACCAAAACCTGGATTACCAACGGTATTCAGGGCAACTGCCTGGCCGTGCTGACCAAAACCGATCCCGCGGCGGAGCCTCGGCACCGTGGCATGTCCCTGTTCCTTTGTGAAAAGGGCCCCGGATTCTCGGTGGGCAAGAAGCTTAAGAAACTGGGCTATCGAGCGATCGACAGCGCCGAATTGATATTCGAAGACTTCAGCGTTTCCCGGGACAACCTAATCGGTGGCGAGGAAGGCCGGGGCTTCCAGCAGATTGCCGGCGGCTTGGAACTGGGGCGCATCAATATTGCGGCCAGGGGGGCGGGTATGGCCAAAGGCGCAACCGATATGGCACTGGCCTACGCCATGGAGCGCAAAACCTTTGGCAAGTCCATCGCGGAACACCAGGCCATCCAGCTGAAACTGGCAGAAATGTCGACCCGCGCCGCCGCCGCTGCACTGTTGGTGGAGCAGGCGGCAAGTAAATTCGACCGCGGGGAGCGCTGCGACCTGGAAGCGGGGCAGGCAAAGTTTTTCGCCTCAGAAGCGGCGGTACAGAACAGCCTGGACGCCATGCGTGTCTTCGGCGGCTACAGCTATTCACCCGACTATGAAATCGAACGTTTTTACCGGGACGCGCCGCTACTGTGTATCGGCGAGGGAACGAACGAGATTCAGCGCATGATTATCGCCAAGCAAATGGTTGCCCGGGCTGGATAATGCTCAGTCGTCTACAAAGCGGGTGAAATCCCTGGCCTCCAGACGCTGGGTCCGATAGCTATTGATCAGGGCATCCCGCTGGGGGTATCCCAGGGACATGCCACACACCATCATCTGATCTTCCGGTGCACCCAGTAGCGGCATGATGTCGTCATGGTACGGGCAGAAGGCCTGCTGGGCGCAGCTCTCCAGGCCCAGCTCCCGTAAGCTGAGCATGACACTCTGCAGGAACATACCGTAATCGAGCCAGCTGCCCAGTTCCATATCCCGGTCAATGGTGAAGAACAGGCCCACCGGCGCGTCAAAAAACTGATAGTTCCTGACCCTGTAAGCCTGCACGGCTGCCGTGTCTTTTTTCTCGATACCCAGCAAACCATACAATCCAAAACCGGTCTGGCGCCGGCGTCCAATGTAGGGCTCCCGCCACACCCGGGGGTAATAGTGATACTCGGCATCGCCCTCGTCACCGGACAGATAGCGTTCCGAGCACACCCGGGTGATCTGTTCTTTGATCTCGCCGCTGACCACATACACATGCCATGGCTGGATATTGGACCCGGATGGCGCCCGGCCGGCTGTGGACAGGATCTCCAGAATGGTTTCCCTGGCTACAGGCCGTTCACCGTCGAATGCCCGGATACTCTGCCGACCCGATATGGCCTCTGAAACCTTCATCAGCGCGAATCAGGCACTGTCCCTGGTCAGCCAGTAGTGACTTCGCCCACCCTGGGGCGTGCCGATAAAGTCACCCAGCAAGGCGACCGACTCCAGCAGGGCGGGCATGTCCACACCTGTGCTAAAACCCATGGATTCACAGAGCAACACCACGTCCTCGGTGGCCACATTACCTTTGGCACCCGGAGCAAAGGGGCAGCCACCGAGACCGCCCGCGGAGCTGTCAAACTGCCGGATGCCCGACTCAATAGCGGCATAAACATTGGCAATCGCCATCGCCCGGGTATCGTGGAAATGACAACCCAGCCCCTCGTGACCATAACGAGAAACCAGCTCGCTCATCAGTTCACCGACCTGCTTGGGGTGTGCGGCACCTATGGTATCTGCAATCATCAGTCGCGCGGGGGAGCAACGCATCAAGCGCTCGGCCTGGGCCAGTACCGTCTCTGGCGCTACCGGTCCTTCATAGGGGCAGACAAAAGACACCGCCAGATAAACGTGAATATCCACCCCATCCTGCGCGGCACGGCCCAGGATGTCCTCAGCCATGAGGAAAGTATCTTCCAGGCCCTTCCTGATATTGTTCTGATTCATTTGTTCGGTGGCGGAAATTGCAATGGCAAAGCTGCGCATACCCGCAGCCAAAGCCAGATCGTAGCCCTTCATATTGGGCACAAGCACTGAATACGCCACCGGCATATCAGGCAGTTGCGCTGCCAGCACACCGGTGCCGGCCATTTGCGGAACGGCCTTGGGTGATACGAAGCTACCAATTTCCAGTTCAGGTACGCCCGTTCTCGCAAGGCTCTCAACCAATTGCTGTCGCTGTTCAAGGGTCAGGTGCTTCGGTTGCGCTTGCAGGCCATCCCTGGGGGCCACCTCTTTAATCACTATCTGTTCCGTCATTGCCACAACCCTCTGCTGTCCTTCGCCCCGCAGGCATGCATCAATTCACTTTGGGCGACAACGGATTGGGGACAGGCCGTCAAGCTAAAGACCAAACCCAATGGCAGTTGGCCGCCACGCAGCAGTGTCACACAAGGAATGTCCACCTGCCACTCGATGCTACTGGAACCTTTGCTGCCCTGGAAAAAAGAAGTTGCCGCCATGAGACCTGCAAGGGCCAAAAGGTGCTGAACCCAGTGAATTTGCTTTATCCCTGCCTACGCCCTTGAAATAACAAGGCCGGGCTTTTCTAATCACGACCCATTGTTTCGGCACTAGAATTCTGGTGCTAGAGTCCGGCTGGCTCGCATCCCAGGGTGAGGGATTTATTTTGGCTAATGACAGAACACTGGAGCGTAAACAACTTGGCCTCGGCTCCAAGCCAGCACTCGTAGTCGTAGATGTGGTCAAGGGCTTTACCAATCCCGACTGTGCCCTGGGCTCTGAGTGCGCCGACGTGGTGGCGGCAAACGTGCGTTTGATGCATGAGTTTCACCAACGCCAGCTCCCAATATTCCTGACCACCGTCATATACCGCCACCACAACCAAGCTCGGGTGTTCAGGGATCGCCTGCCCGCCCTGGAACTGCTGGTCCCCGACTCACGCTGGATAGAGTTCGACCCACAGCTGCCGATCATTGATAGTGACGTTGTCATTGAAAAAGTACATGCCAGTTCCTTCCACGGCACGTCCCTGCAGGAACAACTGGTCGAACTGGGAGTAGATTCACTGGTGGTGACGGGCCTGACCACCAGCGGCTGCGTTCGCGCCACCGTCGTGGATGGCTTACAGAATGGTTTCCCGGTGGTTGTTCCCGAGCAAGCTGTCGGGGACAGGAACAGCAGTGCCCACCGGAGTAACCTGTACGACCTGAACGCCAAATACGCCGACGTGGTCGACCTCGATACTGCGATCGGATTATTACCCTGAGTTGCTCTGGGCCTCGAAGGCGGCCTTCTGCTCCGGCGTGGCTTCGGTCTGGTACTCAGCCTTCCATTGCGCGTAGGGCATGCCGTAGACCTGCTGCCGGGCACTCTCCAGGTCAACCGCTTGCCCCCGCGCCTCGGCCTCGGCAACGTACCACTTGGACAGGCAGTTCCTGCAAAAACCCGCGAGCAGCATAAGATCGATATTTTGCACGTCTTTGCGACTGTCGAGATGAGCTATCAGGCGACGAAACACGGCCGCCTCAATGGCATCGTTTGACATAAATCAGCGTCCCGCTTTCTGTTTCACCATATTGTAAAACACGGCGCCTTGGTCAGGGTAACGCCAATTCAATTGGGCAAAATCACCGGGCGGGAAAAATCCAACAGTCATAATCTCCAGGGGCGCACGCACCTCGGGAGTTGGAGCGCCAACCGGCGTGCACCAATACAAATGAAAGCCGTTATCGAAGGCCAGAGCCAGCTCCTGGACAGAGACCGCGACGTTGGTTTCCTCCCAGGTCTCTCGCTCGGCGCCGCATTGGGCCGATTCATTTGGACGGACGGTGCCCCCGGGGGGACCCCATTTACTGCCCATCGCCTCGACCAGTAACAGTTCGTTGTCATGGAGTACCAGGCAGCCGGCGGTGTACGCCTTGTCGCCCTCGCCGGTGAAGGTGCAATCTGGAGCGGATTCACAGCCAGCCAGGCAGGCCAGCACAAGGGCGCCAATAACGACTCTAACGATCGTAAATGATCTCGACATGATCCCCTCCAACTGTGCCGCGAAGGCGTTCCAGCAAATCATCACTGGGGTGAACCCGCCACTGGTCTCCCAGCCGTACCCTGGCGCTGCCCTGGGGCTGGGAATAATCTACCGTCACCGGGCACTCACCGCCGCCCGCTGTCATCAGCGCGTCCTTCAACAACTGTCGCAACTCCCGGTCCAGACCCGTGTTGTCGACTTCCAGACGAATTTCGCTGACCCTTGCAGATCGCGCCTGCTCCAGCGAGCGGATTTCCCGGGCCCGCATGGACAGCCCACCGGAATAATCATCGCTTTGCACCCGTCCTTCCAGCAGCACGATACGGTCCTTGACCAGCAGTTCCCTATGCTCATTATACGCCTCAGCATAGACAGTCGATTCAATTTGTCCCGTGTTGTCATCAAGTTTTAAGACTGCCATCACACCGCGCTGGGTCTTGATTGTTCTGATGTCAACGATCAATCCGGCGACCGTTGTGGCGCCCTCGGGCTGCAGATCACGGATGCGTTTAGGGGCAAACTTTCGTATCTCGCTGTCGTATTCCTGGATGGGATGGCCGCTCAAAAAGCTGCCCACGCTCTCTTTTTCGCCATTGAGGATTTCCTTCAATGTCCAGGGCCGCACTCGCCGGTGTTCCCCATAGGGGTCGCCAT
>JAAXJC010000137.1 GCA_012270045.1 Luminiphilus sp.
GCCACAGTGCCAATTTATCACTGAGAGCCTGACTGACACCGCTGTCACTGCTGGCGCTACGCCAATAGTCTGAATCATCCCGGGCACTGAGCACGTAGTGGAGTTTCAGGAACTCCTGAATACTGGCCCAGTGCATCTGCATCTTGCTGTTGAAGGCCCGGGAGCAGGGGCCCATCAAATCACGGTCTGCGGGAAAGGATTCCACCAGCGAAGCAGTGGCCTGCTCAATCATGGCCAGGGCCGACGCTTCCAACGGCTCAATAAACCCCGCGGACAATCCCACCGCGACGCAGTTTTTGATCCAGGGGGTAGGTCTGAATCCGGGTCGGAAATTCAATGTACGCACCGGCAAATCCGCAGCCCGTTCCGGCCCGATACTGGCGGCTGCATAGTCGCGTAGGGATTGGGTTGCATCTGCCTCAGATACAAACTCCGCACAATGAACATACCCCACCCCACGCCGGGACTGGAGACCGATATCCCAGATCCAGCCGCAGGGCTGGGCCGTGGACTGGGTGCAGGAGTGGATCTCCTGGTCCGGTTGCTGGTAGGGAATCTGGGTGACCACGGCCCGGTTATTGGGCAGCACATCGGACACATCGTGAAAATCGGCCCCCAGGTGCTCTGCGATCAGCAGTCCCTTGTGACCCGAACAATCAATGAACAGGTCCCCTTCCAGGGTCTCGCCAGACTCCAACACCAAGCCTGACAAAAAGCCATCGTCTCCCGATACCACCCCGGTGATGTGGGCCTCCCTGTGCTGCACCGAAAAACGCGAGACGCTGTGTTGCCGCAGCAGGCCGGCAAACTTCACGGCATCGACGTGATAGCCATAGTTGAGCGCAAACGCGTACTCGGGGGTGTCCAGTGTTTTGGGCGCGAGATGTCCCTGGGCTATCAGGCCCTGGGGGGTGACCAGGTCGTGGAAGGCTTCTTCAATACCACCACGTCGCCAGCTCTCCGCCAGATTCCTAGCGGCATATTCCAGGGGCAGGCTAAAGGGATGCAAATAGACGTCATCTTCGGCACCTGTACGCCAGCCACGAAACAGGGTCCCCTGTTTCAGGCTGGCATCACAGGCCTGCAACAATGTCCGCTCACTGAGCCCGATCGCCTGCAGGGTCGACTTCATGGAGGGCCATGTGCCCTCGCCAACCCCAACCGTCGCAACCACGGGCGACTCCACCAGGGTGATGTCAAACCGGCGGTCGGCCATGGCGCCCAGACGAGCGGCCACCAGCCAGCCGGCGGTGCCGCCACCTACGATCACGACTTTTCGCGTTGCCACCATCTATCCGTTATCCGCGATCTCTTCCTGGCTGAAGTTTAGCGCTCTTTAAACGACAAAAAGCTGCCAAAGGCAGCTTCCTGTCGTGCATGGGTGCTGTGATCAGAAGGTGTAGCGCACTCCCACGTTGTAGCGGGCACCCTGCTGACCCACGAACAATGGCTGGGAATCGCTCCTGCCATAGACATAGGTGGTCTCATCCGTGATGTTGATAGCGTCAGCAAAGATGGTCAGGTTATCGGTGGCATGGAACTGTGCACCAATATCCCACTGTGAATACTCTCCAACAAACGTCGGGGGTATTCCGCCCACGTTGGCCTGCCCGGTACCAGCCAGGAAATCATCCCGCCAGTTGTAGGCTACCCGAATCGAGAACCGGTCATTTTCGTAGAAACCAATGAGGTTGGCAGAGTCACCAATCCCCGCGACCACAAACTGCTGGGAGAGGTCCGTCACATCATAACTGGTATCCGACTCCACCAAGGTAGCATTGGCGATGAAGCCGAAGCCGCTCTGGCCGAAGGTGTGCTGGAGATTGACCTCCCAACCATCGACCGTGTCCTGGTCCTGGTTGATCGGGGCAATCACCGCGAAATTGGCCAGGGCATCACCAGGCTGACCCGTGATGGTGCCGTTGGCCGTATCGACTCCGGGAGAGCCCCCTTTGTTCGCCAGAATCCAGTCGTACAACTCACCTGACGTCGCGGAGGCGCCCAATGCTGCGCGCGCCTCGTCTGCGTAGGCACCCTGGCCCGGGTGTGGCAAATCGAACAGGGTTTCGTTGAATTCGGCGAAACTGATGAAGTTCTCTACATCCTTGGTGAAGTAGCCGATGGAGAAATAGCTGGCCTCGGCGTAGTACCACTCGAAGGAAAGGTCGATGTTGTCAGACTCGAAGGGCTTCAGGTTGGGGTTGCCCCGTGAGCCGTTACCGCCATCGATGCGCAGCAGTTGGTCTATGGTCTGACCGCCCTGAATGTCACGATAGTTAGGACGGGTCATGGTTTTGCTGTAGGAGAAACGAGCCACAATGTCATCGGTCAGGCCGACCTTGATATCGAGATTGGGCAGCACGTTATCGTAGCTGCCGCTGAGCTCCGTGAAGTCGCCGTTGCCGGGCACTGCACTGAACTCATTACCGCCCACCCAGTCGATGCGCTCATAGCTGGGCGCGAGAGCCTGGGAGTCAACATCGGTGTCCTCGTAGCGTACACCCAGGCGAATATCCACCGGGATGGCGCCCAGATCAAAGCCCATATTTACCTGCAAATAAGCTGCCAGTTGCTCCTCGGTAGTACGGCGATCCGAGCTGTAGTTACTGGACGCGCACAGACCGGTACCGCAATCCCCCATGTCGGGGACGAAGAAGGTCGTGGCATCACCGCTGGCCATGAGTTGCTCGGTACGGTTGATCACATCCACCATGTTGTACTCAAAGTACTGGGTCTGGAGATCGGGATCACTGCCCCCGGATACCTCATCAAAGCGGCCCGCCGCATTGACTTCGGTCATCAGGTCGGCAATAGCGCCGGGCTGGGAAACCCCACCCCAGGCATCGCGCTGTACCACAGAGCCCGCAGACCGGTTATTCACCTCGGTGAACTCAACACCGAAGTCAATACTTTTCACCACGCCTTCCGGGTTAAAGTCAAAGGTACCGCCCAGGCGCGCCTGCTCAATATCCATCTTGGCGTAGTCGTTACTGAAGACACTGCCCGTGACGATCATGTCGTCAGCACTGAGCGGGTTGGACAGGTCCAGGGACAGCACGGGTAGTTCACCGCGGTCGAAATAGGTGGTGGTCTGGTTACGGGAGAAGGCAGCGATGGACAGCAGGGAAGAACTGCCATAGGGGCTATCGGGCCGCTGCTCGGCGCTGGAGTCGTGGTAGTCAAACATCAGCGACAGGCGATCGGTCACGTCCCAGACCAAATTGAAGCCCAGGGATTTGTTCTCCGCGACGGTGGCGTCACTACCCGCCCCCATAGCAAAGTCCCCGGCGCCACCGTTGAATTCAGAGTAAGTCGTAGGGGAGGCGTTGCTGTTGTTGCCGTCCCAGACCGTTTCCTGGCCACCAAAGTTGTACCAGGCCGAGTAGTTGCTGAAGGTTCGCTCCAACTCAACCTCAGAATAGGTGTAGTCCACGGTAGCAGTGATGTTGTCTGTAGGCGCCCACTGCAGGGTCAGTTGGCCGTTGGTGCGCACCCGATCCCACTCTGCGAACTCGTAGCCAGTGGTCTGGGGCACCGAATAGCGCTCATCGGGGTTGGTGGGCCGATTCTGCTGGGTGGACAGGTCGTAGGGAATACCGCCCCACTCGGAAGGTCGCGCACTGCACCAGCAGTTGTCCACGTCACCCGCAAAGCTGCGCCAACCGCCGACGCTTGCGGTAGCGGCGCCGTTGTTGCGCTCCTGGCGCACGGCACTCAATGAGATACCGACGGTGTCATCGAGGAAAGTGTTGGATATCAGCAGGGACACTTCAGGGGTGAAATCGTCCCCCTTCTCGGTTGAGGTGTCATGCATGGCTGACGCTGCAATCGTGGCGTTGAAGCCGGGGTTTTCCAAAGGTCGGGTGGTCACAATGTTGATGGTGGAGCCGATACCACCGGTGGGCACGTCGGCTTTGCCGCTCTTGTACACCTCAACCCGGGAAATGCCCTCGACAGCGAGGTTACTGAAATCAAACGAGCGGCTGTCACCACCGGTAGTGGGCATTTGGCGACCGTTCAGCGTCACCAGGTTAAATGCCGGGCCAAAACCCCGGACCGTGACGTACTGACCCTCGCCACGGGTCCTGTCAATGGCCACGCCGGTTACCCGCTGCAGGGCTTCAGCGAGGTTGGTGTCCGGGAAGGCGCCGATATCTTCAGCGGTGATGGCATCTACAACGCCGGCATTGTCGCGCTTGATGTCCGCGGACTTCTGCAGACTCTGGCGAATACCGGTGACGATCACCTCTTCCATGCCAGATTCAGACTCACTGCCGGAAATCTGGTCGGGTTCGGACTGGGCGACGGTGTACTGGGATGAGATGGCAAGAGCAACACCCATAGCCATGGGTGCTTTCAGGAAAGCCCGTGATTTCATGTCTTTTTATTCCCCTAGTAATGCTTATATTTTGGTTATCTGAAAGTAAGTTACACCCGCAGATCACGCTGCTCACGCCCAATACGACCAAATGGACCGGGCGAGGGATAAGCGGGGTTACTACAAACAAGGGGAAAACAGCCCCGGCCTGCTGAACATTGCGGGGGCTGTTGGAAACAGCCTTAAGGGCAATCTTTGCCGGGAGTCCTCACCACTTGTCAATTTTGTTCGATTGGATGGGGGCCGCCCACGGACGATGGCTCAACGGACACACTGCATCCGCAAGAAACAATGCTGGGTTGTGTACTCGATGAACAGATGGTTGGCCCCAAGCCGCAGACTGGGCTGGGCGACCTGGCCAAAAAAGAAACAGGACTTCCTTTGCCAACGCAATGCCACTGGGAATCCAACATCCGGAAGGCATTTTATTGAGCCCTGGGGCACATTATTTGCCGTCCTGATGTCGCTACTGGTTTAGAATGAGAGTTGAACGGGGCCAGTGTCCCGGATATTTCCGACAACACCTACTTCTGGTGGCCATATGTGTGCTCAATACGTCTACACGATGAACCGCGTGGGCAAAATCGTCCCGCCCAAACGTGAGATTCTCAAGGATATCTCCCTGTCATTTTTCCCTGGCGCCAAGATCGGCGTGCTCGGGCTGAACGGCGCGGGGAAATCCACCCTGCTCAAGATCATGGCCGGGATCGACACCGACATCCAGGGGGAGGCCCGGCCGCAACCGGATATCAACATCGGCTATCTACCCCAGGAGCCTCAGTTAAACCCCGACAAAGATGTCCGGGGCAACGTGGAAGAAGGCGTGCAGGAGGCAATAGACGCCCTGCAGGGGCTGGAAGCCGTGTATGCGGCCTATGCTGAGCCCGATGCGGACTTTGACGAACTGGCAAAAAAACAGGCTCGCTTCGAGGACGTGATTCAGGCCATGGACGCCCACAACCTGGACACCCGGCTGGACATTGCCGCCAATGCGCTTCGACTGCCACCCTGGGACGCGGATGTCACCACCCTGTCGGGTGGCGAGCGCATACGTGGCGCCCTTTGCCGGCTTCTGCTGTCCGACCCCTATCTGCTGCTGCTGGACGAACCCACCAACCACCTCGATGCCGAATCCGTCGCCTGGCTTGAACGCTTTCTGGAAAGTTTCTCCGGCACCGTCGTCGCCATCACCCACGACCGCTACTTTCTGGATAATGCCGCGGGCTGGATATTGGAGCTGGACCGGGGCCGGGGTATTCCCTATGAGGGCAACTACTCCAACTGGCTGGAGGCCAAAGAGGCACGATTGGAGCAGGAGCAGCGTAGCGAGGCCGCCCACCAGAAGGCCATCAAGGCAGAGCTGGAATGGGTGCGTTCCAACCCCAAGGGTCGCCAGGCCAAGAACAAGGCGCGTCTGGCCCGCTTCGATGAGCTGAATTCCCAGGAATTCCAGACCCGTAATGAAACCAACGAAATCTACATTCCCCCCGGGCCCCGACTGGGCGATAAGGTTATTGAGGTGCGTGACCTGCGCAAAACCTTTGGCGACCGACTGTTGTTCGACGGCGTCAGCTTCACCGTACCCAAGGGCAGCATCGTCGGCATCATCGGCGCCAATGGCATGGGCAAGTCCACCCTGTTCAAGATGCTGATGGGCCATGAGGCCCCCGACGGTGGCGAGATCGAAGTGGGTGAAACCGTGCAGATTTCCTACGTCGATCAATCCCGGGACGATCTGGACGGCAGTAAAACCGTTTGGGAGGAGGTATCCGACGGCCTGGATATCATGCGCATCGGCAATTACGAGATACCGTCGCGGTCCTACGTCGGACGCTTCAACTTCAAGGGCTCGGACCAGCAGAAATTCGTCAAGGACCTCTCGGGCGGGGAGCGCAACCGCCTGCATCTGGCCAAACTGCTGAAGCAGGGGGGCAACGTGCTGCTGCTGGACGAGCCAACCAACGACCTGGATATCGAGACCCTGCGCGCCCTGGAAGAAGCGGTGCTGGCCTTCCCGGGTTCAGCCCTGGTGATATCCCACGACCGCTGGTTTCTCGATCGCATCGCCACCCATATCCTCGCCTATGAGGACGACGGTGCCGTTGTTTTCCACGAGGGCAATTTCAGTGAGTACGAGGAAGACCGCATTGCCCGGCACGGCAAGGATGCCAACACCCCCAGTCGGGTCCAGCATCGTAAACTGATGGGCTGAGCCGTCGCTCGATTCGCTGCTGGCAACCCGGCAGCGCTGGGCAAACGGCGTCGGTGCGCCTAGAACAGGGCCTCCAGTACATCAGTAAGACGGCCCACACCCACTACATCCAGGCCCTTGATGGCCGTTTTGGGCACATTGCCCCGGGGCGCAACCGCCCGCCGGAAACCGTGCTTGGCCGCCTCTCCCAGCCGTTCCTGGCCCGAGGGCACAGGGCGAATTTCCCCGGATAGGCCGACCTCACCAAAAACCACCAGGTCGTCGGGCAGGACGCGATTCCTCAGGCTGGACACAACAGCGACCAGCAGTGCCAAATCGGCACTGGTTTCCGTCACCCGCACACCGCCCACCACGTTGGCGAAAACGTCCTGGTCCCCAACCATAATGCCGCCATGGCGATGAAGAACAGCGAGCAGCATGGCGAGACGATTCTGTTCAAAGCCGACGGCAACCCGGCGCGGATTACCCAGGGAACTGTCATCCACCAGCGCCTGTATCTCCACCAGCAGGGGTCGGGTGCCCTCCCACACCACCATGACCGTGGTGCCGGGAGCAGGGTCTTCGGCGCGATCCAGGAAAATAGCCGAGGGGTTCTTCACCTCGCGCATGCCCTTGTCGGTCATCGCGAATACACCCAGCTCGTTGACGGCACCAAACCGGTTCTTGCTGCTGCGCAGGGTTCGGAAGCGGGAGTCCTGCTCGCCCTCGAGTAGAATCGAGCAATCGATCATATGCTCAAGCACCTTTGGGCCCGCCAGATTGCCGTCCTTGGTCACGTGCCCCACCAGAATCAGGACCACTCCGGATTGTTTGGCATAACGGGTCAGCTGTGCCGCGCAATCCCGAACCTGGGACACGCTGCCCGGCGCTGAGGCGATGCCTTCAGAGTGCATCACCTGTATCGAGTCCACCACCAATACCCTGGGGTTACTCTCCTGGGCCGCTGCAATGATGGCATCGACCTCGGTTTCCGCCATGAGTTGCAGTTTGTCCACTGGCAGGTCGAGACGGCGGGCGCGCATGGCCACCTGTTGGGGGCTCTCCTCCCCGGTCACGTACAGAGCCGCCCCGCCGGCGGCAAGATGGCACAGCGCCTGCAATAACAGGGTACTTTTGCCGGCTCCGGGGTGACCGCCAATCAAAATGGCAGATCCGGGCACCAGTCCGCCCCCAAGCACCCGATCGAGTTCCTCGAAGCCACTGCCGAATCTGGGGACCTGCACCAGGTCAATGTCCTTCAGGACCTGTATCTCGGCCCGGGTCCCTGCGTAGCCCTCTCTGGCGCTGCGGCGACTGCTGCGGCCGGTAGCCGACGGGCCCAGGCGAATCTCTGTCACCGTATTCCAGGCGGAACATTCACTGCACTGGCCCTGCCACTTGCCGTAGTCGGCACCACATTCATTGCAAACAAAGGCTGTTTTCGATTTTGCCATGGGCGCATCCAGCATAAAGAGAGTCACGGGAGGTGCACGAGCAGCCCCCGCGGCGGTATGCTATCAGGCCCAGTGAAAAAAACCGCTTTCCCATGCCACCAGGTTCCCTCATCCCTGATCGCCAACTGACCTTCTCCCCCGATCTGGCGGCGACCATTGGTCTGGAAGAGGCGATTCTGTTGCAGGGACTGGGCAATGTCTCGGCAGACAAAGAGGTCCTGGCGCAACGGATCCTGCTGTCGGATTTGCAGCGTATGTTTCCGTTCTGGCAGCCGACAAAAATACAGCAACTGCTAGTGCGATTGGCGGACCTGGGCATCATTGGCATTCAGGAGACCGGCGACAGTAATACCCTGAACATAACGAC
>JAAXJC010000179.1 GCA_012270045.1 Luminiphilus sp.
AAACACAACCGATCAACAACCCCACTCGCGAACACCGTGATTTCTCAACCGCAGGCACTGGATTAAGACTCATTCACCCACACATTTAGACTTGGCTCAGTACTCTGCGACCCTTTTGCGGCCTTTGTGCAGTCTATGATCAGTTCTCTGCAACGCTGGACCCCTTCCAGGATACGCTGGAGCCGGCCTTGCCAGATATTTTTGAAGAACCTTTCAGGGTTATATTTTTGCCCTTGATGGTGATGTCGCCATTCTTTTTCATGACGATACTCGCGGAGCCGGTCTTGAAGGTGATGTCATCCTTAGCATCGATTACCAAGGATTTGCCAACCTTGAGGGTGTCGGCCTCCTCGACATCAACATTACGGCCCTTACCAACGGCAATGTTTTGGTCTCCGCCCACATCAACGGATTGGCTAAGGCCAATACTCACCTCATGAAGGCCTCCTACGTCCAGTGTCTGCATGCCACCGATCTCTGTAGAAGCGACTCCAAGTACCGCCAGGTTATAGGTCGCGCCGACATTAATGGCCTGTGAGAAGGCGACATTCAGGGAATCGGAATTTCCGATATTGGTGGTACGGCTGGAGCCTATGGTCTCGGTCTGGTTCTGGGCGATGGTAATAGTCTCATTAGCGCCCACAAGGCGTTTCCTCTCAGCACCAACATTGAGTTCCTGGTTGGCGCCGACTGTTTCCTTTTGGTCTTTGCCCACCGATAGAGTCTCGTTGTCGCGCACTTCTGCGGTGCGGGTTTTGCCAACGTTGAGGGATTCGTCGGCACCCACGGTTTCCGAGTTGCAGTTCTTGACCAATACCTTCCGATCTTTCTCGGCCTGTACGTAGAACTCTTCGGAGCCTTTCTTGTCCTCAAGCCTGATCTCATTGGCATTGCTGCCACCACCGCCCGGGGAACTGCGGGTTTTGATACCCGATTGGGTCTTGTTGCCCGGCAAGCTGTAAGGGGGCGCGTTGGAACCGTTGTAAACGGTACCGACAACCAGCGGTCGATCGGGATCACCTTCTATGAAAGCGACCATGACCTCATGACCAATGCGGGGTATGAACTGGGCACCAAAACCCGGGCCCGCCGCAGACTGGACAACCCTGATCCAACAGGAACTGGTCTGGTCATTGTTCCCGTAACGATCCCAGGGAAACTGAACTTTAATGCGTCCGTGCTTATCGGGGTAAATCTCTTCCTTGGGCGGGCCGACAACTACCGCAGTCTGCGGTCCGCGCACAGAGGGCCGAGGCGTCGCCCGGGCGAGACGAAAAGGCGTTGAGGACGGCGTGCAGTCGAAGTCCACTCCCCAGGTTTCGACTCCCGTCTCCGTACCCCCGGACCAGTAATCCGGGGCAACTATCCGATGCCGTACTTCGGTAAGCAGATACTCCTGGTTCTGACTGCTTCTGGGGTGCTGCTGCAACGTGACCAACTGTCCGGTCGCCAAACCCAGGCTGTCGGTCTTGCCGCGAAAGACCTCATGTTCCGCCTGCAGTTCCTCAATTCGATTCCTGGCGTAATGGTCCCCCCCCTGGGTATCACCGTACCGGTCGTGGAAGTCGAAAACCTCCCACTCCGCCTGGGCGTGGGAGCGATCAATCAGGCGCTTGCTGGAAATATCTGCCCTGGGCGTCTCAAAATTGTAGGCGTTGAGCGCCACCTGCCCGCTGAGCACACGGGCGCCCATGGTCCAGTGGCTGATGGAATCTTCATGTATTCGCAACCCGACGTCATCAGGATGATATTTGATGGCGGACTGACCCGGCACTGGGTCGTGCCCGGACTGATCATCCACGAGCATCATGTAATGGGCCGTCTTATCGTGTTTGTAATAGAAGTAGATCCCCTCCTCTTCCATCAAACGCAGGACAAAGTTGAGGGTAGACTCCCGGTACTGAACGCAGTACTCCCGCTCGGGATAAGTGCGGGTCAATTTCATTTCGTAATCAGTGAAACCACTGTCCGCAAATACCTGCTTCAGCAGATCGGGCACCGTGATTTCCTGAAAGATTTTGCAGTCAGCGACCTTGCCCAGCATCGCCGACCAGGGCACCAGTTCGAACTGGTAGGACCACTGTCCGGGGTAGGGCGCGCCAAGAAACTGCACCTTATCGATAAGCCCGTTGAAATACCGCTTATCACCGGCATCCGACTCAACGGTTACCGTTGCTGGCAGCCCCAAAAGATCATCGGCATCCACATCCGGAGTTTCGGCAAGCACCTGAACGGTATAGCTGAAACCACGACCCAAACGCTCTGACCCGTTCATTGAAACCAGGTTCAGGGTATCCCCCAGGGGTGTCGATACGGTGTACTTTCTGCCTTCACTCATCGCGGGTTACTCACTCAAACTGGTAAGAGAATTGGCCATCAGCCTCCGAAACAGACACCGCCGTGATCGGCTTGTCTTCCATCATTCGAGTCAGGAACTCCCTCGAAATTTCGGGGAGCACTGTATTGGTTAAAATCGCATCAATCATGCGACCACCGCTCTCTACTTCCGTGCAACGCTGGCGAATCAACTCTATCGCCGCATCGTCCACGTTCAGCGGTATACCGTAGGCGCCTTCAATGCGCCTCTGGATACGCGCCAACTGCAACCGCGTGATGGCGAGAATCATCTCATCCGACAGCGGGTAATAGGGGATAACCACCAGGCGACCCAACAGCGCCGGTGGAAATTCCTTCAACAGCGGCTCCCGCAGTGCCTTGGCGATACCGTCTGCATCAGGCATCAATTCGGGATCACTGCACAGGGAACTGATGAGGTCCGTACCGGCATTCGTAGTCAGCAGGATGAGCGTATTCTTGAAGTCGATCGCACGACCCTCCCCGTCCTCCATCCAGCCCTTGTCGAACACCTGGAAGAACAATTCGTGTACATCGGGGTGCGCCTTCTCGACCTCATCCAACAAAACGACGCTGTACGGTCGGCGTCGCACGGCTTCGGTCAGCACGCCTCCCTCCCCATAACCAACATACCCGGGAGGGGCTCCCTTCAGACTTGATACCGTATGGGCCTCCTGATATTCACTCATGTTGATGGTGATCAAATTTTGCTCGCCCCCGTACAGTGACTCCGCCAGGGCGAGCGCTGTCTCGGTCTTGCCAACACCCGAGGTGCCGGCAAGCATGAATACCCCGATAGGCTTATTGGGGTTGTCCAGCTTGGCCCGGGAGGTCTGTATGCGTTTGGCAATCATATCCAGCGCGTGCCGTTGGCCGATAATCCGCTGCTCCAGATTGTCTGCCAGGTTGAGCACGGTTGAGATTTCATTGCTAACCATTTTTCCGACCGGTATGCCGGTCCAGTCCTGCACCACCGACGCGACCGCCTGATCACCCACTACGGGTAAGATCAGGGCCTCCTCACCCTGGAGTTCGGCGAGCGTCGCTCGCTTTTCAGCCAATTCCTCAAGTAAGGCTTTGCGATCCGCCTCACTCAGGGACTCATTGGCCTCTGGTGCATCAGCGCTATCCTCTCCCTCTTCCGTTGCGCCCGCCTCTGCGGGGGCTTCGGCGTCTTCCGCCTCTTCGCCCGCAGTTGCCTGCCGAAGCTGCTGCTGGAGTTCGACGATGCGCGCAACCAGCTCACCCTCTGCCGACCATTTCTCCTCCAGCACGACCAGGCGCTCCCGCTCCGTGGCCAGGGATTCCTCGGCTCTTTGCTGCCGTTCGGCCACATCCACACCCACCGCAGCTTCACGCTCGATAATCGCCATCTCGGTTTCCAGACTCTCGATCTGGCGGCGACAATCGTCAATCTGGGCCGGTACCGCATGCTGACTGATCGCAACACGTGCACAGGCGGTGTCCAACAGGCTGACCGACTTATCGGGTAGCTGCCGCGCAGGAATGTAGCGATGGGACAATCGCACCGAAGCTTCCAGAGCTTCATCAAGCACTTCTACTGCGTGATGCTTCTGCATTGTCTTGGCAATACCGCGCATCATCTTGATGGCCTTCTCCTCGGAGGGCTCAAGCACCTGAACCACCTGGAAGCGACGGGTTAGTGCCGGGTCCTTCTCAATATGCTTTTTATACTCAGCCCAGGTGGTTGCAGCGACCGTGCGCAGGTTACCCCTGGCCAAAGCGGGCTTCAGGAGGTTGGCGGCATCACCCGTTCCCGCCGCCCCACCGGCACCAATCAAAGTGTGGGCTTCATCGATGAAAAGGATGATGGGGGTCTCCGAGGATTGCCCCTCTTCAATCACCTGGCGCAGTCGCTCCTCAAACTCGCCCTTCATGCTTGCACCGGCCTGCAGCAGGCCGATATCCAGCGACAGCAACTTCACATCACGCAGTGACGGCGGTACGTCACCGCGGGCTATGCGCTGGGCGAAACCCTCTACCACGGCGGTCTTACCAACGCCGGCTTCTCCGGTCAGGATTGGATTGTTTTGCCGCCGGCGCATCAGAATATCGACCAGCTGCCTCACCTCGTCATCCCGCCCCACGATAGGGTCCATGCCGCCGCTGCGCGCCTCTTCGGTCATGTCCACTGTGAATTGGGCCAGGGCTTCACCCTTACCCATGGCGGGCGGCGCCATGGCGTCATTTTCCGTGCCCGGAGCAGAGGCTCCCTGGGCGGCGGCACCGGTCTCCGGCGAGTCCGCCATCAGCGTGTCAAACTGATCCCCCAGTTGCTCCTCGGATACTTTCCCGAATTCCTTGCTGATGCCCACGAGCACGCTTTTCAGGGAGCGGGTTTTCAACATGCCGAGAATCATATGTCCGGTTCTGCCCCGCGGGTCATTCCGCATCACGCTGCCCTACACCCAACCCCGCTCCACACTCTCTTCGAGGTGAGGCGAAAAATCACTTATAGATGTCGCCCCCCGGGGCAGTGAATCCAGGGCCGCAGTGATGTCGCGTACCAGAATGGAAGGGTCGATTTCGAAGGCTTTGACAATTCGGTGCAGGTCGGAATCCGGTAACTGCAGTACCTGCTGAATCCAATGCACCACCTCGACGTAGGGGTTACCCCGCATTTTGCAGAACACAGTCGCGCTCTCCACCGACTGATAGGCCAGTTTGTTCAGTTTTCCAAAAAGGGCGGATCGCGAAATTTCACTCATACCATGACTCTCCAGAAGTCCTCATCGGGCAACACTGCCCAAAACATTGTCGATATTGGTTTGGGATGGATTCAACTGCAGATCATCAAGATCCGCATTGACGGGCCCTTGTACCAGCCACGAGGTCCACCCCAACTGTCCGAATTTTCCCGGGCGGGTCGGTGTTGCTTCTCCCCGGGCCAAGACCAGGTTCATATCCCAATCAAGCTCGCCCCCGATGTAGCTGTCAACGGCGCTGACCACCTTTTCAAGCAGACCACCACCCGGCAGCAAACTGAGGTACTGCTGCATGGACAACGGCCCTATGCGCAGCCTGAATTTATTGATCTTTTGCCAGGTTCGGCGTCCAAGGGTGGCCTGTCGACCCAGTCGCTGTGACGGCAGCAGGCTGTGAATTCGCAGCAGGTCCCCATCTTCAATCACCAGCCAGCGCCCTACGAACTCTTCCAGATAAACCGGCATGGTGAGTATGGACTTGAGAATATCAAGCAGAGCCTCGGGGTGTTTGACCTCGGACGCCAAATGGCCAGCGAAAAAACGCTTCAGGCGATTCGGCATTCGATCCGCAGGGAACTGACTGCCTTCAAGCAGCCCGAACAATGCGTTCAATTGGCGCGCATAAACATCATCATGGCGTTCCAGGTTGACGGTGGGCGTCGCGTCTGCCCAGATTCGGTAAAAATAAGTCAGCAGCCGATGATGGAACATGTCCAGAAACGAGATCAGGGCATCATCCTGATGATGAAGCACTCGCTCACGGGCATATTCCGTAAGGTGCAGCGGCAGCGGTCCCTGGGGTCCGAACAGACCGTAAAAAAGCACCGACAGGCGCGGCGGCCGATCGGGTTCAGCCGCATACTCGGAGAGACTGGCCGGCGCCATGATCATTGACGGCTCCTGGGCCAGTCTGATCGGATCGTCTGAAGCTTTGCGGCCATAGCCCCACTGGGAATCGCGTTTGAACTCCGCTTCCAATATTCTCATCGCCTGGTAAAAACTGAAGCGCCAGGGTTCCCGACGCAGCAGATCGTAGCCGCTCAAAGAAGGTGTCGATGACCCACCGTCGGTGGCCATAGGATCTCCTCCTTCGAATCCGCGAATACCACACGGGTTTCGGTGAAACTATTGATGGAAACGTAACGGGCGAAAAAGCGCTCTAGCACGCGGGTCAAGAGAAACGACCCAAAGCCAGCGAAACCGGATTCATCGACCTGCAGAGTCAGCTGAAGTCCCCGGCCGTAGGTGATTGGGCCGTCCGTTGGCAATCGCCTGGTCACGCGACGGGCGGTAACAGACTGCAACGACTCAATCTGCCTTCGAATGGTGGAGTCAGACTCGTCTCCATAGAGCGACAGTAGATCCCGAAGTGCCCTGGCACCCTGCCCGGGTGAACCTTCCACAAGACTCAGGTAGTTGGTTGACAGGTGATTTACCGCCCGCCAGGTAAAAGCGCCCTCGGCCAGGGCCAAGGCCTCCTTCGGGCGAGTGGGCCCCGCTTTTGCTCTGATAGCACTTACTGGCGCATTGATATCAAGTGAAAAATCGGTGGTGCCCCTACCGACAGCAATATTGATAGGTAAATCCCGATTGGTGCAAAGCACCTCAGCCTCGAGGTGACGAAGCGACGCCGGGTAGGGCGCCTCCTTTTGGTCCACCAAGGAAAGAAAGACCTCGCTGCCGGCGTAGGCCGAGCGCGCACCGAACTTTCTCGCACTGGATGAAGCCATTCTCTTTTCAAAGCGCTGACTGAAAAATGCACCCGTTGAAAAACCAGTCTCCTGCTCAACGCTGTCATACAGGCGCGCGAAACGGTGTTCTTCATTCTGCTCGGAAAAACCACTGACGCTCTGTACCGAATACACCTCAAAGTCCGCCGGGCGGGTCCGATCGACCAACAGGTGGTGTTCCTCGTGCTGGGTATCCAGCCTCATGCGGTCAGTTCGACGGGAAAAGAGATTGACCGCCGGGGCGCAGTTCAAGGCAAAGTCATCCACGCTGAGTCGACCCACCAGCTCCTGGTCAGCCTCCCCCAGAAATACCGTCAGCAGGCATTCATCTGCGGTCTGACGGGCAATGCCCGCGGTCAAGCCCGCCATTTCCACGAACAGAAATTTCTCCGGAAAGTGAAAATACTCGCTTAACAGCGCAAACCCCGAGAAGTAACGGGTGTCCCTGGGTAACAGTGCATTAGCTTCCTCCAAGCCCGGCAGGGAGAGGTTTTGCGGCGCAACAAAATCCCCGGCTTTTTGGGCCGTGTCATCGCCGACCAATATACCCAGTGTATGCAAGCTGAGTTGCTTGAGAATCCTGTGTGCCTGCCGTGTCTGACCCGACAGATACAAGGTAACCCGATCGATCATGGACTCTTGGAAGGGCGTCCCGTCCAGGGTCTTCAGTCGCAACCGAAGCGCTGCACGGGGATTTACGGTAGCCGGCGCAAGCTCTCTCAGTGCCGCGATGTCAGTTGCGTAATCGACGCTGGCGATTGTGATAGGTAGCAACTCACAGGGCTGTGTCGTTACAAATTCACAGGCCGTCTGCTCCGACGGCGCCTTCGACGCACGAAGCCGTGTACCACGCTCAATATCGAAACCGCCGTCAATACCCCCAGCCTCATCCAATTCAAACTGGACGACAGTGGCTGCAGGGCGGGGCGCCAAATAAGCCGGGTACAGCTGTTGCATGAGGCTTTGCAGGAAACGGGGGTACTGGGCGTCCATGCGCAAGTGCAGGCGCGCGGTGAGAAACGAGAAGCCCTCCAGCAGGCGCTCCACGTAGGGGTCCGAGACATCAGCGGTGTCCAGGGCGAGGTGCGAGGCGACTTTGGGGTACTCCCGGGCAAATTCTCCCGCCATGTCCCGAATGAATTGCAACTCCCGCTCGTAGTAACCCAGAAAGCGAGCGTCCATCAGGAGCGTCCCCCGGTTACCGAAACATGACCATCCTGCAGGTCTATGATGGAACGGATTACCAAATGCTCGGGCGCGGGTTGACCCCAGATGTCGCAGTGCAGATCGAAGGCCAGTGCCCGTCCGTCCATGTGGTCAGTCTTGCTGACCTCCAGTACCAAGCTCGCCGGAATGATGCGAGGCTCGAAAAACAGAACGATCTCGCGTACCCGCTCCTCGATCTCATGGGCTGACAAGCCAGCGACCGTGCGGCCAGTCAGTTCACCGGTACCGTAGTTCAATACGGATTTGGCAGCCTGGGGAAAGTGCTCTATCTCCGGATAAACCGAGGATAAGTTGACTGTATTCATCATCGACGCGAC
>JAAXJC010000011.1 GCA_012270045.1 Luminiphilus sp.
GCCTGGGTGCACGCCATCCGCATGCCCGCGACCGGTATCGACAGTCTGGCTTTGACACGGCAATACTTCCGGGGCGCCCTGATTGGCAGCGACAGCTTTGATGCCCTGGAAGCGGACCGCTTCATCGCAGAGCAGCAGGTGGATGCCGTTTCCTTCGGCCGCGCTTTCATAGCCAACCCCGACCTGGTCACCCGCTTTGCCCAGGACGCTCCGTTGAATCCTCTGGACAAGCGCACCATCTACGCTGGCGAAGGTGCCGCGGGCTACACGGATTATCCGACCCTCGCGGATTGTGGCTGACCCTTGGCTGTTTCGGCCCGGGCTGGGTGATAATGTTAGCGATCAAGCTCTCAGTAGCGATGTATCGACAGTTGATGTTTAAACATCAAACAGGGTGGGGCGCCGGTTGCCAATCAGGCTCCCCGATAGCCCGATAGCTGAAGGACCGAGGAAGACACCATGCCCATGCCGACCAACGTGCCTATCATCGACTTGATGCTCGCGGTTCCCAACGACGACACCTCCAATTTTTACGATTTTATCCGGCCACTGCTGATGGACGAGCAGAGCCGCCAGATGTTCCAGATGCCGGCCCAGTACATGTTCAAGGACCTACCCAGGGTGGGTAAGCGTGATGACTACATTGCCTACACCTTGGACAAGATGGACGAATTCAACATTGAGAAGGCGATGTTGGGTGTTGATGAGGATCAGTATGAGACCCAAAACGAAGCGGTAAAAAAACATCCCGACCGGTTCTTTGCCTCCTACGATTGCAACCCCAACGGCGGCATGGAGGAGGTTCGGAAAATTCGCCGGCTCAAGGAGCAATACGACATCAAGTCTGTGAATGCCTTCCCTTCGGGTTTGTGCCCCCAGGTCTCATTAAGCGACAAAAAGTGGTACCCCATTTTTGTCACCTGTATCGATTTGGACATACCTTTCTGCCCCTGTGTCGGGGTGCCCGGCCCGCGTATTCCCATGGAGCCGCAAAAGGTGGAACACCTGGACGAAATTTGCTGGTTTTTTCCGGAACTCAGGGTGGTCATGAAACATGGAGCTGAACCCTGGACGGATCTGGCTTGGAAGCTCATGCTCAAGTACGAAAACCTGTTTTACATGACCAGTGCCTTTGCCCCCAAACATTACCCCAAGGACATTGTCCATTTCGCCAACACCCGGGGCGCAGACAAGATCATGTACGCGGGTTACTTCCCCATGGGGCTATCCCTGGAACGGATTTTCTCGGATATGCCGGAAGTGCCGTTCAGGGATGAGGTATGGCCCAAGTTTCTCCATGAGAACGCCCGGCGGGTGTTCATGATCTGACCCAGAGCGGTCTCTGTGGCCACTGCGACGTGGTTCCTATCAGGGGCTGCTGGGTGGTACGGATCGACACCCGGTGCTGTGCCAGTTCAGGGATAAAAGATCGAAATAGTGTCCACGATGCAGGCGGGTCGATCGCTGCCTTCGGCGGTGATGGTCACCCGTATGGTGGCCTTGTAACCCCCTTTGTTCTCCTCCACTGCAATAATTTCGCCCTCGGCCGCGATCAATGAATCCACGGGGACCGGCGCTGGAAAACGAATTTTCTCCGTGCCGTAGTTCACCCCCATCGATACGTTGTCCACCCGGATCAATTCCGGGAGAAAACAATTGGCCAGGGACAGGGTCAAATAGCCGTGGGCAATGGTTTTGCCGAAGGGGCCTTCCGCGGCCCTGACCGGGTCCACGTGAATCCACTGATGATCCCCTGTGGCCTCGGCGAACTGGTCAATCCGTTCCTGGGTGACCTGCATTGACGGGGTTGGGCCCAGTTTGGTGCCGGTCATGGTCATGAGGTCCTGGGGGTGGTTAACCAGTGTTGTGGTCATAGTGGGGTTCCTTGCGCAGGGTTGAAACAGTGAAGGCAGGCGGCTAAGCCTCGCTTCTTGCTACCTGCCCGTGACTGCCCTTGCCGTGTGGGAGGTGCCGCCTGATACTGGCCCAGCGGGGGCCGGAAAGGCAACTGGTGGCGTCATCGGTTCAGACGATGTGACGGCTATCGGATGTTGCCAAGGTGGCCGAAGACAACGGGGAAGGCCAATGAGCGAATACAAAGGGAAGGTGGTGGTAGTCACCGGTGGTGCCGGTCACATTGGCCGTGCTATCTGTGACGCGTTTCTGGCCCGGGCTGCCCATGTTGTTGCCTGTGGACGCCGCGAACCCGACCACCCCATCGGTACCGGCGAGCGCAAGGCCGAATTCTTCCAGGCGGATCTTCGGGATGCCGAAGCCTCCCAGGCATTGGTGGATTTTGTTTTGGCCCGGCATGGGCGCATCGACATATTGGTGAACAATGCTGGTGGCAGCCCGCCAGTGGCCTCAGCCACCGCCAGTCCGCGACTGACGGAAAAAATTGTTGCCCTGAATTTGCTCGCGCCCCTGGTGCTGTCCCAGCAGGCTTACGTCGCACTGTCAGCCGGGGATACCCCGGGGTCTATCATCAATATCGCCAGCGTCAGTGGTGCTCGCCCGTCGCCGGGAACCACCGCCTATGGGGCCGCAAAGGCGGGTCTGCTCAGCAGCACTCGCTCCCTGGCCATGGAATGGGGCCCCGCTGTCCGTGTCAACGCCGTCATTGTGGGCCTGGTTCACAACGACGCGGGCATGGACCATTACGGTGGCGAGCAGGGCCTGGAGCGGGTGGCAAATATGTTGCCGATGGGGCGCATGGCGTACCCCGAAGATGTCGCCAACGCGGTGCTGATGCTGTGTAGCGATCAGGCCGCCTATATTTCCGGTGCCGCCCTGGAAGTGGACGGTGGCGGCGAGGTACCTGTGTTTCTGCACCTCGCCAAGGAGGCACTCACGACCGGGTCAGAGTAGTTCTGATTCCTTTGGGGCGTAATCAGCAGAAGCCCAAACCCCGCTAGAACAATCCGTCGGGCCGCATCAGGGCATCGTGGGCGCCGTCGCAGTAAATCAGTGAGCCTGCGATAAAGCCTGCGGCGGGCGACAGCAGGAAGTGGATCAACCGGGCCACGTCCTCGGGTTGGCCAGCCCGGCCTATGGGTATTGACGCCACAAATGCTTTGATCGCCTCACCGTATTCGGGGCTCTGGGCCACTGCGGCGGTCATGGGGGTCTCGATGTAGCCTGGAGCCACCGCGTTGAAGGCGATCCCACGGCGGGCGAAGTCCGGTGCTACCTGCCGCATCCAGCGGGCCACAGCCTGTTTGCTGCCGGCATAGCAGTCGTGGCCGTTGCTGGCAGCCGCCAGTTCCTGCGCTTTCTCTGGATCATTGTCCAGCAGGGCCGCGACCAGGGCTTCGTTGTGGCACATGGGTGCGGAGTTGGAACTGATGGCCACAATCCGCCCGCCGGGTGCGATAGTGTCGGCCAGTCCCTCCACGATCATCCGGGTGCCAAAATAATTGATGGCCAGTATTTTCCCAGGATCCGGGAAGTGGGATGCGACTCCGGCGCAGGTAATCAGGCCGTCAATCCTGGGGTAGGCCTGCTTCAGCGCATCAATGGCGTCTTGTCGCTGCTGCCCATCACCCAGGTCGGCAAGAAAATCCGCATCCCTTATATCGAGGGTGACGACGGTGTTGCCCTGTTCCGTCAGTAAGTTCCGCGTGGCGGCGCCGATACCGGAGGCGCCGCCGGTCATGATATAGGTAGCCATGCTGCTGAAGCTCCGGGGTCAGGTAGTGGGAAGCCGGGACTGGATGGCGGGTCCCGGGAGTGCTGCCATGCCTCCGTCGACCTCCAGAATTTTTCCCGATACGAAGGCGCTTGCCGCCGAAGCCAGATACAACGCCGCGAGGGCGATGTCATCAGGTCGTCCCATGCGTCCCTGGGGAATCCAGCGCACGGTCTCCTCCAGTCGCTGGGGATCATCGGTGATGAAGGCGGTAGCGGGGGTCTCAATGGCGCCGGGGGCTATGCCGTTGACCCGGATGGCAGGGGACAGTTCGTAGGCGAGCACCCGGGTCATCTGATCCAGGCCGGCCTTGGCTGCGGCATAGGCCGCCATGTTGTTGTCCACCATCCAACTCATGGCGGAGGATATATTGACGATGCTGGCCCCGGGGGCCGCCTGTAGCAGGGGCAGGGTATGGTGAATGAGGCTGTATGGCGCGCTCAGGTTAACGCTCAGGGTGTGGTCAAAGCGCCTTCTGTCGACCGTCGCCAAACTGCCGTAGCCCTTGCCGGGTGCCCCGGCGTTGTTGACCAGGATATCGAGCGTCGCGACTTCCGCGGCGATGGCGGCCGCCAATTCGGGCAGCTGGTTTTCATCGGTCAGGTCGCAGCTCAACACCAGTGCGCTTCTGCCCATGTCCCGGACCTGCCCCGCGACCTGTTGCAGATCGCTCTCGGTGCGGGCAACCAGGATGACATCGGCACCCATCTCGGCAAAGGCTGGCGCAATACGCGCCCCAATACCCCGACCGGCCCCGGTGATCAGGGCAGTCTTGCCGTTGAGGCTGAAGGCGTCTGTGAGCATGGGCCGACTCCATTGTTGCAGCGGATCGCGCGTAGTCCATTTGGGCTTGTGAAGCGCGGGTGCTCCACGATAGAACGAACGCTGCCCGAGGGAAACCGGCAGTCACGCTCGGGGCTAGTCTGAATTGGTGATGGATAGGGATATGGCAGAGTTGGCGGGAAAAGTGGCATTGGTGACCGGTGCCGGCGTCGGTATTGGCAGGGCGATTGCCTGTGCCATGGGTCGGGAGGGCGCGCGGGTTCTGGTGGTTGATTTCAATGCTGACACGGCCGCTGAAACCGCCGCGGCCATCTGCGCCGCCGGGGGTGAAGCCCAGGCCCATGTCGCCGACGTCAGCGATGAGTCCTCGGTGCAGGCTATGGTCCAGGCCGCTGTGGCCAATTTCGGCGGCCTGGATGTGGCCTGTAACAGTGCCGCCGTCAGCCGCGGCTCCGGGCCCATTCACGGTTTTAGCCGGGAGGTCTTCGACCAGACCCTGGAGATGTGCCTGACCAATACCTTCCTGTGTATGAAGCACGAGATCGAGCACATGCTGGCCAATGACGGCGGCAGCATCGTCAACATTTCCTCCAACGCCTCCCTGCGGGGACAGCCCTACAACACCGCCTACGCGGCGGCCAAGAGCGGCGTCAATTTACTGACCAAGAGCAGTGCTTCGGAGTACGGACACAAGGGCATCCGCATCAATGCGGTGTCCCCGGGAGTGATCAGGACACCGGGAGTGGAGCGGTATTTTGAGGAGCAGCCCAAAATTGCCGAGGGCCTGCGGCAGGCGGCGGCCATGCGCCGGCTGGGGGAGCCCGAGGAGATCGCCGAGGTGGTGTGTTTTCTGGCCTCGGATCGAGCGTCCTATGTCACCGGGCAATTGCTCAGCGTCGATGGCGGCGCGGCGGTTAAATAGCCCTCAGCCGAGATTGGCCTGGCCGCCATCGAGGGCAATGGATTGTCCGTTCACGTACCGGGATTCAGGGCTGCACAGGGTAGCGACAAACTCGCCAATATCCGTTTCGCAGTCACCAATCCGCTGCAGGGGCACGGTTTTCATGAAGGCCTCTGCCTCCTCAGGACGGTATTTTGCCCAGGCCGCGAGAGCCGGTGACTGGGCCAAAGGCAGGATGGTGTTGGTTCGTATACCCAGGCCTCCCCACTCATTGGCGGCGGCCCGGGTCAGGGCGCGGATAGCCTCCTTTTCTGCTGCGTATACGCCGTACTGACTGCTGTCCCAGCGCATGGCCGCGGACGAGGCCAGATTGATGATATTGCCGCCGCCCACTGCGAGCAGGTGGGGCTGCACCAACTGCATCAGGCGCAGGGTTGCCACTGGACCCACCCTCAGGCCGGTTTCGAAGGCTTGGACCGATGCCTCCATCAGCGAGCCGATCTGGGCCGAAACCGCGTTGTTGACCAGGATGTCGAGACGCCCGTACAGGGCAGCGGCGGTGGCCACCAGCTCGTCCAACTGCCCGGTATTGCCGATATCGTACTCCAGGGCTGCGCCGTCGCCCCCAAAACGCTCGCGAACGGCTTCGATGGTCTGCTGACATTTGGACACTGTCCGACCGACAGCGATGATCCGGACACCACGCCTGGCCAGGGCAAAGGCAATGCCCTGGCCCACGCCCTGGCCGGCGCCGGTAATGAGGGCTACCTGCTCAGCTAACGGGTTATCCATGATCTCTCCTCAGCGTATGCGTGTATCAGTCAGGTGGATTACTTCGGTGCGGTCCAGGTCCAGGAAGCGTTCGCTGCTTGCGGTCAAGCGTTGCACGTGCGCCCACATCAGTGCCTCGTCCTGCCCGTCGGCAAAGAAGGCGTTCATTGACTCACTGGCCTCGGGGGGAAAGTACTCCTCCACAATGCCATCGAAGCGGGGCTCGCCGCCGCTGACTACCCAGTTCTGGCGGTACCCCAGGGTGTTCTGTGTGGTCACGGCGACCTCGGTATGCTCAGCCAGCCAGAACTGGCTGAGCTGGTCATCGGTCAGTCCCGACCTACGGTGGAAGCAGCACAGTTGCAGGGTGCCATCAAAGACCTCGCCTATCGCCATGGGCAGTGCCAGCGGCGTATGGGCGCGGCACGCATAGGTCACACCGTCATAGGCCCGAGTCAGGGCCTGCAGCCAGGTCCCATCATCGGCGTTGTCATCCAGCTGCAACGCCAAACGTCCCGAGGGCAGTCGTTGCAGGGGATCCCGGGTCCACATGGCGGCCCGGGCGCTGGACGTATCAGTCCGGGCAAGCAGGGCGGCGGTGACAGTCCCATGGTCGGCCAGTAAAGCGTCTATCTCGGATACCGCCGGTACGTCACCGTAAAACAGCACGATCAGCGTCGTCACGGGGTCAGTCATTCGGGAAATACCGGGCAAGGATGTCCGTTTTGATCAGCTTTTTCAGGGCGTTGCGGGGCAGGGCCTCCTCTGTGAACTGCAGGTGGGCGGGGACTTTGAATCCCGCCAACTGCTGCCGGCAGTGGTTGATCACGGCCTCTGGATCCAACCCGTGGTCAGGTCTCACCCTGACCACCGCGGCGACTTCCTCGCCCCAGGTGTCGTGGGGTGTGCCGACAACGGCAGCTTCCAGGCACCCGGGCAGTGTCAACAGACAGGCTTCGACTTCGCTGGGATACACATTCTCGCCGCCGCGAATAATCATGTCCTTGACCCGGCCGCAGATGTACAGCAGTCCCTCAGAGTCGATGTAGCCGATGTCGCCGGTGGCGAACCAACCGTCGGGGAAGCTGCCGCTGTCATCGGCACTGCTGTAGTGCTGAATGGCCGCCCCAGAGCGTACACAGATCTCGCCCGGCTCGCCGGCGGGGACCGGCATGCCGTCCTCGCCGCGAAAGCTGTATTCCATTATGGGGGATGGAAAGCCGGCGGCTGCCGGTCGCTGTTCGTAGTAGTAACCCGTGAAAGCTGCCCCGGTGCCCAGGGTTTCGGTCATGCCCCAGCCACCCCCGGAGAAAGCATTGCCCGCCTTGTCACGGTAAAGATTCGACAGCGCCTCCGGTGTGGCTGCGCCACCGGAACTGACGTTGGTCAGGTGGCGGGCGTCTTCAGGATGAAACTCAGGGTTGGACAGCAGGTCGAGCATCATGACCGGCGCGCCCATGACCACGGTGATCTGCTCCTCCCGGATCAATCGCAGGGCCTCGGCCGCATCCCACTTGTACATGATGTGCAGGCTGCGCCCGTGGTGCATATTGACGATGAACTGGGAAAAAAGACCGCTGATGTGGAACAGGGGCACTGCCAGCAGGGTCTTTGCGGGCACTCCCGATGCCAGCTGGCGGTTCATCGCCTCCTGGTTGGTCATATAGGTGGCGGCCCCCACAAACTCCAGGTTCATCAGTGACTGGCAGCAGTTGAAGTGGGAGACCAGCACCCCTTTCGGGCGACCGGAGGTGCCCGAGGTAAACATCAGTATGGCGGGGTCATCAGGGTCAATGACCACGGCGGGCAGCTCCCCATTCCAGTCACGGCCTATGATATCGGCGAAGTCCTGGTCCACCTGCTGGGAGGACTCTGGGTCAACCACCAGGGCCGGTAAGTCGGGCTGACTTTCCCGCGCAAACGCCAGCCGCGGGGCATCGCAGATCAGCAGTTCAGCACCGCTGTCCGCCAGCCCCTGTCCCAGTTCACGGCCCCGACCCCAGCTATTGAGCAGCACGGCGGTTGCGCCGGCATTGACCACCGCGACAAAGGCCACCAGCCACTCGGGACGATTGCGCATGGCAATGGCAACCCGGGTGCCCGATGCGGTCCCAGCTTCTGAGCGCAACCAGTTGGAGAGGCGATCAACAGCCCTGAAAAAGTCGTCGAATGACCAGTTCGACCCCTGGTAGTGGAGTAA
>JAAXJC010000166.1 GCA_012270045.1 Luminiphilus sp.
GTCTTGCTTGTGTTCATGTTAGGATGATGCTTGGGAATTACAGAGCGAAAGCGCTGCACTGGGGACTTACTTGGGGAGTACGTCACTGCATCTCACCACGCATGTGGTTGATAAGAGCCGCTACCATGCTCTCTGGCTTTGGCTGACCGCCTGTTCCGTTCTCCTGGTCTGTATTCCGCCCACAGAGTTCGGTCTTCTCTATTTCGTGCTGCACGAAGCCCCACTGTTTTTGATCCTGGTGCTTTTAGGGCTGCGCTTGGCACTTTTTGCCAGTGTTCCCGTGCTGGCCAGTGCCTGGTTCTTTTGGGGCTCCGCCAGCTATATTGATTGGACAGTTACGGTAGCTATTACCCCGTTCATTCTCGCGGCCATATCGGTGTTGAGGGGAATGGTGAGGTCCTCGGGTATCGCGTGGCTTGCTATCACCGCGTGGTTTGTCGTGGGATGTCCTATCGTACTGACCATTCTCTATGGGACTTCCGGGAGCTGGGACGTTGCCCAGATATCGGTAGCTTATCTGCTCATTTCGGCGGCGACATCAGGGGTGCTGGCATCCCTGGTGCTGTTGATACTCAACTTGTCCTCTGGTTTTTTTCGTCTGTCCGAGCCTGTGGCTGCGCTGATACCGCGCCAGAGCCTACCCGAACTCCTTGAATCAGGTCTTGTGGTCATCGCTTTCTTCCCCCTGATCTTGCTGGTTTCATATTCAGCCCAGTCCTATTTGAACCAGACCTATGAACAGATAGGCAGCGATGCCCAGACCCGATTTGATTTGGTTCGGCAGGGCGTAGAGCCATCAGCTATTGGCGTGCTGGGCATTCCTGCTGAATCAGCATTGAAGCCCATGACATATTTGCCGGCCAGCGCCAGGGTCATCGATCAGGGCAGCGACTACATACACTGGATCGATGCCGCAGATGATATTTTCAGTTCCCGCCGGTACAAGAAACTCAGTGAATACCGAAGTGGCCAGGTGACAACACTTTCTGGACCGATCAATCAGGGGGTGTTGGGCCTGTCAGAGGCTGGGGAAGATGCTTATCTATACACCTCAGAATTCTGGCGCTATTTCCAGACCCGGTTTTATGGTTTGGGCGCCTGGTACATCGGAATTGTGGCGACACTTTGGCTGTCAGCGCTTTTAATTCACCGGCTACTCGGGTTTTACCTGTTACCGCTGCAGGTGCTCTCTAGCAGAATCGCCAATTTCAGGTCTGGAGAAATTGAAGCCAAGGACTCGATAGAAGATGCTCCCGGTGGTGCGGTATCGGCCGAAATTGCTGAGGTCTCGGCTGGTTTCGAACGCCTGAGCAAACGTGTCAGCGATGACATCTTTGAAATTGAAACCATCAATAAACGGGTTACTGCTCTGGTGGAAAATGCGCCTATGGGCATTCTGGCCGTCGATAAAACCAGCAACTGCACCTATCGTAATCCCATAGTGGAAGAGTTTTTTGCACGCGACCCAACGGCTCAAAGGCGGCTGATTGACGCTACGCGCGGTATCTGGTCCGGCTCTGGGCAAGAGCCCAGGCTGCAAGAAGATTTCCAGACCTCGGATGGAAAAAGATTCCTGATGTCGGCGGTGGAACGACTTGATTATGCGGATCAATCCGATGGAGCGTGGATTCTCATCACGGATATTTCCGAATTGGTGCGTAGCCAAAATCGGGTAGAAAACATCGCTCGGGCTTACGAAGCTTTGCTGCGATCACTGCCTCTCGGCGTGCTGGCCCTCGACTCCGATTGGAACGCAGTTTTTACCAACGATGCCCTGCTTGATTTGTTGAAAGCAGATAATGGGCTTATGTCACTCCTGAAAACCGAAGCAGCCAAGATGTTTGCCTCGGGGTCGTTTGTCTGTGAGTGGGAAACCCGTCTTGGTTCGGGATCAAAAAAGACACTCCTGTTGGTCGTCAATGAGCGCCTTGATGATGAGGGATCAGCCTCCGGTTTGTGGTTAATAGTCACTGATCTGACTGAGCAGCGGCAGGCACATGCGCAACTGATCCAGGCCTCCAAGCTTGCCACGCTGGGCGAGATGTCAACGGGTATGGCCCATGAGCTGAACCAACCCCTGAGTGTGATCACCCTGACGTCACGGAATATGCGCAGATCCCTCAGCCAAATCTGCGACGAGGGTGATCCGATCTTCAGTAAGCTGGAAAAAATTGACACTGCATTGGGGCGTGCGGCTTCGATTATCGATCATATGCGCACCCACGGTCGCATTGCGGGGGAGGAGTGGGAAGATTTGGAAGTTGGTGCCGTTGTCCAGAGCGTTGCAGAGATGCTGGGGGAACAACTCAGGCTAAAAAGTGTTGCCCTACAGATTGAAGAATTTGAACAGCCCGTTTGGATTCGCGGCAGTGGCATCCAGATGGAGCAGGTTCTCATCAATTTGATTAACAATGCCCGTGATGCAATCCTGTCCCATAGCAATAACGGTGGCACCGTATCGATCACCCATCGTCTCCACGGAGGGAACATTTTCCTCAGCATATCGGACACCGGAGGCGGTATCCCCCAAGACGTATTGCCCCACGTGTTTGAACCGTTCTTTACCACCAAACCGGTGGGTAAGGGCACGGGTCTTGGCGGCTCCATAAGCTACGGTATTGTCCATGACATGCAGGGAGAAATATGGGCAGAAAATACCGGGGCTGGTGCTCGCATAAATATTAAACTACCGACTCGAAGTCCGGTAAATGATGCAAGCCCAAAGAATAGCGACTCCACTGCCGTTGGGTCTGTTCCCGAAGGGTTGAGCGAGTAGTGCTTTGGGAGCGTGCATGGGACACCCTCAACTACGCGTCCATTGCGTACTCCAGTTCCTATGACATCATTTTTGGGATATCACTTGCCCTACGCCTGCAAAAATAAGCAGTTGTTGCCACCACGACGGCGACCCTTACCGGAGCAATCCAGAGGTGAGCAGGACGCTGAACCTTGCTTGATGCCTGGCGCCAGCGGAATACAGGCCGACGAGTCTGCCCCGACTGGCTGGTTGGCCCCGTGACCTTGCTGCTCGTTTACCTGGCTGTTGCCATAGGGGTTTCCTTTCTTTGCTCCATTCTGGAAGCGGTGTTGCTATCGATTACACCGGCATACCTGGAGCATTTGCTGCACAGCCGTCCCCGCTCTGGAGCTATTGTCCAGACCGTCAAGAAGCGCATGGATGAATCCCTGGCGGGGATCCTGATTTTAAATACCTTCGCCCACACCATGGGCGCTGCCGGGGTTGGAGCTCAGGCGCTGAAGGTATTTGGGCCAGAGATGGAGACCCTCGTCGCTGTCTTGCTGACCCTGGCAATCCTCTACTTTTCCGAAATTATCCCCAAAACCATCGGTGCGGTGTACTGGCGATCTCTCGCTGTTCCAGCGGCCTTCACCATTTCATGGTTGATTCGTCTGACCTTCCCCCTGGTCTGGGTGTCCACCCGCCTCACTAATTTGCTGGGTAATAAGAAAAAAGACGAAGTAACCCGCGAGGAGATTTTGGCCCTCGCCTCCCTGGGGCACAGGCACGGTGCATTGATTTCACGGGAGACCGAGTATTTGGAGAACATCCTGCGTTTGAGAGGTATCAGGACGGAGGAGATTTTGACCCCGAGATCAGTCACCCACATGCTGGAACAGGCGACCCCGGTGACCGAAGCCCTCGGATTGGAAAAAACCCGGCAATTCTCACGCATTCCTGTTTTCGATGACTCGGTCGATCAAATTACCGGACATGTCCTTCGTAGCGATCTGTATGAGGCTGAGCGTACGGGCAGAGGCGCCGAGGCCCTCCAAAGCCTGGCCAGGGACGTCATCCATGTTTCCGAAAAGTTGCCCGTCTACAAACTGATTGACCTGTTTATCAAACACAGGATGCATCTGTTTGTGGTTCAGGACGAATTTGGCCAGACCTCGGGCGTGGTCACCCTGGAGGATGCACTTGAGACGCTGCTGGGTGAGGAAATTGTAGACGAGAGCGATACCGTTGCCGATATGCAGGAGTTGGCAAGGCAAAAAAGCAGGCGCCGTATGCGCGATGGTCGATGACAAGGGCCCCTCAATTTCGCCGACTTGCTAGCTGCTGAAGTGCCCCACAGCAAAGTCTTGCCGGATTGTGGCCTGATCCCTCGGCCGCCAACGGCAATCACGCGACACCCGACTTGGATTTGTTTGGCAGCAGCAGATTCTTTGCCCCGGGCATGGCACGGACGGCGGGCTAACGTTTATATTGTGGGCAGAACAAGGAGGATTCATGATCGAGTACCACAATCCTGATGCCGCCGTGGGCATTGAAGAGACAGCATATGACTTATCGCTGGACTTACCTTCCGACAGCACGGCCCAGGTCGGGCTGTTGGCCAATGGCTTCCCGGATTCGGTTGAATTTTTGGCTGAGGTCGGCGCTGCACTGCAAAAATTGAGGCCCGGGCTGTCCCTGCGTGCGTACAACAAAGGTAACGCCTCCATTCCAGCGGGTGAGAAACTGCTCGGTGAGATTGATGGGGAGTGCGTCGGGGTCATCGCGGCCTACGGTCACTGAGGCTCTTGCACTACCGGCACCGTGCGTGACGGCATTAATCTAGCTCGGCGAGGCATCCCAGCGGTAGCGCTGGTCACTGAGGCGTTTTGGTCCCAGGGTGATTTTGTCGCCCAATCCCTGGGGATGCCGGGCATACCCAGACTCAAGCTTCCCCATCCGGTAGCGGGTTCGGGCTCTGAATCCATTCAGGCCGTTGCGGCTGACATTGCTCCTTTACTTATTGCGGCACTGGAGGCAACTGATGGCTGACCTCCTGTCAGCTCCCGATGAGGGCGACGCGCTGGAAGACTTGCATAGCAGGGGATGCACGGACGGGCTGCCCGTTGTCATACCCACCCGACAACGGGTAGAGCGTATGGTGCTGGCTTCAGGGCAAGATCCTGAGATGGTGCTGGGCACTATGGGGCCTGGCCACGGCATAGCCAGCATCGAGAAGGTGGCGGTTGCGGCGGTGATGGCCGGGTGCCTGCCTGATTACATGCCGGTGGTAGTGGCGGCTGTCCGAGCGGTTATCGAACCGGAATTTGATTTAACTGAGATGCAGGCGACCACCCACTGCACGGCTCCGCTGGTACTGGTTAATGGTCCGGCCCGCCATAGCTGTGGGCCTATCGCCTCAGGTACTGGGGCACTGGGTCCGGGGCATCGAGCCAACGCGTCGATAGGACGAGCCCTGCGACTGACCATGATCAATATCGGCAAGGCGCGGCCCGGTTCTTCGGACATGGCGCTGCTGGGCCATCCGGGCAAGTTCACCTACTGTTTGGCCGAGGATGAGGAAAACAGTCCGTTTCCTCCCCTGCACGTGGATTTAGGGTTTGACCCCGACGACAGCGTGGTGACCGTATTGGGTGCTGAGGCGCCACACTCTGTTCTCTACGCCGGCGACGGCGATGACCCGAACGGTTATCGGGTGTTGCTGGATTTGCTGGCGATGGGCCTGGCCAACGCCCCCAGCAATAACGCGATCCTGACCGGCGGTGCCGCTACTGTGGTACTCAACCCCGAGCACAGCAGTATTCTCCACAAAGCAGGTTTAAGCCGGCAGGATATTGCCGGGGAACTCTTCCAGCGCTGTTTTCTGGAGCCTGACCGGGTGAAATACCTGATGCCGGCCTTTGCAGGGGAGAATCCCTCCAGGCGAATGGCATTCAAGGATCCCGATCAAATTTTAATTCTGCAGGCGGGTGGCAGTGGCCTGTATTCCATGGTCATGCCGTCATGGTGTGCCGGTACCCACAGCAACAGCGCCGTCAGCGTGAAGGTGGAGACGGATATTTTTTGTGAAATTCCAGCGCGGAATGGAGCCTGATATGCCCCATTTACAGACTGTCAGCTGCCTCGAATAGGGCCGCCCACTGAAGGGCGCCCCCGGGTCCCAGTATGCCCAACCCCATGCCACGTCGCGAAATGTCCTTGGCCTTGATTCAGGCGATCCTCGACGCGCAAATCAGGTCGACCGCCACAACCGTCAGTGCTTGATGGCATAGCCCTTGCCGGTCAGTGATCGCCTTCTTTGGAAATGTTTCTGTGGTCGCCGATGATCATCAGATACCACTCCCGAAAAGGGCCGACCGTGTTTTGGACAAATGAACGGTAGTGTTGCTGCTGCCCTGGCCCCAGCCCCCAGGGGGTGTATTCATCCTTTTCGGGGATGTAAAGGGTGCCAAACAACCTATCCCAAATACTGGTGACCGCGGCCAAATTTTTGTCGTGGTGCTGGGGCAGATAGCTGTGGTGAACGTGGTGCATGACCGGACTGTGCAGCCAGCGAGACAGCCACTTGGGATAGTGGAAAGCAACGTGGTAGTGGCGGAATGAGCCGTTAAAGCCAAACACTACGGCAAAGAACCCCAGGTTGAACAGCGTGGCCTGGGCAATGCTGTCCATGAACAGCCATCCGAAGATACCCCCCGCTATACCGTAGGCGAGGGCGGCGCCAATCGCATAAATCGGCCCTTCGATGACATGTTCCCGGTATCGGGTTAGCGGCGTGAGAACCTCGGCGGAATGGTGGATTTTATGAATGGCCCAGAGGGCGGGAGTTTTATGTTCGACGTAATGAATGAGATAAAACAAGGCATCATAAAGAAGTAGCGTAACGAGACTGTAAAGCAGCATCCAGGCGTAACTGGATTCCAGTTGGGGCCCCGTCCCAAGGGTGTTGTCCAGTGCAGTCATGACGTTATGCTCGGTTACAGGTGCTATTGCGACCACAAAAGGAAGTACCCAGAAGGGCCTTATTAGCCTTTCAAACAAATAGAGTGCAACGTCTACCCGCGCGGACGGGTGGGTGAAAATATCCCGGGGCAGGAGAAATTGAAGCAGGCCGGTCTTGCGCTCCCGACCGTCCGCAGCTTTTGCGCCGTGACCGTCCCGCAGTAGCCATATTGCCGTTGCAATCAGCAGGGTGACTGATAGTACGGGCCAGGTCAGGTCGCGGGGCAGGTTGTCTGCCAGCCACTGCCACAGGGTGGTGACCAACTCGTTGAACGGCCCCTGGTAGAGGTCGGCGGTCGGCCCGGATAGGGGTTGTGAGGCCATGTCGCGAGTTTAACCAGATTCCCCCTGTTTTGGGTGTTGTACCGTACATACGCTCCCAGCCGATATGGCGGCAAAACCCTCTCCGGTTGCGCCGGCGGGCTTAACCCGCGGCTTCTCGTGATGGGGCAGGGGCTTATCTGGCGAGTCTCCCCTGATGGCCGCTTGCTTTCACAACAAACCGCGCTTAGACCGTTGTTCATCGGTTTTTTTAAGCAAAAAAAATCCGCCCCCCGGGGCGGCTTAGGACGTACCCGATGGATCAGTTCTGCGCAATCGCTTCACTGACGGGGCTGTCGCCCAGGTAGGCCATGGTCTTGCGAGCATCATACTGCTTGGCAAACTCGGCCACGGACAGTCCATTGCAGGTGTAGCTTTCTACAGTGGGTGACGCTACCTGACGCAGCCTGTCATGACGGGCAGCCTTCTTGAGCTGGATCTGCAGCTCAGTAGGGTTGTCTTCCACGACAGCTTGGCAGATGGCGGCGGCATGACTCTCACCGCGGTAGTCAAACTTCTCGGCCGAGGCGAGGTTGGATCCAGCCAGTGTCAGGCCAGAGATAGCAGCTACAGCAATAAATTTATTTACGTTCATCGTCTTACACTCCTTGTGTGATTGAGGCTTCCTTTCCAGAACCGTCCCTTGGCCCTGTTGAAATAAGTATCGGTTTCGAGCGCACTTTGCGACAAACATCAGAATCGTTCAGGATTCATCAAATGCGAGCATCCCGGTGATGAGTGGCAGGGGAAGCGAGATGAGTGGAAATCCGGTGTTGGGAGGGTGATGCAGGTGGCAGACTTATTGGGCCTTTCAGCAGATGTTATTGACGGTCGGATGGAGCTTGAACGGGCGGGACCGCTAAACCGAATTAACCATGAACTGTCTGAACTCAGTTCGGGAATTGCTGTTGTGGAGGCCTTTTCCCACTGTGTCGTTTTCAAAACCGATGATGGGCTGGTTTGCTTTGACACGTCCAACGAGCACGGAGGTCACAAATGCGTGCGGAGCCTGCGCAAATGGAGCCAGGCCAAGCTCAACAGTTTGGTATTTACCCACGGCCACATTGACCACGTGGGCGGCGCCTCGGCATTTTTGTCCGATACCCCCGAGGTCAGGGTGGTAGCCCACGAAAACGTGCCGGCCCGATTCGAGCGCTATAGACTCACCAACGGCTACAACCACGTGATTAACGAACGCCAGTTCGGTCAATTTAAACGGCGGGGTTACGATCTGGCCGGGGCCCGGG
>JAAXJC010000060.1 GCA_012270045.1 Luminiphilus sp.
CAGTACGGGTGCCCGGGGGTTGTGGGGTGTTGGGATCGTTTCGGGCCCTGATTCGAAATAGTGGGGGCTAACGCTTACTGTTGAAAACCTTGCCAGGCGGACTTCGCTTGTGCAGCGTTAACCCCGGTCACGGGCCAGCTTCCAGGGTCACTCTGGGGCTTTATTGCCGCTGTCACTACCCAGCAAAAGCCAGAGCTGGCCGATGATAATAAACAGCGAGCCACCGGATAGGAGAAAGGGGTCGATATAAAGCTGCTCGTTAAAGGCGAATTCCCCCTTCGATATTTTCACCCAGCCCATGAAGTTCTGGTTGACGGCGACAACCGCCCCCATGAAGCCCATCACCGAAGCGAGGTACTTCATTATCCAGTGCCGGGCAAAGGGCAGCACCATGATGATCCCCAGCAGCAAAATTACCGTTCGCTGCACACGACAATAGGGGCAGATATAGACTGTGCCCGCGAATTCCATCCCCCAGGCACCTGCACCAATGATGATGGCTAACAGACCCAGCGAGCGTTGCCGTGCCCGCCAAAAATCCAGATTCAAGAAATTAATGGTCAATACCTCCGGTTCATGGTCAAACAGCCTGGGATGCCAATGCCGTTGGGTTTGATGCCGGCAGCTTGCCAATGGCCCTAGCGTCCTCACTCATCAGCAGCTGAGTCTATGGGTGGCATGGGACGCAGGGTACCGCCATAGTTCTCGTCATCGAAGCCGATGTAGTACTGCTGTTCCGTGTCTTCCCCAACGACTGCGATCGATTCCGCTTTGAATCCATCGATTGTTGCGATGCGTGTTGGTTCCTCTGCAAGGGTGATCAGTGCGCCGGCCTCCGCCGGCCCGATGCTGCCGATTCGCCAGACGGAGCTTCGAAATGGACCAAAGTCGGGATCACCGGGAAGGCCTGCTGCCTCCGGGTCGAAGGACGCTACAGTGAAAATATTACCCGCCCAGTCAATATCCATACCAACGACGGCCCGCACTATATTCTCTGGATCTGGATTGGGTAGAGCGACTGACTGGAACTCGCCAAATTCCATGAAGTCAGGATCAAACGGTGCCCAGTTGATAAATGTGCTGGGAGCATTGTCGTCGCGTTCCGCGTAAACAAAATAGAATTGGCCCCTGACGCGAGCAATTGCTGTTGCTTCGACGTTGAAGATTGGCTCTGGCCAGTCCACGGCATCATCGATAAACAACTTGTATCCCTGTAAGCGTGCCTTGAAGATCCTGCGATAGGTGGGATCGCCATCGTCGCCGCTTTCACACAGAAGGTATCGGTTGCTGCCACCTATTCGAGCGATGCTCTCGAGGTCGCTGCTGTCAATGTCGCCCCAGTCGACGGTCAGCGCCTTATACAGAACACCTTCAAGGTCCCGAGGCGTGAAGAGCACACTGACCCTTGGGCGGTCGAGTTCGTCAGGGTTTTTGGCGTCGTGTACCGCGAGGAAGCGACCGTCTCCGGCGGTAGCAAGTCCGCTCAGGTCCGGCAGGGTCGAGGCCGCAACAAAACCTCGCTGGGCTTGTGCCGCCACCGGGTAAATCGCCATCAATACCAGTAACGCGCAGATCTTTTTCATTATTCATATTCCTGCTGACTACTTCGCTGCACTGTAACACCCGGAGTCGGGCTACTGAAACAATGGCTAGCGGTGCCTGGTGCGTGGGGGCGGGAGCGGCTGGATTTATGTCAGCACGCCCCGACGGGTTTGGGAATAGATCTCCGTATCAGTTGTGTGGCGACCGACACCGTCGCTGTATTGAATCAAGCACACAGGCAGAGGATGCTGGATATGAACAAGCGCATAAAATTTTTGACCACCCTGTTGATATCACTGGGAGCGACCACCGTTCTGGCCGGTACCTCCGGTATCGATCAACGCCAGAACAATCAGGAAGGTCGTATTGAGCAAGGAGTCCGTAGTGGTGAGCTAACGGCTGGCGAGTCCGCTCGCCTGCTGAAGGGGCAGGCGGAGCTGCAGAGGATGGAGCACCGCAGCAAGCGGGATGGTGTTGTGACCGACCGTGAACGGGTTCGGTTGCAGCGTAAAGCGAGTACAGAGTCGGCAAGAATCTACCGCCACAAGCACAACGGCAACCGTCGTGGTAGCGGGGTTGCCTACTGATTGCTGGCCATGTGTAAACGGGCGCGGCTGAACAAGTCGACCCATTTCCGCGGGCGTATCGCCTCAAGGCGGCCCGACTGAGGGATAGGCAGGGGTTTTTCTTATGGCCGGCTTTGCCGGTACCACAGGGGTGAACGTATCCACAAAAGGCGAGTTGCAGGGGCATGGTTGGCCCGGGGTTGGCGCCAGCACTAATATTACCGTCCATCGCCGGCTTACCAGTGCTAAGCTTTGCCGCCTTTGTGGATCATGGAGGAATCACCCGCGTGAACAAGTTCCTAATCGTACCCCTGCTGCTCGTTCTGGCAGCTTGCCAGAAACCTGCCCAGCCCCCCGCCAACGAGGCCGATGCCGTCACCGCATTGCCCGAGGGCTTCACGCTGGTGGAGGAATTCGCTGGGGATGACAGCGGCATCTCCATTCCTTACAGCAAATATCGGCTGGATAACGGGCTGACGGTGATCCTGCACGAGGATCACTCCGATCCCCTGGTACATGTAGACGTGACCTACCACGTGGGCTCCAATCGCGAGGAAGTCGGGCGCTCCGGCTTCGCACACTTCTTCGAGCACATGATGTTCCAGGGCTCCAAGAACGTCGGCGATGAACAACACTTCAAGATTGTCAGTGATGCTGGCGGCACCCTGAACGGAACCACCAACTCGGACCGCACCAATTATTTTGAGACCCTGCCGGTCAACCAACTGGAGGTTGCCCTCTGGCTGGAAGCGGATCGCATGGGCCTGCTGCTGGAGGCGGTCACCCAGGAGAAATTCGAGGTCCAGCGGGAGACGGTTAAAAACGAGCGCGGCCAGCGTGTTGATAACCAGCCCTATGGACGGGCGTTCGAAACCATCGCCCAGGCCATGTATGAACCCGAGCATCCCTACTCCTGGCCTGTGATCGGTTGGATCGAAGATCTCAATCGGGCTGACCTGAACGACCTCAAGCGCTTCTTTCTGCGTTGGTACGGCCCCAACAATGCCGCTCTGACCATTGGCGGCGACATCGACCCCATGGCCACCCTGGAGCTGGTGAAGAAGTATTTCGGCCCCATCCCGGCGGGTCCTGAGGTAGAGAACCTGCCCAAGATGCCTGCGTCACTGGATGGCGACCGCTATGTGACCCTGGAGGACAACATCCACCTGCCGGCCCTGGCACTGCTGATTCCCACCAGTTACATGGCCCACGAAGACGAGGCGGCGCTGGACGCGGCCGCCGAGATATTGGGTGGCGGCCAGGACTCCATGCTCTACCAGCGACTGGTGCAGACCGGTCGTGCGGTGCAGGCCAGTGTCTCCCATTCCTGTCGGGAACTCGCCTGCGAGATGTTTTTCGTTGTTATCCAGAATCCTTCGTCAGGTGAAACCCTGGCCGAGATGGAAGCCGCCATCCGGGAGACCCTGGCAGAGTTTGCGGGTCGTGAAATCAGCGAAGATGACCTGCAAAAATTCAAGGCCCAATACGAATCTTCCCGGGTTTTCGGCCTGCAGAGTGTATCCGGCAAAGTCTCATCACTGGCGGCGTTTCAGACTTACCAGGGAAGCCCCGCCGGTATCGGTGCCGAAATCGAGCGCTATCTGGGTGTAACCACCGAGGACGTGAAGCGGGTCTTCAATGAGTACATCGAGGGCAAGCCTGCCGTCATCCTCAGCATTGTGCCCAACGGCGCGGTCCAGCTGGCTGCGGCGGAGCCCAATTTCAAGGCCCCCGAGCGCAATATCCCGGAGAGCTTCGGCGACGAGGGCAATGAATTGCCCCTGCGGCCCGTGTCAGACGACTTTGATCGCAGCAAGAAGCCTGTCCCGGGCGTTAACCCGGTGGTGGAATTGCCGCCCATCTGGGACGTAGACCTGGCCAACGGCGTGCGTGTGCTGGCGGTACCCAACAAGGAGACCCCTACGGTAACAGTGCGGGCGATCTTTGATATTGGACGCCGGGATGAGCCTGCCGGCAAGGCGGGCCTGAGCTCACTGATGGCTTCCCTGATGGGTGAGGCGACCACAGAGCGCAGTGCCGCGGAATTCGCCGAAGAGCTCAAGCGTATTGGCGCCAGCCTGTCGGTGCGCGTGGGCACTTATGAATCATCCGTGACGCTCAATGTCCTGGCGAAGCATCTGGACAAGGGTATGGACCTGATGATGGAGCGCATCCTCAAGCCGGCATTCCTGGCCGAGGACTTCGAGCGCCTCAAGGCCCAAACCATTGAAGGCCTGATGCAACAGAGCAAAACCCCTGCCGGCCTGGCGGGACGGGCCATCAACGCCGTCATGTACGGCCCGACCCATCCCCTGTCCTATCCCGAAGGTGGGTTGCCGGCCACTGTTGAGGCGTTGACCCTTGACGACGTGAAGGCCTACTACACTGCCAATATTCCCCAGCACCTCAGCGGTGTCCTGGTCAGTACCAGTCTGTCCGAGGAGGAGACGGTGGCTGCCCTTGGGGGACTGGCGGCGCTGTCGACCCGTGCCATAGAGCGAGAGCCTATCGATGACTTTCCGGAAATCACCGAGCGACGTATTTACCTGGTGGACAAGGAGGGTGCGGCACAGTCGAGCCTGCGTATTGGCCAGCATTCGATTGTCTATGACGCCACCGGTGACTTTTACAAAGCAGGTTTGATGAACTTTAACCTCGCCGGCACCTTCAACAGCCGCATCAACCTGAATCTGCGTGAAGACAAGGGCTACACCTATGGCGCCGGTGCATCTTTCCGCGGTGACCACGAGTCGGGCAGCTACCGACTCTCCACCGAGGTCAACAAGGATGCTACGGGAGCTTCCATCAGCGAAGTGATGAATGAGCTTGAAGCCTATGTTGCCGATGGCATGACAGCCGAAGAGTATGACTACATGCGTCGGGCGATCGGTCAACGGGATGCCCGTCGCTATGAAACCCCGTCCAGCAAGCTGGGGCTGCTGGCCAACATTCTCCGCTACGACCTGCCGTTGGATTACCGCACCCAACAGAAGCTGGTGTTGGAGGAAACCGACCGGGAAACCCTGAACGCACTGGCATCCAAGCTGATAAAGCCTGACAACATGGCCATTGTTGTGGTCGGCGACGAGGCGGCGATCCGTCCCGAACTGGAAGCACTGGGTATGCCTATCACGGTGCTGGATGAGGAGGGCTTTGAGGTGCCGGAGCAGACGGACTAAACCCCGTCGCTTATCTGGGTGAGTCGCCCACGTTCAGGAAAGCCGCCCCCCGGGGCGGCTTTTTTGTGGTCCTGTTGATGTCCCGCCGTCCCTTGAATGGGGCTGTGGTAGCCCAGTTCGCGGGGCACTGAGTTGCCTGCACCCGACCTGAGTTGATGATGGCCAGGGATTGTGCGGCATTAGTCCGTCCACATCTGCGTTTTGTTTTTGACCGGGGAAAACCCCCGGTTCAGTCGGACAAAGACGCCAAATCAATCACAAAGCGGTAGCGAACGTCCCCTTCCTCAAGCCGTGTCCAGGCGTCGTTGATGCCTTCGGGCTGAATCAGTTCTATCTCCGCAGACACGCCATGCTCGTGGGCAAAGGCGACCATTTCCCGGGTGGCTGCGATGCCGCCGATCAGGGATCCGGCAATGCATTTGTCACCAAATACCAGTGCGGCCGGAAACAGGGACAGGGACTCCGTGGGCACCCCCACCAGGCACAGCTTGCCATTGCGCTTAAGCAGTGGCAGCCAGGTGGAGAGATCGTGGGGGTTGGAAATGGTGTCCAGGATCAGGTCGCACTGCCAGGACCATTGCTGAAAACTTTCTGAATCCGGCGCTACTACAGCCTCAGCACCCAGCCGCAGGGCGTCATCGCGTTTGTCCTCGGAGCGGGAGGCGACCAGAACCGTTGCCCCCATGGCCCGGGCAAATTGCACCGCAAGATGGCCAAGGCCCCCCATGCCCAGCACGCACACCACGGTACCGGGGCCAACTTCAAAACGTTTCAGCGGATTGTAAACCGTGATGCCACCACACAATAAGGGTGCCATGGGCGCCAGGTCTGCGTCTTTGGGCAGGGGTATCAGGTAATGCTGGTCGACCACATAGTCAGAGCTGTAACCCCCGTAGTTGATATTTCCCTGACCGTCCCTGCTGTTGAAGCTGAGCATGAAGCCCTGACTGCAATAATGTTCATCACCGACCTGACAGGACCCACAGTCGCCGCAGCTATCGGCTATGCAGCCAATGCCCACCGGGTCACCGAGGGTGAACTCGCTGACAGCATCACCCAGTTCAATAACCTCTCCGACCATTTCATGTCCCGGCACCATGGGAAACAGGCCCTCACCCAGGGCGTTGCTGGCGGCGACCAAATCAGAATGGCAGATGCCGCAGTATTTCAGGGCAACGCGCACATCGGTTCTGCCCAGGGGTCGCCGTTGAACCACACTGGGGTATAGCGGCCCCCCGGGGTTGTCGAGTTGGTACACAGCCGTCATGGGTCGCCTCCTGAGCTCTCGGGCCGATCGGTATGGACCTCACCAGCCTAACAACGCGCCGGCGTCGGGGGAATGCCCGACCGGCTGCCATTGGCGGCATCAGTGTCTCCGGTCTCGGGCGTCCGCCCCTTCGGTACAAATGAGGTTTGGCAGTGATGGGCTTCCGGATGTGTGGAAGTGCTGCCCGACTTTGTCGAATGTTTTTAAAGGCAGTTCCGCCCGGGGCAGCGCTGTGGTCAAAACCCATCGGGCTCCTTGAGTTTTCCTGCCATACGTACCTGCTTTTCGAATTCGGTGTCAGAGTAAAAGCCGGCGGCCCAGCCGTACAGAGCACCTCGGAAGTAGGTAATCATCAGCCGCGCGGCGGCGGCAGCATCGGGACTGTCGGTTCGTTCCCCCTCGGGTCTCTCCGAGATGACTTTAACAAGAAGTGCTTCGGGGTCTACCTGATGCCAACTTCCCGCCGCTCGTCCCAGGGCCGAGGCCAGAGCCAATTGTCGCGTGACCCGGCTATCGCGGGTTAAGACGCTGATTGCCCGGGTCACAAAATGGTCCAGCGGGTTGTTCGCACCCGAGGGTAGCTGCAGGTCATCATAGATCTGGCCGATTACCTGATCCGATAGCGCTTTGAAAATGGACTCGGTTTTTGGGAAGTATCGGTAAACGGTCTGTCGGGTAACCCCAGCCCGACGCCCCAAATCAATCGCGGTAAGGTCGAAGATCGAGCCCTCCCTGAGTATGTCGGCAGCGGCTTCCAGAAGGTGCTGGCGGGTGGCTGCTTTCTCCCCAACGGCTCGTTGCTGGCGTGCCTGTTTTCTGGTGGAGGAGGGATTGGTCGCCTTACCGACGGCCCTGTCCTGGCCAGCCATCTTCGCTTTAGCCACGGGACTGTCCCAAGAAGCCGGCAGCCCTTACGCCCGTGGACTGGGTGCGTGCTCCCAGCGCCCGCATTGCCATCAGGGAAAGCAGCACTAACTGGATTAAAGACCAGAGTGGGTGCAAGGGTACCGGTACCGGGCTGCTTGTTGCTGGCGGGCTCGCAAGGACTCTAAGCACGGTGACAGGGTCATCGATGACGCCTGGGGTTGGGTTGGCGTCAAAGGGGCCATTGTCACGCAGGGAGTACCGAACTGATCTATCGTTGATTGATGCCGATGCCATATCAACCGGTTCAGCGCCGACCTCTACTTTGCAGACCAAGCCGTCCACCGGCAGTGTTTGGCCGAAATTTACTTCGACCTCAACATTCTCAAGGACATTGGCATCACACCCCTCCAGTGAAAAACTGGCCTGGAGTCCGATACTCTCCATGCCATCGGGCGCCTCGTAGGGAGAGAACAGCGACTTGCTTGTGTCCAGTGAGCAGGTCGACAGCGGGTTGGATGGAAAGGTTTCAATATAGGCCTCAGCTCCCAGCGCAAATCGGGTGACCGCAAGGGGGTAGGGGTCCTCGGCGTCGATGCTACCGTCACCGTCGCAGTCAACAAGCAGGGCACAGTGTTCGGCTGGTTCATCGGTATCTGGCACGCCGTCATTATCGTCATCCCCATCGCAAGTATTGGGGACACCGTCTGAGTCGGTATCCAGCAAACCAGAATCGTAGGGCTGGGAGCACTCGTCGCTCTCACTATCGGCCACGCCAGTGACATCGGCGCTGCCGTTGGTGTAGCCGGTGCGGGAGGTGGTGACGGTTACTGTGGCACTCTGCTCGGGAGTCAGGCCGGTGACGGTGATGAGGCCGGTGCCATTAATTGCGACGGATCCTG
>JAAXJC010000222.1 GCA_012270045.1 Luminiphilus sp.
TCCCGACACCCAGGTTCGAAGCCTGGTGCTCTATCCAGCTGAGCTACGGGCGGAGGGTTGGCAAGCCTAGGGATACTGGGCCTTGTAGTCAAGCATTGCGGCCTTTCTGGGCCTTGCAACGAGGCTTTGGTTCGGCCGCCAATGAGGGGCTCTGCGGTCCTGCGTCGCCACAGAAACTTCCGGCCCACATCAGGAATCCACCTTCACCGCTGTAATAAATCCCGGCGAGCCGCGACTACCCTCCAGATCCGGTACCTAAACCGACTATCCGCAGGAAGCAGCCACGGTGGGGAGCCACATTGAATTTGACGATAAAAAGCAACCTTTCGGCCATTGGCGCATCAGATACGGGGAAGCTAGGATGGCTGCACCTGTGGAGAGCGTCTATGCCCGAAACCCCCAGCCATCAAAGCGTCTCATCGCCACACCCGGCGGCGCTTCTGGATAATGAGGAACTGTCAGCACTCCGTGAACCCATGCTGGCCTTTGCCACGGCAAAATTGGGTGATCGCAGCAAGGCAGAGGATTGTGTGCAGGACGCGCTGCTGGGGGCCCTGCAGTCCGCCAGAAATTTTCGTCGCCAGAGCACTCTGAAAACCTGGGTGTTCGCAATCCTACGCAACAAAATCGCGGATGCCCTGCGTCTGCAACAGCGCTTCGCCGAGGCCGACGCCATAGTTGATGGCAGCGAGGCCGCCGAGAGCTTTTCCGGTCTTTTTGATGATGCCGGTCACTGGCATGACGACACCCTGCCCCAGCCCTGGGCGACCCCGGATAAAACACTGGAGAGCAGCGAATTGGGGACTATTGTCGACCAGTGCGTTGAGCTGCTCCCGGCCCAGCACGCCGAGGTGTTCCTGATGCGGGAAGTTCTTGAACTCGACACGGATTCCATCCTCAAGGCGACAGGTCTCAGTCAATCCAATCTGAACGTTTGCCTGTATCGAGCGAGAATGCGTCTGCGGGAGTGCCTGAGCCTCCGCTGGTTCAACGCCGGCGAGGAATCAATCACATGATGAACTGTCGCGAAGCCACTGAACTGATGTCCCGGGCCCGGGAAGAGAAACTGCCCCGCGGTCAGCGCATGGGCCTGCGCCTGCACACGCTGATCTGCGCCGGATGTCGGCGCACCCGGGAGCAATTTGAGCTGATCGGGCAATTGGTGCGGGGTAAGCCACAAAAACAAAAAAATAATTCAAAAAACCTGTAATAAATCCTCTGCTGCCGCGACTAACTCTTTGAATACGGATCCAACGGTCCGTTACACAAGGAGAACGTTATGAAGAATAGGATTTCACCCCTCAACGCCCTCGCCTCCAGCAGCCTGGTGGCTCTAGCCCTGGCCACCGGTGCCAGCACCGCCCTGGCGGATAACCCCTTTGCGGCAACCAGCCTGGATGCGGGCTACCAGGTGGCAGATCACCACAAGAGCAAGGAAGCCAAGTGTGGCGAAGGCAAGTGTGGCGGCGAGGCAGACCACAAATCCGCCGAGGGCAAATGCGGTGAGGGCAAGTGCGGCGCCGAAGAGGGTAAAAAAGCCGCCGAGGGCAAATGTGGCGAAGGTAAGTGCGGCGCCGACCACAAAGCCAAGGAAGCCAAGTGTGGCGAGGGCAAGTGCGGTAGCGCTGCCTGACGTCTCATCGCCAGGGGACGGGCTGACCCGTCCCCTGCGTTATTCCTACAACCTCCCCTTAGTTCCCCGGGCACCCAGAGAGCTCCCCGTGACACCAGCGAGTAACACCACAGTACCTCATTCGATCGGTCTCGGCCTGCGCCGTAGCCTGGTGGAGGAATGGCGTGACCTGGAGCAGCAGGGCTACGGAAATCAGCCCCGCCCCGAATTTATTGAGGTGACGCCGGAAAACTGGATGGGGCTGGGCGGCAAGTTTCGCCGCAACCTGGCCTATTTCACCGAACGCTATCCGGTGTATGCCCACGGCCTGTCACTGTCCATCGGCGGGCCCACCGAATTGGACATGGCGTTCGTCGATCGCCTGAAAACCTTTCTGGATGACTGTGGCGTCATTGAGTTCAGTGAGCACCTCAGCTACTGCACCGACCACGGCCACCTCTACGACCTCATGCCCATCCCCTTCACCGAAGCGGCGGTGCAACGGGTCTGCGAACGTATTCTTCGGGTTCAGGATCGTCTCAAGCGACAGATCGCACTGGAAAACGTGTCGTTCTATGCCATGCCGGCACCGGAGATGACCGAGGCCGAATTTATCTGTGCCGTGCTTGAACGGGCAGACTGCAAGCTGCTGCTGGACATCAACAACGTCTGGGTCAACAGCGTCAACCACGGCTATGACCCCAAGGCATTCATAGAGGCCATGCCGGGAGCAAGGGTGGCCTATCAACATATTGCAGGGCACCTGCAGATATCCGACCGGCAGATCATCGACACCCACGGCACCGACGTCAGCGATCCGGTGTGGGATCTGCTCGCCCATGCCCAGGCCACCCTGGGTCCCCGGCCCACGGTGCTGGAGCGGGACGGCAATTTCCCGCCCCTCAGCAGCCTGCTGGGTGAGCTGGCGGAGATGGGCCACATCCTGAATGGCACTGCCCGAGGGACTCCCGGGGACGCGCCTGCAGAGATAACGGTCTGATGCAGAGCCAACAGGAACTGCAGGAGATGCAGCTGGCCTTTGCCGCCGCGATACGCGATCCCGATCTGGATACCCACTTTCCCAATGTGTCGCCGGAGCAGTTGGCGGTTTATCGAGAACTGTTCTGGGACAACCTGAAAGCCCTGCTGGATTCCGCCTGCCCAGTGGCCCGGGACGTACTGGGCCAGGACACCTGGAACATGCTACTGGGCCGGTTCTGGAAGGAGCATCCGGCGAGCACCCCGGAATACACCCGCATGCCCTTCGAATTCGCCGACTGGATTGCCGGGCAAAACCTGGAGGACGGGGGACTGCCACTCTGGCTGGCAGAACTGATCCGCTGGGAGGTCGCTGAACTCGGGGCTATGTTCGCGCCAGAGAGCAAAGACGCGCCGCCCACCGGATCGGATATCAGCGCCACGCACATTGCACCCTCTCTGCAGTTGCACGCCTTCGCTTGGCCCGTGCACCGCATCGGCAAGAACTGGCAACCCAGCAGCCCGGAGACCACCTGCCTCGCCTGCTACCGCACGGCAGAACTGGATATTGCCTTCATGGAACTGACGCCGCTGGGAACCGCCCTGCTGGAACTGCTGCTGGCAGAGCCCGAGGCGGGTCTGGCGGGCGCCACCCGACAACTCGCCGACGCCATGGGGACCGATGCAACTGCCCTGGAGACTTCCATGGCGCCGTTTATCGACGACCTGTACGAGCGCGGAGTACTGGGCAACACCCATCGAAAGGGCGGAATGGAACACAGCCCAGCAATCGACACATCGGAGAACCCGTAATGACCTGGCTACTGAAACTGCAATCCCTGCTGGACAGCACCCGACGGATCGATTTTCTGGCACCCCTGGCCCTGCGACTCTATCTGGCGCCCGTCTTTTGGATGGCCGGCAGCAACAAACTGGGCGACATTGAGAGTACCGCGGCCTGGTTTGGCAATCCGGACTGGGGCCTGGGCTTACCCGCGCCACTGCTGATGGCCTGGCTGGCCTCGCTCACCGAAGCCGGTGGTGCCATCTTGCTGCTGCTGGGCCTGGGAGTACGCTTCATTGCCCTGCCCCTGATGTTCACCATGATCGTCGCGGCCACCACCGTACACTGGCACAACGGCTGGCTGGCCATTGCCGAAGGCCCCGGCAGCCTGTTTGCCACCGAACGCACCATCGCCGCTACCGAACGCCTGCATCGGGCCAGGCCCATTCTCCAGGAGCACGGCCACTACAGTTGGCTGACCGAACACGGCAATTTTGTGGTACTAAACAACGGCATCGAGTTCGCCACCACCTATTTCGTCATGCTGCTGGCCCTGTTCTACCTGGGTGCCGGCCGCTGGGTCAGCGTCGATTACTGGGCCTGGCGGCGCATCGATCCCGCACACTAGAAGAGGCGGCCCGTAACGCCAGCGCTTCGTGTCGCCATTGACCCGGGACGCCAGCAGTGGTGTGCTTCCCGAACACACTCAGGACATACCATCACAGCGGCGGGCCGATAGACCCCGCTGCGGTTAGCACCCCAAGGTCATTGCCATGCCACGACTGCGCGAAGTACCCCGAGCCGATGCCGACCCGATCGCCCTCAGCATGTACGACATGCTGTTTGGCCAACGCGACCCCGTCGCAGAGCCGGGCACGGCCACCGGCACCCCGGGCAACTGGTGGACGGTGTTCGCCCTGGTACCCGACTGCCTGAAACATGCCCTGCAGGGTTTCCAGTTTTATCGCGATCCCAAACGCATCCTGGACCCGCAGCTGCGGGAGCTGGGCCAGACCCGGGCCGGCTATGCGCGCGGCTCCCAGTTTGTCTTTTCCCAACACTGCAAATCCTGCCGGTCGGTGGGGCTGACTGACGAGCAGATCAGCGCTATTCCCCACTGGTCGGTCAGCGATGGGTTCACCGCGGTGCAGCGCGCGGTACTGGCCTACACTGACGCGCTGGTGCTGGAGGGGGGCCGGGTGCCGGATCCGGTCTTTGCCGCCCTCAAGGAACATCTGTCGGATGAGGCTATTTTGGAGCTCACCTACGTGACCACCCTCTACGACATGCACGCCACCATGGCCCGGGCACTGCGCCTGGAGTACGACGATGTCGACGAGCGCATTGTCGAAGTGCCCGCCCCCAGCGAGGCCGCCAACCGGGACGTGATGGCCGTTGTCGACGGAGATCAAAACTGATGGCTTATCACCACCTGGCCATGGCGGCCACCGATATGACCGCTATCCATCATTTCTACGAGACCGTGCTGGGCTTTGAACTGGCCAAGGTAGAGGTTGCCCCGGTGCCGGAGGGGGGCTGGGCGAAGCACTTTTTCTACCGCATGTCGCCCGACGACACGGCATTCATTGCCTTTTGGGAAATGCACGACGTGCCCGGGGCCGACAAGGTCGAAACCTCGCTGTCAAAGGCCGCCGGCGTACCCGACCAGATCAACCACATCGCCTTTCAGGCCACCGATCGGGAAGATTTACAGCGCCGATGCAAGGAATGGCAGGCCGCCGGGTTATCCGTGCTAGAAATCGACCACAACTGGTGCCACTCCATCTATACCAAGGACCCCAACGGCAACCTGGTGGAATTTTGCACCACCACTGGCACCCTGTCCGCCGATGACCGTGCCTATGCGCTGCAGGCGCTGGGCACCGACGACCTTCCTTTTTCCCCGGACCCCGCCGCCATCACGGTACACAAGCCCCAGTAGGCGACGCCTGAGTCCCCACCGGGTGCACTGACCGGGGCCCGAAGCAGATTCTCGGCGGGCGGCTCAGCGGCTATCGATCAGGCCTCGCTGCCGAAGCCGCGGATATTTCGCCCATCATCTGTCCAGGTTGCTTTGCGGCTTTTTGCTCCAATTAGGATTTTTTCTGCATATTAAATTGCGTTTTGAAATCTATATTGCGGCAAAATAGTGTAAACCGTTGACAGGAAAGGATTAAGGCATGGGCTCCAATACGTGGTGGGCTTACTTTAACCCCAATAATCTCTCAGTGAAGGCGCTGCTGACCCAGGCCGCGGTCTGGATCGTGCTGGGCAACCTGACTGTGCTCGGCGCCTTTGTGGTGAGCAACTCCCTGGCCAATACAGCTCGGCTGGAGAGCGAGCAGGCCCGGGTTGCCAGCGACAAGGTCGGGGCCATCGTCAATGAGGTTTTCCAACTGGCCGCCATCGAGGAGCGACTTCTGCGGCTCAAAGACCTGTCACTGGCCGAGGCACACGGCCAACTACTGAACAATGCCGCCGTGGATGTCGATGAGTTAAGCGTTCTACTCCAGGGCAACCCCGAGTTGGAGAACATCAGCGCCGAACTGGCCACCGCATTGAACAGCTACCGAGACGCCATGACCGCCCTGGTGACCACCCAGGAACGGGTGGGCGTGTCACAGGACACCGGCCTCACCGGCGAACTGGGGGCCGCCTCCGCCGCCATTGAGTACAACACCAATGCCATTGGCGATACCCGGCTCAGCATGCTGCACCGCCGGCTTCAGGGCTCAGAGCGGGGTTATACCCAATCCCGGGATCCCGACTTCCTCATCCCCTTTGAAAAGTCCCACCAGCGCTACGCAGGGGCCCTTGCCAAACTGACGATTGAGCCCAAGCTGCAGACTGAGATCACAGCCGAACTCAGCCGTTATCTGGAGGCCATGCGCAATCTGGTCACACAAGAGACCGAACTCGCCAACAACCTGGCCACTCTGCAGGACATTGCCGGGCGCGTGCCGCTGCTGGTGGCGGACATTCGTACTATCACCGCCGCTGAGACAGCGGCCGCCCAGAGCCGGGCAGCACGAACCGGCGACACCGCTCGCTGGATTGTGATCGGGTTATCCGTTTCGGTGGCGGCCTTTCTTACCGTCGGTGCGTTCTGGCTGCGCCGGCGCATTGCCCCGCCCCTGGAGCGGGCGGCCAAGGTCTGCAGCGCCATCGCCGAAGGCAAGCTGGATGCCGAGCGCCCGGATATGGAGCGCCCGGATGAAATAGGACAACTGGAGCAGGCCCTGCATGCCATGGCGCTACGCCTGCGTGGCATTGTCGGAGATGTCCGGGAGGGCTCCGGCATCATGTTTCAGGGTGCCAGTGAGATATCCCAATCCAACGAACACCTCTCCAGCCGCACGGAACAGAGCGCGGCCAGCCTTGAGGAAACCGCCTCAAGCATGGAGCAAATGACCGTCACGGTAAAACAGACGGCAGACAACGCCCTGAAGGCCAGCCGCCTTGCCAGCGAGTCCCGGGCCAAGGCCCAGGAAGGTGGCGATGTGGTGCGTGAGACGGTTCAGGCCATGGGCACCATTGCCCAAACCAGCGAGCAGGTGGAAAGCGTCATCGGCGTGGTCGATGGCATCGCCTTCCAGACCAACCTCCTCGCCCTCAATGCGGCAGTGGAAGCGGCCCGGGCGGGCGAGGCCGGACGCGGCTTTGCCGTGGTCGCCTCAGAGGTCCGGGCCCTGGCCCAACGCTCCGCTGAATCGGCCAAGGAAGTGCGTCAGCTGATTTCTGTCTCCACCGACAGCGTCAAGGCCGGTGAAACCCTGGCCGAGCGCTCAGGTCAATTCCTCGCCGAGATCATCGACGATACCGAACAGACCGCGTCCCTGGTGAAGGAAATCGAAAGCGCCACCCGGGAACAGAGCGAGGGCATTGAGCAAGTCAACGCTGCCATCATCGAGATGGACCAGGTCACGCAACAAAACGCCGCCATGGTGGAGGAAGCCGCGGCGGCGGCTCGGGAAATGGAAGATAAGGCCCGCAGCCTCAATGACCTGATGGCCTTCTTTGATTTCTCCGAGCAGGGACAGGTCGCATTGGCGGCAGAGCAACCGTCACAGCCCGCAAAGGCGCTGTCGAACCAGTCGACGACACCGGCAGCCCCCCGAACGCCAGTGGCCGCGGCTGCCAAGACCGCCGTGTGGGAAGCCTTCTAAGCCAGATCGCGGGACCGGGCCACCCGGTCCGCCATTCGCCTCAGTCGTGCCGGAAGCGCCGGGACGCCCGGTAGATCAGTGCCAGTACCAGCAACAGCAACAGGGCCGGAATCAATACCGTGCCCTTGCACCAGGTGAAAAAAGAAGCCCACTGGATTTGGCCGTCGGCAATGTCCGGGTAGCTGAGCAACAGCAAGGTAATCTGCAGGTTCTCAGCCAGGTCCCAGACCCCCACCAGCAATGGCAGCAAAGCCAACCACCACCTCCTCTCGGGCAGCCCACAACGATGAACCGCCCCCGCGAAAAAGGTCACGTAGCACAGGGGCAGCAGGGTATCGAGGGTGGGGCTGGCAATGGCATAGAGCCTGCGACCCTCAGGACCGTACCGGGCCAGAAGCTCACGGGCTTCCACCGGGCTATAACCCGGCAGGGTATCCAGCAGGGGAGCTCCCAGGGGTAAGGCGGGAAACACCACCAGCAGCAACAGCGCAGTCACTATAAAGGACAGCAGCAGTACCGGAGTCTTCGCTGAAAAAACCAGGTAACGACGCATATACCCTCCCCCAATGCCCGACCAAGAGCCTCTGGAGCCGCAGTGTACGGCAGATGCCTCGGGTGACAGTAGCGAGGCTTGGGGTAGCTGGTCTGAGCGGGGTGGGGCACCGACCAACGGTCGGCGCCCGAATACCTCAGTATTGTCGGGTGCGCAGATGGCGCATGGAGTAAAGGTGCAGGATGACGGACTGGATCTGGGTCTCAGTCAACTGCTCTGAGAACGCCGGCATGATCTCAGATCGACTGACAGCACCGCCGCCGCCGGAAATGATATTGGTGAGATAAGCGGCCGGCATGACGCTGTAAACCAGCGGGAAGGGTGGTGGATCCTGGTAGACCTTGGCCATGCGACCGTCGCCATGACCCTGCTCGCCATGACAGCGGGCGCAGTAGGTCTTGAACAGCACCCGACCCTCGACGGGGTTCGCAACGCTGGGTGGACGGGTCTCATCCAGCAATGCAAAAGCAGCGTCCCGATCGTCTCGCAGCAACGCCACCAGCTGCGTCACCGCGTCGATTTCTTCGGCACTGAGCTCATCCCGCCAGGGCGGGCTGTGGACGCTACCGCCTTCGGAACCGCCAACCTCCACCACGTGACGAATCTCATCGATGGTGGTCGCTGAGCGCGCCCTTACCAGCGCGGTGTTGGGATAGTTGCCCATATACATGGGTAACAAGCCGTCTCCATAGCCGCTGGCGCCGTGACAGATGGTACAGCGCTCATGATAGGTTTCAGCCCCCAGCTGCAGGGCATCGCTGGCCTGGGCCACGTTGCCCAGGCCCATCAGAACACACAGGCCAATAAGCCATTGCCTCATAACCTCCCCTCCCTGGAAGTAAACCGCCGCGGCTGGACTACTTACTCCTCAACCGTAATTGTCATGTTCATCAACGGGTGGATCGTGCACTCAATATCCACGGTTCCGGGCTTGTCGAAGGTCACCGAGCGCTCCTCGCCGGACGGAAAGTTGCCAAGGTCAAAGGTTTTGGCCTCGGACATGCTGAAGACGTTGTGGAAATAGGGGTCGTCGTTGGTGAAGGTGACGGTATCACCCACTTTGACCGTCAGGTCTCCCGGAGCGAACTGCTTATCGATTTGTGCAACCGTGTGCTGACCCCAGGCCGTGCCCGCAGACAAAATCCAGACGAATGCCACAACCAGCGAAGTAAATCCTTTCATTGCTCAAAGCCTCCATGGCGTCATTGTTAAACTAGGTTCAGTGTATGCCCACGTGGCGACCTGTCAACGCAAATTGCATTATTTAACGCATTTTGCGTTGCATAACTAAACAAAACATGGACAACAAGTTAGCTAGGTCCGGATGGAACGAAAGCTCTAGGGCAGGACCGGGCCAAAACCGCTATGCTCACTATCATTTGAAACAAGACGTTTCTGATGACGCTTTCCGTCGCCCGGCCCCTGAAACTCCCTACGATTGTTCTGGCCATCATCCTCAACGCAGTTACCGCCGCTGCCCGCTGCGGGGAGGTTGACACCGCCAACTTCGACTCGGAAACCCTGGATAAACCCTACCCCTACAGTATCTATATTCCTGACGAAGCTCCCGCGAATGGCAGTACCTACCCCGTGGTTTACCTTTTACACGGCTCCTTTGGCTCGGCAACAGACTGGCTGGAACAGGGCGCCCTGGAGGCCACAGCCGATGCGCTGATCCGCGAGGGCATCATTCCACCGACAGTGGTCGTGATGCCAGGCTGCCAAAGCTGGTGGCTGGACGGGCACAACGAGGCTGCCGCTACCGCCTTCCTCAGTGACCTCATCCCCCACATCGAGTCAACGTATCCTGTGAGCAAGGAGCGGTCCGGGCGCTTTGTTGCCGGCTTGTCCGCCGGCGGCTACGGCGCCACCCGTTTCGCCCTGATGCATCCGGAGCGCTTTGCCGCCGCCGCGGCCCTGAGCCCCGCGACCTATGTGCCCCTGCCACCGGCCAACTCCTCCGCCTATCGACACCCGGCGTTCCTCGATGGGGCGGGCGACTTCGACCAGGGGCTATGGCAGCGAAACAACTTCACCGCCTACTGGGATGACTACCGCGACAGCGGCCTGACCGTGGCCTTTTATATTAACAGCGGCGACCACGACGAGTTCGCCATTGCCTACCACGCCGCGGTGCTTTATGAGACGCTGCGCCAGCATCAACCCGACGCCGTCGAACTGCGCATTGTTGACGGCGCCCACAACTGGGAGGTCTGGCGCAGCACCCTCCCCGACACGCTGACCTTTTTATTGAGCCACTACCGACCGTGAACGCACCGTCACTCGACAGACTCCCCGACACCGGCATCGAACTGGCGTCAAAGAAAGCCTACCGCAACCGGCTGCGTCGCCTGCAGGTGCAACTGCTGAATATCCAGCAAGCCCTGTTTCGCAGCGGCGGACGGGCGGTGCTCGTTTTCGAAGGCTCGGACGCCAGCGGCAAGGGCGGCACCATCCGCCGCATCACCGAATTGATGGATCCCCGGGGCTATCGGGTCCATCCCGTCGGTCAACCCAACCCGGAAGAACAGGGCAGGCACTATCTTTGGCGGTTATTTCGCCACCTGCCGCCGGCGGGCGGGGTCGCAATATTCGATCGCAGCTGGTACGGCCGAGTACTGGTCGAGCGGGTGGAGGGTTTTGCCCGGCCCGCCCAATGGCAGCGGGCGTACCGAGAGATCAATGAGCTGGAACGCTGGCTGGTGGACGACGGTGTGCGACTGTGTAAGTTCTATCTCAGTATCGACCGCGAGGAGCAGGGCAAACGCTTTCGGGCCCGCCTCGATGACCCGCTGAAGAACTGGAAATTGACCGACGAAGACCTTCGCAACCGAGCGCGCTGGGATGACTACCAGGATGCCGCCAACCAAATGTTTAGCGAAACCCATACCGAAACAGCGCCCTGGCAGCTGATCAATGCCCAGCGCAAGCGGCCGGCTCGAATTGCGGTAATGCAGCGGATTGTCGATGTGCTGGGTAGAGACCTGGATACCTCGCCACCTGCGGTAGACGCAGACTCCCTGGCGGCGGCCCGAGAGGCTTTGGGCCCGGCAACCGACGAGGCAGCACAGGAATGACCCCTGACCCGCGGCGCCATCCATGCCACACCACCTGCCATTAACCACGAGAGATAAACGCTATGAGTGACAGCGACGAGTACACCCCACCCCGTGTCTGGCACTGGGACAGTGAGAACGGTGGCCGCTTCGCCAATATTAACCGGCCCACAGCAGGCGCCCAGTTCAAAGAAGAATTGCCGGTTGGCGAGCACCCCATGCAACTCTATTCACTGGGAACCCCCAACGGCGTCAAGGCCACCGTGATGCTTGAGGAGTTACTTGAACGGGGTGAAAGCGGCGCCGAGTACGATGCCTGGATCATCAACATCCAGGAGGGCAAACAGTTCTCCTCGGGCTTCGTTGGCGTCAATCCCAACTCTAAAATCCCGGCACTGATGGATCGCAGCGGCCCCACCCCCGTGCGGGTGTTTGAGTCGGGGGCGATCGTCCTGCACCTGGCGGACAAGTTCGGGCATTTCATTCCCAGTGACGGTGCCTCGCGAGCCGAGGTTCTGAGCTGGCTATTCTGGCTACAGGGATCAGCACCCTACCTGGGCGGCGGCTTTGGCCATTTCTACGCCTACGCGCCCAGCAAGATGGAATATCCCATCAATCGCTTTACCATGGAAGTCAAGCGGCACCTAGACCTGCTGAACAATACTTTGGCTGAGCGTCCCTATCTCGCGGGGGATGACTACACCGTAGCCGACATCATCACCTGGCCCTGGTACGGCGCACTGGCCAAGGGTGTGATTTATGAAGCGGGCGAATTTCTTGACGTGGCCAGCTATCATCACGTCCAGCGCTGGACCGATACCATCGCCGAGCGGCCCGCCGTCAAGCGGGGTCGGCTGGTCAATAAAGCCTGGGGCGACGAGGATAAACAGCTGCTTGAAAGACACAGCAACGCCGATTTTGACAACATCAGCTGGCGCTGACTTACCCTGCAAATAGGTTAGACACCAGCCCCCCTGTCGGTGGTACACTCGCGCCCCGCTGACCCCAAAACAACAATATCGGGCAGCGACAACACTGACTGAGTCAAGCAAAGGGGGTGACAGTGTCAGATCTCGACCGGGTGGCCAGCGCCACGCTGTTTACTGATCAAAACAAGGATCTTTTGGCGAAAATGCTGGAAAAGGCCCTGCTGCAACCGCTGGTTCCCATGGAGCCCGCCGCCGCGCAGAAGTATATGGAACGAGTGGCGGTGCGAACGGCGACAGATAACCAAACAGACATTGAGCTGTTCCAGACCGTACAGATGAGCAGCAGCGAGTCCACCTATGTCATGCGGGTCGCCCTGTTTGGCAACCACCAGGCCATTGGTCTGGACATTATGGACGCCGAAAACGGCCAGTTCTTCATCCCCGAATCCTGCCCGGTATGCCAACTCGCCGAACCAACGATCAACTGATCATCATGTGAAAGAGCGAATTACCTTCGCGACGCTGGTGGGACTGGTCGCCTACGCGGCCATCGCCACCGACCTCTACCTGCCCGCCATACCCGCCCTGGTGGCCGAATTCGGGGCCACCGCTTCGGACGGACAGATCACACTGTCGGTGTTCATGCTGGGTATCGCCGTCGGCCAGCTCCTGTTTGGGCCCCTATCGGACTATTACGGCCGCATTCCCGTGGTGACCTTTGGCACCCTGCTGTTCCTGGGCACCTCCATCGCCTGCGCCCTGTCCTACTCCATCGAATTCATGTGGCTTGCCCGGCTCGCCCAGGGCTTGGCGGCCGCCAGCGGCCCGGTCATAGCCAGAGCCATCGTCAGGGACCGCTATGAGGGCGATCACGCGGTTCGGGTGATGGCCATCCTGTCCGGCGCCATGGCCGTTATCCCCCTGATCGCGCCGACCGTGGGTTCCTGGATGCTGATTCTGGTGGACTGGCGAGCGACCTACCTGACCCTCGCTTTCTTCGCATTCCTGGTGCTACTGGGCCTGCGCAGCGGCGATGAAGCCGCGCCTGCCAGTGGCCAGGGCGGCATCGGCATTAAACCCATACTGGAGCATTTCGCCATTTGCCTGGGTAACCGCCGTTTCATCGGTTACCAGATCTGCGGCACCGTTTCCTTTGGCGCCATCATGGCCTATCTGTCCACCGTATCGTTCTTCATGACCGACGTGTTCAACGTGCCCACCCGGCACTTCGGTACCGGGTTTGCCCTGACAGTGGCGGGTTACATGACGGGAGCCCTATTGTGCTCCCGGGTGGTCATGGTGCTGGGGATGAACCGGACCCTGGCCTTGGGTACCGCCCTGACCCTTCTGGCGGCTGTCGGTCAATGGCTGGGGGCCGACTATCCACAACCCTCGGCGGTATGGATGGGGAGCTGTTCGTTCCTGTTATTCCTGGGGGTGGGCTTTACCTCCGCCAACGCCTCCATGGGCGCTATCTCCCTCTTTCCACGCTACGCGGGTGCCGCATCGGCGGTATACGGCTGCACCCAGGCGATTGTTGCTGCCGGCATCGGCGCAGCGGCCGGTTACCTGTATGACGGAACCCTGATTCCCACTACCGGCATTATGCTGCTGTGCGCCCTCGTGGGCGCCCTGGGTCTGCCCCTGACCCGGATAAAAAATTCCCCAGGGAGTAGCCCGGCGGCGTGAGTGGGCCGATAATACGCGGGTCATGCAGCGGGGCTAAAGCCCCCACCCTTTAGGAGAGAAACGTGCACGAAATCAACAAGGACACGGAAGTTCTGACCCAGGCCATTGTTCGCTATGCCATCGACCGACTGCGGATGGATCCACCAACACTGGACGCCGAGCGGCCGGAAGCCGAACTGTCTGCCATGGCTGGCCAAACCGTAACCGAGGACGGACTGGGGGGTCTGGAGGCCCTGCGAATCTTCACCGATATTCTGGCTCCGGCTTGCCTGTCGGTGGACCACCCCCGATTACTCGCCTTCGTACCCGCCGCACCCACCGAAGCGGCGACCCTGTTTGACCTGGTGGTAGGCGCATCGAGCATTTTTGGCGGCACTTGGATGGAGGGCTCCGGCGCGGTCTACGCCGAAAACCAGGCCTTGCGCTGGATCGCGGACCTGGCCGGCTTTCCCGACACCGCAGGGGGCGTATTCGTCAGCGGCGGCACGGCGGGCAATCTCTCGGCACTTACCGCAGCGCGCCATGAATGGCGGCGGCAGGACACCAGCAAACGTTCCCTGCGCGGTCTGATCGTCTCATCCAAAGGCGCCCACGCGTCCATCGCGCAGGCGGCCCATGTCATGGATGCCGACCTGGTGGAAACCGGCGGCCATCGCCTGACCGGCGAGGATGTCTCCAAAGCGATTGCGGAACTGTCCCCGGAAGATCGATCCCGTCTCTTTGCCGTGGCCTGCACCGCGGGCACCACCAATCTCGGAATTATCGATGACATGGCCGGCATCGCCGATGCCTGTGAGCGGGAATCCCTATGGATGCACGTGGACGGGGCCTATGGTGGCGCCGGGCTGGCCGCGCCTTCGGTGCGGGACGATTTCAACGGCATTGAGCGGGCGGACAGCTTTATCGTCGATCCGCACAAGTGGCTGTTCGCGCCCTTTGACTGCTGCGCCCTGATCTATCGGGATCCGGCCACCGCGCGGCGCGCCCACCAGCAAAAAGGCGACTATCTTGAGGTTCTCTACGACGGCGTCTGGAACCCCTCCGACTACGCCCACCACCTGTCACGCCGCGCCCGCGGGCTGCCCCTGTGGTTCAGTCTCGCCACCCACGGCACCCAGGCTTACGCCGAAGCGGTGGAGCGCAGTCTGGAGGTGACCAAAGCCGCCGCTCGCATGATCGATGAGCACCCCAATCTGGAAATGGTGGTGCCCTCGCAACTGTCCATCTGCGTGTTCCGACGCCCCGGCTGGTCCCCCGAGGACTACGCGGCCTGGAGCGATCAGCTGCTGGCCGATGGCATCGGTTTTGTCACTCCGACAAAACACGAGGGGGAAACGGTACTGCGCTTTTGTATTGTCAATCCGAAAACCGGTGTCGAGGACATACGCACCATCCTGGATACCCTGTAAGTATGGGCGAGGGCCTGCCCCACCGCTGGGACCTGCTACTGCGCTACCGGTTTATTGAGTGCATTGCCCTGTGGGAAGGCCGATTAACGACCCGGCATCTGGTAGAGACGTTTGGCATAGGCCGGCAGCAGGCCAGTAAAGACATCAACATATACAACAGCACGGTCGCGCCGAATAACCTGCGCTACGACAAATACCTGAAAGGCTACGAGCCCGCTGACGATTTCCAACCCCAGGTCACCCGGGGCCTGGCGGAGGAATATCTGCAACTACTGGCCAACCGCAGCGAACTGCATCGGACCTTCTCCTCCCTGGCGCTACCCCAGGGACATACCGAGGTGCTGGAGCCCCCGGCGCGCCCGGTGTCCCCCGCGCTGCTCAGGCCTATCCTGCAGGCTGCCCGGGATCAGCAACGCATCGAAGTTGACTATGTATCCCTGAACAACCCGGATCGGGAGGGCAGAATCATCGCACCCCACACCCTGGTCTGGACCGGTCTGCGCTGGCATGTCCGGGGCTGGTGCGAAAAAAACCGCGACTTCCGCGACTTCGTACTGAGCCGGTTCAGGGGCGTGCCTGAACTGCTGGGGGACGCCGAGCAAAGTGCCGATGAGGACACCGACTGGAACACCCTGATCGAATTAACGCTTATGCCTGACCCGCGACTGACCGAGGAGCAGCAGGCCGTGGTCGCTGACGACTTCGGCATGCGGGACGGCAAGCTACAGCTGGAGGTGCGGGCGCGTCTGGTCAGCTACCTGTTGCAGTTGCTAAACATCAATGCCGGCGCTATCTTTGCCGACCCGAAAGCGCAGCAGGTGGTCATTGCCAACCGCGAAGCGATAGCGCAGTGGCTAATCTGAACAGGGAATGGTCAGGCTCTGCATAACCCAAGGTTTGCAGCGCGGTAGTGTGACGGCACTCACAAAACAGAATGGCGGTACTTTGACCCACTACGACCGTTGGCTACATTGGACGGGGAAAGAGAGGCAAGCTGGGAGAAGTAAGCAATGAATGCATCAGCAGGGCTGCAGGCCCAGGCATCAGTAGCCGAGCGCCGCGGGCGTCAACCCGCCGTGCCGGAGCAACTCGAAAAGACACTGAGCTTCGAGCAGTCGGTGACCCTGACTGCGAAAACCCAGTTTGGCTGGACCTTGGCTTTTGTTCGCCGGCCGCTGTTTCAGGATATCGAAGTGGTCATCACCAACCCCGATCGCAGCGAGTACATGATGATCGACGAGGACGGCTCTACGCGTCCGTTCTACAACGTGCGCAGCGGGGACTTCAGCTGACCAGCGCCACCTGACACATACCCGAAGACGGCTCACCTTGGTGGGCCGTTTTTCGTTGGGCCCGTTACACTTGGCCTTTTGACGCACGCATACGATCATGAAAACACTGGGCATTGACGGCTGTCGCGCGGGCTGGGTCGCCATCACCCGCAGTGCCCGGCGTCTGTCCTGGCAGGTGTCGGAATCCCTGACAGATATCCTTGCCCCACCCTACCCCGCCAGGATCTTTATCGATATGCCCATCGGCCTGTCCGAGACCGGCCGCCGTGAATGCGATGCACTGGCACGGCGTATGTTGGGGCCTGGATTTTCCAGTTCGGTTTTTCCCACCCCGGCCCGTGGGGCACTGCAGGCAAAAAGCTATCCTGAGGCAAACGCCTTGAACAGGAAGCATGCCGGACAGGGGCTGAGCAAACAGAGCTATTTCCTGTTTCCCAAAATCCGGGAGCTCGATGGCTGGCTGGCAAGGGCCGAGAGCGGTGAGCGACAACCGCGGGAAGCCCATCCGGAGGTGGCGTTCCTGGGCATTAAAGGGGAGCCTCTGCAGCACAAGAAGAAAACCGCCGCGGGCTTCAGTGAACGTCTGTCGCTACTCTCTGGACTGGATGCCCGAGTGCCGGAGCTGGTCGAGGATGTGCTCGCCGCCACGCGGCGTAAAGATGTGGCGGCCGACGACATTCTGGATGCCTGCTGCCTTGCCCTCATGCCCCTGGCCGGACGGCTGCGCAGCCTGCCTAAGCGCCCGGCACGAGATGCCCGGGGACTGGCAATGGAAATTTGCTACTGCGGCTCCTGAACCGGGACTGCCCGAGGGCCCGCCTGGTTCGTTAACGGCCCCGTATTGCTGCCGACCTTAGTGGCTGTTACCCCGTAAACGGGCCACCAGTTCAAACACCTTCACCAGCAGCACCCCCGCCAGCAAACCCAGGACGCCGCCAACCAGCATGGGCAGCAGTCCCGCCAGGTACTGGAACTGGGAGCCAAAGTTTTCAACTGCAACGGTCAGGGAATGGGAAGCATGCAGCAAGATGCCGCCACCCACCAGAAACATGGCGACGGTGCCCACCACGCCCAGGGCTTTCATCAGCCAGGGTGCGAAGCGCAACAACCCCGAGCCCAAACCTCTGAGCAGCCGATTCAGAGCACCCTCCCCGGGTTTCTGGTTGAGCATCAGTCCCAGGTCATCGATCTTGACGATGCAGGCGACCAGGCCGTACACCCCTATGGTCATCAGCAGGGATATGCCCGCCAGCACCAGCAGTTGGGCGAGCACCTCCTGCCCCTCGACCACTCCCAGGGTCAACACGATAATTTCCGCAGAGAGAATAAAATCCGTCCTGATCGCCCCCCGGATTTTGGTCCGCTCCAATTCCGCGAGATCGCATTCCGGGTCCGATAACCGCTGCACCACCGCGTCGGACTCTTCACTGGAATGTTTGCCGCCACCGTGAAGCAGCTTCTCGGCTCCCTCAAAGCACAGATACAGCCCGCCGCAGACCAGCAGTGGCATGATCAGCCAGGGGATAAAGGTCGCGATCAACAGGGCCGCGGGCACCAGAATTAATTTGTTGATGAAAGAGCCCTTGGCAACCGCCCAGACCACCGGCAACTCACGGTCGGGCCGCACACCCAGCACCCGCTCTGCATTGACCGCCAAATCGTCGCCCAACACCCCGGCAGTCTTTTTGGCCGCGACTTTGGTCATCAGTGACACGTCATCGAGAACCGCGGCGATGTCATCGAGAAGCGCGAGCAGGCTGCCCATGGCCATAAGGTTACTGCCTCTTGCGTCGCACCGAGGGCCGGCGCATTTTGGTCTTGGGATGGCGGGGCACTTTACCGGTACTCAGGTACCTGTGAATGCTTTCCTGGGACCGGATGTTGGCCGCCTTTTTCTTTGGCTTGGCATAGCAGTTTTCCTGGTCAGCATCGAGGACGCGGCCCTTGACGTTGTCATACCACTGCTGGTCCAGGATGTGCTGCAGGGTTTCCTGGGCGGCGGTATCGCGCACTGGGCACAGCACCTCCACCCGGAAGTCCACGTTACGGGTCATGAGGTCTGCAGAGCCCAGGAAGTAATCCGGCTGACCGCGGTTATGGAACACATAAACCCGCGGGTGCTCCAGATAGCGATCGACAAGACTGATGGCGGCAATGTTGTCCGACAGGCCCTTTACCCCGGGCAACAGGGAGCACATACCCCGAATGATCAGTCGCACCTTGACCCCGGCCTGACTGGCTTCGTACAGCTTGCGGGTGAGCTGCTGGTCCACCACGTTGTTGCACTTCAACAGGATCTCCGCGTGGTAGCCCTCCCGGGCATGGCGGATCTCCCGGTCGATCATCGCGGTGATGCCGGCTCGGGAATTGTGGGGAGAGACCAGCAGGGAGCTGTAGTCGGGACGGCGGTAGGGGTATTTCAGGAAATCAAAGACCCGGGCCAGATCACGACCGATGTCCTGGTCAAAGGTCAGCAGGGAAAAGTCCGTATACAGACGCGCCGTCTTTTCGTTGAAGTTACCGGTGCCCACGTGGCTGTAGTAGCGTAGCTCCTGATCTTCCCGCCGCTCGATCAGAAAGACCTTGCTGTGCACCTTGAGCCCCTGGATACCAAAGGTCACCGCGATACCGGCGTCGGTCAGACGCTGGGCCCAGGCGATATTGGCCTGCTCGTCAAAACGTGCCGCCAATTCCACAACCACCTGCACGTACTTGCCGTTGTCCTTGGCGTTAAGCAGGGCATCCACAATCCGGGAATTTCGGGCCACCCGATACAGGCAGATACGGATGGACACCACATCGGGGTCCAGCGCCGCCGTCTTGAGCACGTCGACGATGTAATCAAAGGGATGATAGGGAAAATACAGCAGGACATCCTGTTCCCGTATTTTCTCGAAAATACTTCCCCCCTGCTCCAGGCGCGGAATCGGTATGGTTGGCAGCGGCTTGAATTCCAGGTAACGCGGGCCGGCGTTGGGGAAATCGATAAAGTCCTTGGAGTTGTGATAGCGGCCGCCCGGGATCATGCTGTCGTATTTTCCGAAACCAAAGCGTTTGCGTAAATAATCGAGCAGGCGCGACGGCATGGTTTCATCAAATACAAAGCGCACCGCATCCGCCCGCTTGCGCTGCTTCAGGCTCACCGCCATTTTCTCGATCAGGCTCTCGTTGATGCCCTCGTCGATCTCGAGCTCGGAATCCCGGGAGAACTTGAAGCAGTAGGCCGATACCGATTCAATCTCAAAGACGCCCCGGAACACCTGGGCCAGGCAGGCCCGAATGATGTTATCGAGCACGATGTACACCCTGCCCTGACGCTTGCCGCTACTGGGGATCTCGATGAATCTACCCAGGCGATTGGTGGGCACCTCCAGCAGCGCGTATTGGGGGCCGGTACTGGTGGCAATGTCCACGGCAAGATACAGGGACTCATCGGCCAGGTGGGGAATGGGTTGTTCGTCCCTGAGCAGAATGGGCTCCAGTTCCGGCAATACTTTGTCGGTGAAAAATGCCTGCACAAAAGCCAGCTGCTCCCGTTGCAACTGCTGCTCATTGATCAGGTAAACGCCGCGGCGGGCAAGTTCCCGCAATGATTTTGCGTAAACCAGCTCAAATTCCTGCTGCAGCGCCTTGACCCGATACTGAATCGCAGCCAGTAGCTTTTTGGCCCGTTGGCGCTGCCCTCCCGACGATACGGAAATCATGCGACGGACTTCGGCGACCCGAACCCGGAAAAACTCATCGAGGTTATTGGAAAATATGCCCAGGTAGCGCACCCGCTGTATCAGCGGTACGCCGGGATCATCGGCCTCTTGCAGCACCCGGGCGTTGAAGCTTAACCAGCTCAGTTCCCGGGGGTAGGTGTTGGGCTCGTCCAGGTCGGCCAGCAGTTCTTCAATAGGTGTCTCGCTCAGGGGTAACCCGGCGGGCTCCTCGGGTTTCTGGGCGTCTTCTGGCTGTAGCATCCTGGACCCGGCCACCTGGCTCAGGGTTTCAGTGTCAACGTGTCTGCGCGCAACAAACCGAGCACTTCCTCGGCCGTATTGCCCAGCACCTGGGCACGGACACCGCGCCGACCCACCGTACCCATGACCACCAACTGGGCTTTCTTGTCCGCGGCCTCGGACACAATCGTCTTGGCCACCGGACCCCGCTTGAGCTTGAATCGGGACAGGGGTAACCCGGTTTGCTCGGCCAGCTTTTCCAGGGTTGGCCGCAATTCCTGCTCCTTGGCTTTCGCATATTTTCTGGGATCGACCAGATCAAGATCGTTGAGCAGGGTCGGCACATCGATCACACACAGCACCAGCAACTCTGTCTCCAGCATCTCCGCATAATGTCGCGCCGTGGTCACCACATCGACATTGAGGGCCTGCTTGGCCTTGCTGCCGGCGTCGAGATCGACGGTCGCCAAAATCAGGCCGCCCTTACGCCATTTGCGTTTACTGACCAGCAATACCGGCGCACTGCACTGCCTGAGCAAATGCCAGTCTGTGGAGGTGTGACCAAAGGATTCGGATTGATGGCGGGTCTTCACAACAGCGGCGTAATCTCCGGCGGCGCGCTTGATGATCCAGTCGTGAATGGTCTCAGCCCACACCACCTGAACCTTCACCCGGCGGTTGGGGTCTGCGAGTTTTTCCACCTGGGCGGTCACGGCGCTGCGGCGCTGATCCATCAACTGCTTTTTGACCGAGGCCGCCGCCTTGGCATCCAGCTTCAGGCGCTTCAGGTCGGCATAGACAAAGGCCACCACCTCGGGCTGCAGGTCCATCAGTTCGGCCAGTTCCAGCCCACGGGGTGTCGCGGAGCAGTTGCCCTCAACATCGGCGACAATCAATAGCTTACTCATGGATGGTCCTCATCATACCCAGGCTGACAGTATAGGGTTGCGTTGGCTCCCCCGCACCTCCATTTGCCGCCCATGCGCCCCAGCCCAGCCGAGTTAGTCCACTGCTGCGGATCCTGATTGGGCCGACAAAAATTCTTCGATCAAACGCGCGCAGGGTGCGGGGTTCTCCAGCGGCACCAGGTGGCCGCCCTCCACCGTCTGCACCTCGACCTCCGGCACTGCCCGCCGCCAGCGGGCGATGCTCTCGGGCCTGAACACGGCGCTGTCCCGTCCTACGATCCCCAGCATCGGGATACGCAGACCGCCCAGCCTTCGAAACATAGAGGGTGCCGATCGATAGACACAGGCTTCCCAGTCCCCGGCCCAGCGCAGATCCACGCCCCCGGACGCCGCCGGCGCATGACCGGCGCGTACGTAATCCCACAACACCTCATCGGAAATGCGCTGGAACGGTCGCTTGCTGCGGTAAAAAGCAAAGGCCGCATCGTGGCTGTCAAAATGCCCGGGACGCCCCAGTGCCTGACGCACCATGGGCAGTTCTTTACCCACAGCCCTCAGGATCTGACTGGGGAGCCAGATGTTGAACGGAAGCAGTACCGGGTCCAGTGCCACCAGCCCCCTGAACCGCTGGGGGTTTTTGAGCGCCGCGAGCATACCGATGACCGCCCCCATGGAATGACCCAGCAGAAACAGCGGCTCATCCAGCTCGCGTTCAAGGGTCGTCAGCAAATCATCGGCATAGACGGTCCAGGGTTGTGTGCGTGGGGCCGGACCCGCGTCCCAGAACGGACGATGCTCCACTGTCAGCACGCGAAAAGACTTGCTCAGGGGTTCGAGCAGCGTGCGGTAACTCTCGGGGGGATAACCGTTGGCGTGGGCAAACAGCACCGCAGGCTTATCGCTATCGGTTTGATCGGGGCCGAAGGGAGAAAGGGTTTGCATAGAACCGGGCTGGAGGGCGTGGGGATGACCCCAACATTACGTACCGGAGACTGCTTTTGGTTTAGCGCCGTCCCCTGTGCCGACCCCAGTAACGGCGACGCCCCGGGCCAGACCCGGGGCGGCAGTGCCTATCAGAGCTTGGAAAACTCGCGGTTGAGATCGTAGCGTCGGGATGTCACGTATCGCTCCATCGATTCGACCCGGCCCAGGGCTTCATTGAGCCGTTGCTGGGCTTTTCCCAGCCGATCCGTGGGCGCATCGGGATAGTGGAATACGGTGCGCTTGCGGTAGGTGTGCCGGTCTTCGTCGTATTCCATTTCAATCTCGACTTCGGCTTCCTCGCGCTCCCAACGGGAGGGCCGTGGGCAAAGCGCGATCCAGGCTGCGATGTAGCCCCAGAACGCCAGCGACCCCGTGAATATCAGCAGCGCAATCGCAGCAAGCCGTACCATCCAGGTCGCAACTCCCCAGTGGTCAGCCAGACCAGAGCACACACCCCCGATCCAACCCTCGGATCGATTGCGGTACAGGTCCATGCCCCAACCGTTCTTACGTCGACTACCCAAACTTTCGCGCTTTTCCCTGCGCATCACTCGCTCCTTGGTTTTTCAGCTTTCCGCCAATCGGGGTGATCCGCGTCCAGGATCGACTCCAATGACACAATTCGGTGACTGAGCTTGTCCACGGTGGCCAGCATCTCATCCAGAGACTGCCTGTCGTCGTCACTCAGACTACGGCTTGACCGATTCAGACTCCGGTAGTGCATCACTATCCAGATCGGTGCCACGATCACCATAAACAGCACCATCGGTACAAACATCATTTCAAACGGATCCATGCTGTGGCTCCCTGCCCCCAATGCATAATCTATCTAGTGTAAACAGCCTTCCCTGGCCTTTCATCCCTGGCCGCTCAGGCCTCTTCCTTTTTCACAACATCTTCGGCCTGCTCGGCCTGCATGGACTGTTTCAGAGCTTCCAGCTCCTCATTCAGTGAATCGTCCTCCCGCAGGGCATCAATCTCCGCCGCGAGACCACCTTCACGCCCCAGATCCATGGCTTCCAGTTCGCCTTCGAGGTTGTCCATCCGACGCTCGAACTTGTCGAATTTGTTGAAAGCCTCATCCAGCTCACTGCGATGCACCTGGCGCTTGACTGCCATGCGCGAGTGCACCGTCTGGGAACGCATCAGCATGGCTTTCTGCTTGGCCTTGGCGTCCGACAGCTTCTGCTGCAGCTGCGCAATCTCGTCATTCAATTGACCGATATGCTCGTCGGTGGCGGCCAATTCCGTGCTGACCACTTCCAACTCCTGCTCGATCACCCGCTTTTCCTGCAGTGCCGCCCGGGCGAGATCCTCTCGTCCCTTGCTGATCGCAAGCTTGGCCTTCTCCTCCCAGCTGTTGACCTCCTGGGAGACCTGGGCCCGCTTGCGCTCTGCCGTCTTGCGGTCGGCCAGTACCCGGGCCGAAGAGCTGCGGACTTCAACCAGGGTGTCTTCCATCTCCTGGATGATGAGTCGGATCATCTTCTCGGGATCTTCTGCACTGTCCAGCAGCGCATTGATATTCGAGTTAACGATGTCCGACATTCTTGAAAAGATACCCATGATAGTTCTCCTGTGTTTAGCTTGCGGCGCCGGCGTGGCCGGAGTCTTCAATGACCCGCCCAAGCCAGTAAGCCAACTCAACACCTGCTGCGATGACCGCGAATGTAGCCGCGGCCGCGAAGCCGCCAGCCAATGCGCCTACCGCGCTGCAGATGAAGATGATTGCCGTGTAAACCGCGAAACGTTCGTCGATAGCGTCCATGTCTTCCTAATCCTTCCTGTTCAAGTTGGTTGGGCTTCCTGCCCTTCGAGGAACCGGCCACTCCGGCGCCTGCACTGGGTTTATAGCGAGCCGCGTGCCAGAAAAATAAAGTTCAGTATTTTCAATGATTTATGCAAAATGAGATAGCTGCAACGCAGTTCGCGATGGTATTTTTAGGCCTTTTAAACTCATAGTATAGGTTTATTTACCCTTTTTAGAGTATATTTCCCCCATGGATGGCAATGCACAGAACATGATCGGCCAATCGGCGGCCCTGATGGCCGCCCTGGACCATCTATCCACCCTCGCGGGTATCGACCGACCGGTTTTAATCCTGGGGGAGCGGGGTACCGGCAAGGAATTGGCGGCAGAACGTCTGCATTTCCTGTCCACACGCTGGTCTGAAATCTTCGTAAAAATAAACTGTGGCGCCATTACCGAGACCCTGCTGGAGAGTGAGCTGTTTGGACACGAGGCAGGAGCCTTCACCGGCGCGACCAAACAGCATATCGGGCGATTTGAACGGGCGGACGGCGGCACGCTGTTCCTCGACGAACTGGGCACCATGTCCCTGCGCCTGCAGGAAAAACTGCTGCGCTTGATCGAATACGGTGAATTCGAGCGGGTTGGGGGCGCCAAAACCATCAAGGTTGATGTGCGGGTCGTGGCGGCCACCAACGCCAATCTGCCCAAAATGGCTGACGCCGGGGACTTTCGCTGGGATTTGCTGGATCGCCTGACCTTCGATGTGGTGCGCCTGCCCCCGCTCAGGGACAGGCAGGATGACGTTATGGAGCTGGCGAACCACTTTGCGGTGAAGATGGTCGCCGAACTGGGCTGGGAGGTATTCACAGGGTTCGGTGAGGAGGCTGCAGCGGCGCTGTCCCAGCACCATTGGCCGGGCAACATCCGTGAGCTGAAAAACGTGGTGGAGCGCTCGGTATATCGCTGGGGTGAGCAGGACGAACCGGTGGCCGAGGTCGTCATCAACCCCTTTAGTGGTTTCGGTGATGAAGAACTGCCCGATGATGACATGCCCGGGGATGCCGGAAACGAGACAGTGACTGACACTGAAGCTGACTCAGGGAGCGACGAGCCCGTGTGGCCGGTGGCGCTTCGCCAGTTACTCGATGACACCGAACTCGAATGGGTGGTCGCCGCGCTTGAAGAGGCCCATCACAGCCAAAAAGCCGCGGCGGAACTGCTGGGCCTGAGCTACGACCAGATGCGCAGTGTCATGCGCAAACACAATCTGCGTACCCGATCCGCCCGGGGCTAACTCGGCGCTAATGCAAGGCACTGCACGCCGCCGGCTGCAGGGGCATGGGCTGGCGAAGCGTCCTCAGGATCCGGGGACGCCGTATAGCCCTCCCCACACGCGGACACCGTAAGCGAATAGAACTATGGCAGTATGCTTGGGTATCTGCGCCCCCGGGAGAATCCGATGAAAATTGGCACCGTCAAAGAGCTATGGCGTTACCCCGTCAAGAGCATGGCTGGCAGTCGCGTTACACAGGCGACAGTCGATGCTTACGGTATGGTGGGAGATCGCTGCTGGGGGCTGGTTGAGAGCGCCTCAGGCGACATTGCCTGGGGCAAACGCTTCCCCAAAGTTATGAATCTCGCCGCACGCTATGTCGACGAACCATCCGAGCACCGGTCCTACCACCGGGATGACATTCCAGACGTCGCCGTGACACTGCCCGATGGCAGGGTCGTTACCGGTGCTGAGGCCATCACCCGGGCTGTGAGTGACTATGTGGGCACGGGCTTGAGCCTCGAGCCCTTCGCCGCACCCGAGAATCGCGAATTCTATCGCTGGCAAACCCCTGCAGACGAGGCCACCATTCTCAAGATCCTGGGCATCGGTCCTGACGATCCCATACCCGATCTCAGTATTTACGACGAGAGTGTCCTGGCGCTGTTGTCAGAGCATTTCGCACCCCCCGGCACCCTGCATGACATGTACCCACTGCACGCCCTGAGCCAACAGGCGTTGGACTTCATGACCCGGCAAAGTGGCACCGTGTTCAGCAAGGAACGTTTCCGGCCATCGATACTGATTGATACAGACAGCGAAGCCGGATTACCCGAGTTTGACTGGGTCGGCAAAAAACTCCGTGTGGGTACTGCTGTATTGGAGGTTGCCCAGAAAACCGTACGCTGCTCCATGCCCGCCCGGGAACAGGCGCCTTATCAACTGGCTCAGGACAGCGGCGTCGCCAAGGCCCTGAATCGGGAAACGGGTCGCTTTTTGGGTATCTACCTGAGCGTGCTGGAGCCCGGCTCCATAAAGGAGAACGACGCCCTGGTTCTGGCGTAACGCCACTACAGCCACCCCGCTGACCCACAGTCCGTCACACAGCTGGCAAGCTGGACAGCCCCGTCCTGCTGCGGGTCGTCTGTTGCAGCCCGGACACCCCCAAGGCGGCCGGTTTTTGTGTTGTAATTTCCCGGGCGTGCTGAGGCCAGCGCCACTCACCAACTGTAGAGGATTCACCCCGTGCTACCTGAACTCAACAACAGCCGCCTGCTGCACACCCAGGCTTACATCAACGGTGAGTGGGTGGACGCCGATTCGGGCGCCCTGCTCCCCGTCAGCAACCCGGCCACCGGTGACATCATCACCGAGGTGGCCAAGGTGGGCACCGAAGAAACGCGACGGGCCATTGAGGCCGCCGAACAGGCCATGATCCAGTGGCGGGCGACGCCGGCCAAGCAGCGCGCTCAGATCATGCGGCGCTGGTTCGATCTGATCATGGCGAATCAGGAAGACCTGGCCCGGATCATGACCATTGAGCAGGGCAAGACCCTGGCCGAATCGAGGGGCGAGGTGGCCTACGGAGCCTCCTATATTGAGTGGTTTGCCGAACAGGCCAAGCGGGTCGACGGCGATGTCATCCCGGCGCCCAGCCCCGACAAGCGAATCGTGTGTATCAAACAACCCGTGGGCGTCTGTGCCTCGATCACCCCCTGGAATTTCCCCAACGCCATGATCACCCGCAAGGCGGCGCCGGCCCTGGCCGCTGGCTGCACCATTGTGATCAAACCTGCCAGCGAAACCCCGTTATCCGCGTTGGCCCTGGCGGAGCTCGCCGATCAGGCCGGCATACCACCCGGGGTCCTCAACGTGGTGGCTGGCAGTTCCTCGGAAATCGGTGCCGAGCTGACGGGCAACCCCGTTGTGCGCAAGCTGTCGTTCACCGGCTCCACACCCATCGGGAAAATGCTGGAAGCCCAGTGCGTACCTACCCTGAAAAAAACCTCCATGGAGCTGGGCGGCAACGCGCCGTTCATCGTGTTCGATGACGCGGATATCGACAGCGCTGTGCAGGGCGCCCTGATATCTAAGTATCGCAACAGCGGGCAGACCTGCGTCTGCTCTAATCGCCTGTTCGTGCAGGAGTCAATTGCCGAGGAATTCACCGCACGCCTGGTGGCGGCCACCCGGGAACTGAAACTGGGTGACGGTCTGGCCGACGACACCCAACTGGGCCCTCTGGTCAACGCGAAAGCGGTGGTCGACGTGCACGAACTGGTGCAGGGATCCATTGCCGCGGGCGCCAACCTGGCACTGGGCGGTGCGCCCAGCGATCTGGGGCCCTGCTTCTATCAACCCACCATCCTCACCGGGGTGACACCGGATATGCCGGTGTTCCGCAATGAAATCTTCGGACCCGTTGCGCCCATCATCACCTTCACCAGCGAGGCGGAGGTTATCCAGCTGGCCAACGACACGGAATTCGGTCTCGCCAGTTACTTCTACACCCGGGATATTGGCCGGGTCTGGCGGGTCGCCGAAGCACTGGAATACGGCATCGTAGGTATCAACGAGGGCATCATCTCCAACGAGATGGCGCCTTTCGGCGGCGTCAAGGAGTCCGGATCGGGGCGCGAGGGCTCCAAATACGGCATCGACGATTACCTGGAGATCAAATACATCCTCATGGGCGGCCTGAGCGAGTGACTTTGTTACCGGGGATGAGAACGGCTGCATTCGGGAATAGCCATTGAACTTGCCATCCAACGCCGCGGCAGCCCCGGCCGGGGATAGCCGGTACGAGCGGCTGTCGGAGGCGTTTTTCGCCTGCCGGCGACAGTCCCTGACTCTCTGCGCCGGCCTGTCGGCGGAAGATCACATGGTTCAGGGAGCGGCCTTTGCCAGCCCACCCAAATGGCACCTGGCCCATACCACATGGTTTTTCAGCACCTTTTTGCTGGCACCACGGGCTCTCAGCCCAGAGGTCCCTGACAGCTGGCACACCCTATTCAATTCCTACTACAACGGCATCGGCACACCCCATGCCCGGGCGGAACGGGGCATCCTCAGCCGCCCACCCCTGGACGATGTAATCACCTGGCGGACCCAGGTGGATCACCAGATACAGGCTCTGCTTGACCAGGGCGCCTTCACGGATAGCGAGCTTGGGCTGCTGGAATTAGGCATCCAGCACGAGATGCAGCACCAGGAACTGATACTCACCGACCTGCTCTACAGCTTCTCCCGAAACCCGTCCCATCCGGTGTTCGATCCTGACCCCGTTGCCCCACGACCGCCGGCACCACCCCTGAGCTGGCATGAGTTTGATGGCGGCCTGATTGAGGTGGGTGCCCCGGCAGAGGGATTTTCCTTCGACAACGAGCACCCCCGCCATCGCCAGTTCCTGGAGCCCTTCGCGCTCGCAGGTCGCCTGGTAACCAACCGTGAGTATCAGGCATTCATGGCCGATGGCGGCTACCAGGATCCCCAATGGTGGCTGTCAGAAGCCTGGGACACCCTGCGCAGTGAGGACTGGCAACGGCCCCTGCACTGGCAGGATGACAACCATGTTTTCAGCTTGCAGGGCATCCAACGCATCGATGGCAATGCCCCGGTGAGCCACCTGTCGGGCTACGAGGCCGACGCCTTTGCCCGCTGGTCGGGCTGTCGGTTGCCGACAGAATTCGAGTGGGAGCACGCGGCCCAACGACTGGAAGTTGGCACTGAACCCGCGGGTCTGTCCCCTCGCGGATCGGCCTCTGGCTGGTTCGGCGATGTTTGGCAGTGGACCCAATCCGCCTATGCGCCCTATCCCGGATTCAAACCCGATCCCGGCGCGGTGGGCGAGTACAACGGTAAGTTCATGAGCAGCCAGTGGGTGCTGCGCGGTGGGTCTTTTGCCACACCCCGGGCGCAGCAGCGCATCAGTTACAGGAATTTCTTCTACCCACGGGATCGGTGGCAGTTCACCGGCCTGCGACTCGCCAAAACCCTTGTCCCCGCGTGAACAAAAGCCCTGACAACCACATCAGACCGCCTAATCTGGTGTTTATCGACACCTCCAGGCCCGCCGTTGACGAAACCCGGGAAGTACAGGCATCCCTGGGCGATCAACGACCCAGCCTGTCCCCCAAGTTTTTTTATGACTCCCGGGGCTCGGAACTGTTTGAAGCCATTACCGAGCTACCCGAGTACTACCTGACCCGGGCCGAGGCCCAGATCTTTGAGCAACAGCTTGAGGACATCATTACAACCCTGGGTCCGGTGGATGTGGTTATTGAGCCCGGGGGCGGCAGCTGCAGCAAGGTCCGGGTGCTCCTGAACCCCATGCAACCCCGTGCCTTTGTTGCCATCGACATCGCCGGGGACTTCCTGCAGCAGGCGGCATCGGAGGTCGCCCGTGACTGGCCGGAACTGGAGGTAACCGCGATCGCGGCAGACTTCACCCGCAGCTGGGATTTTACCGACGCCCTGCCCGCCGGGCGGCGGCTGGTGTTTTACCCGGGCTCCACCCTGGGGAATTTTGATCCCGAGGCGCAGGCCAGCTTCCTGGGGCAGCTTGCGTCCGTGGCGGGGTCAGACGGCGGCATCCTGCTCGGCGTCGACCTCCACAAGGACAGCAGCGTGCTGCACGCCGCCTACAACGACGCGTCCGGTCTGACCGCGGCCTTCAACCGCAATATGCTCAATGTGGTAAACGCCAGAACCGGCGCCGACTTCAGACCGGACGAGTGGCAGCACGAAGCCCGCTACAACCCGACCCGACGCCGGATTGAAATGGATCTGATTGCCAGCACCCGGCAAGCGGTAACCGTTGGGGGACGCGAGTTTATCTTCGAGTCGGGGGACGCCATTCGCACCGAGCACTCCTGCAAGTTCACGCTCGACGACCTGCAGCAGTTGGCCGCATCGGCACAGATGGCGTTAAGCCATCACTGGCTGGATTCAAGGGGCCTGTTTTGCCTGGCCCTGCTGGAACCGGCCTAGGCGGCCAGCCCCTCCGCAGTGACAAAATCAAGGGTGCTGTCCAGGGCCCGGCCCAGCTTGTCCATGATCTCGTCAACATGGGCCTCCTGGATGATCAGGGGCGGGCACATCGCAATGCGGTTGCCACCCAGGGGACGGATAATCAGCCCATTATTTTCCGCCGCCTTGGCGCAATACTGACCGACCTTCATGCCCTCAAAGGGTTGCTTGGTGGCCTTGTCAGCCACCAGTTCCAACGCACCCAGCAGTCCGATGGTCGATACCTCTCCCACCAGTGGATGATCGGAAAACTTCGCCAGACCCTGGGCCATATAGGCACCGATGGTGGCGGCATGGTCGAACAGTCCATCCCGAACATAGATATCCAGCACCTTACTGGCGACTGCACACCCCAGGGGATGGCCGCTGTAGGTGTAGCCGTGCCCAAAGACCCCCATTTCCGCCGCGGGTCCGGCAATGGCATCGGCAATATCACCGCTGACCACAGCCGCCGACAGGGGCACATAGGCCGAGGTCAGCGCCTTGGCACAGGCCATCATTTTTGGCTTCATGTTGAGTTTTTCAGCACCAAAAGCGGTACCGAGACGTCCGAAGCCACAGATGACCTCGTCGTCCCAGAGCAAAATACCGTACTTGTCCAGAACCGCCTGCACCGCTTCAAAATAACCTGCGGGGGGAACGATGACGCCACCGGCACCGTTGACCGGTTCGGCGATCATCGCCGCGATCGTCTCGGGACCCTCGGCCAGAATCAATTGCTCCAGTTCTGCGGCGCGACGGGCAACAAAATCTGCTTCACTCTCCCCGGCCTCGGCACAGCGATAATAGTGTGGCGCACCCGTGCGCAGGATACCCAGGGCCTCAAAGGGCAACTGGAAGTGGGCATGGTTTGGGGGCAAACCGGTGAGGGCAGCGGACGCCAGACTGACACCGTGATAGCCCTTTTCCCGGGCAATGATTTTGACCCGCTCGGGCTGCCCGGTGGCCACCGCGTGATAGCGAACAAGCTTCACCAAAGTGTCATTGGCATCGGAACCCGAGGATCCCAGGAAGACCCGGGCATCCTCGATGGGCGACATCGCCGCCAGTTTGTCCGCCAGTTCAATGGCCGAGGGGTGGGTCTTGCCGCTGAACATGTGGCTGAAGCTCAGTTGCTCCATCTGGCGACGGGCCGTCTCAATGATTTCCTGGTTGCCGTAACCCAGGGATGTGCACCACAAACCCGACATACCCTCCAGGTACTGCTTGCCGGTATCGTCGTAGATATAAGGCCCTTCACCCCTGGACACGATCATGACCTCGGTCGCTTCGGGATTGGTGGTGGGATAAATCATCGCGGTCATGTCACGCCCCTCAATTGACAGTATTTTTGACAACGCTACCCTGTCTGAAACAGCACGCCAAGTCCCGACTAGGGGAATTAGTCAGTTGCCATGGCGCCGAAATGGCCGCCCCGGGGTCCCTTGGGAATGATGGCGATGACGCGCCCAAAATCGGCTTGCTGCGAATGCCTGCAGTCCTGCCCAGGGCATGCATACCCAAAAGGCGGTGGGGCCCACCATGGAGCCACAGGCGCCATCAATTTCAACGAAGTGTGGAAGGTAAAAACCCATGATCGAACGTATTGCTGTGACCCTGGGACGCTGTCTGCTGGGACTTTATTTTTTCGCCCCGGGACTCTCTAAAATCACCAGCTACCAGGCCATGCTGGACTATATGACCCTGCACAACATCCCGGCGCCGGGACTGTTACTGCCCCTGACAACGCTGCTGCAGATAGGGGGTGGGCTGAGCCTGATGGCGGGCTACCGGATCAGGGAAACCGCGCTGATGTTCGCGGGCATGACCCTGCTGATCAACCTGGGCATGCACGATTTCTGGAACAGCTATCCGGAAACCGATCCGGGCCATGAATTGCAGAACTTCGTCAAGAACCTTGGCATCTTCGCCGGATTGCTGGTCATGAGTACGGCACACCAGATTCCCCAGTGGCGCCTGGTCAAATCCTGAAGCCTGCCGGCGGGGGCGGTGCCCCAGGGCTGCTCTAGGCGCGCTCAAAGCGCGCTAGTTGAGGACCACGGGCTCCGTCAGGACCCGGTCGGCATCCTGCCAGGCCGTCTGCCAGGCCGGCTCCAGGGACCCGGCGCCCTCGCTGTCACCCTGGGCACGCAAGGCCTGCATCAGGCCAAACAGGGTCCAGCCGTTATTTTGGTTCCATAGCAAATCCCGCTCAAAGACCTGCTGAGCCTCCCCGGGACGTCCCGCCCGCAGCAGCGCTGTGCCCAGATAGAGGCGCATGGATTGGGGCCAATCCGGGGGCTCGGTGTAGTTGTTGGTGTCTTCCACCGCCACCCCGGCCCTGAAAGAGGCTATGGCCGCTTCCATATCGCCCCTGGCAAGCTGCAACTCACCGCGCAGGCCATGGGATGCCAGGGTCAGGATTTCTGCGGCTGCGGTCGCCCCGGGCCGATTACCGTCAGCGGCATTGCCGCCGGCCAGGGACTCGATGGTGGCCAGTTCTGTTTCTGCAGCCGCCATTTCACCTTTGGCAACCAGGGCACTGCCACGGACATAGGCGAGAATCCCGTCCAAATAGGGGGTGCTTTGCTCCGGCGGCTGCAAGACCAAAATGGCATCCCACTCACCAAAGATTTTCAGCACCAGCCAAGGGGCGGCACGGCGCTTCTGGGCTCTACCCATGGTGGCCGCCATCGGACTGATGGCATTGGCCATCTGCCACGCCGACTCGCTGGCCAGCTCATAGTTGCCCTGCATGGTGGCCGCAAACCGAATGAAATCCAGTGCATGCCCGGCGTGCACCCGGTGGGACAGATTGTAGGTGCCGTCTGCGGGCAGCGGACGGTCGCCCCAGATAGCGGCAAATTCCTTGTCCACCGCCAGTGACCGGCGATTGTTGGCAATGGCCTTTCGATAATCACCGACACGAATATAAATATGGGCCGGCATATGCACCACGTGTCCACCAATGGGAACGGTGGCCTCAAGCGCATCCGCCGAGACCAGGGCACGGCCGGGGTCCCGGGACGCCTCGATCAGGTGAATGTTCAGATTCAGTACCCCGTGATGGCCCAGGTCCTCATCCATGACGGCCTCAAGGGCCTCGGCCACCGCCAGGGTTTCACCCCGGGGCTGCCCCTCCCCGTCCCAGTAGTCCCAGCGGCGGATCGACATATACGCAGCGGCATATAACGCAGCAATATCCGGGTCACCGGGATACTCATTGTTGAGGCTGCGCATGGCACTGAGGTAGGCCTGGTCCCGGGCATCGGCGTCGGGAATGGACGCGTCGTCATAGAGTACATGCAGCGCCCGAATCAGTGCAGCTTCCAACGGTTCTGCGCGATCAATCAGGGTCATGGCCTTGGTGATGGCCGCCTTGGCGACGCCCTCGGGGTCGTCGGGCATGCCCGCATAACGGGAATTGGGATTGGGGCCGGCCGCGTGGGCCAGACCCCAATACGGCATGGGATGGGTGGGATCAAGCCGGGCGGCCTCCCGGTAGGAGGCCATGGCCTCCGGGAAATAAAATGCCCAGCTCAGCCGCAGCCCCTGGTCAAAAAACGCTTGCGCTGCAGGGGCCAGCGTCGCGACCGACCGGGAGTAAGTACCGGAACCCGGGACAAGAATCGCCAGCGGGGCTGTCGATGGCTCAACATCGGGCTCCTGCCGATCACCCGCCGGGGGCTTGTCGCCAGGATCACCACAGCCAGCAATAGCCAGAATAATGACGACCCATGCCGCCGTCAGAAGCCGGCATGGGCCACGTCGATCTGTGTCCGAGCGCAGAGCTGCTGTCATGATTTTCTCCAACAATTTCGCCCTAAGCGGATGACCGTGCGCAACGGGTATAGACCCAGGCAACGCAGATCGGCCGCCGCCAGTGTATCGGTTTTGATCACGGCGTGGTGGCGCGGCTGACCTGGTCAGGCAGCACCCGACTCTCAGTCTGTTTGCTGGTGAGAACGGGCGGGTGAGCACCGTTGCGGCGCAAATTTTCATCGACAAGGTCCGGCTTGTTGTCGCAGGATAGCGGCATCGACCCACGCCATGGAGGCGCCCCCGATGCCGCACCTTGTCACCCGTTCGGGCCCGCTCGCCCGATGCCTTGTTCCCGCCCTTCTCACTGTCCTGCTGGTTGGATGCGGGAAGCGCCCCACGGAGACCCAGCCGCCAGCACCCCAGTATGAGGCTACGGTGGTGCGTACATCCCACGGCATCCCCCATATCACCGCCAACGATTGGGGCTCCCTGGGCTTCGGCGAGGCCTACGCGTCGGCGGAAGACCAGGTCTGCAATATGGCCCTCGCGCTGGTCCAGTCCCGGGGTGAGAGCGCCCTGGCCTTTGGTCCGGGCCACAACCAGCAAAATACGGCCCGGGACGTGGTCATCAAGGCCCTGGGCATCGGCGCGCGATCGCCGTCGGCGCTGCAGAGCCAACCCGAGGATATCCGCGACTGGCTGGCCGGCTATGCGGCGGGCTACAACCAATTTCTCGCCGAGCACCCGGACGGCACAGGTTCCTGGTGTGACGGTGCCGATTGGGTCAGGCCAGTGCAGCCCGAAGCGTTCATGACCCAATACCTGACCCTGCTGTATACCCTGCCCCGGGTGGCCCCTGCCCTGCTGGCCGCAACCCTGCCCGAGGTTACGGTAGAGGACATGGCAGCATCTCGTGACGCCATCCCCGCACCGCAACTGTTGGCAACGCTGGCTGGACTGAATCTGCCCGATATGGGGTCCAACGCCTGGTCGCTGGCCTCGGAGCGCACCGAAAACGGCCGGGGCATCCTGCTCGCCAACCCCCACTACCCCTGGTACGGCACAGCGCGGTTCTGGGAAAAGCACCTGACCCTGCCCGGACAACTCGACGTCTATGGTGTCGGCCTGATTGGCACACCGGGAGTGGCGCTGGGTTTCAACAAGGACGTCGGCTGGTCGCACACGGTGTCCAATTCCAAACGGACCGTCATCTACCAACTGACCCTCAATCCGGACAACCCACGCCAGTACCGCTGGCAGGATGGCTGGCGGGATTTGCGGGCCGAAACCGTCACTGTCGACGTAACCGCTGACGGCGTCGCGACCCCCTACCAGCACACGATCTGGTTCTCCCACCATGGCCCGCTGATTGCCCTGCCCGGTCTCAGCGACAACCCCCTGACCGTCTTCGCGGTCCGGGATGCCAACGCCGAAAACAGCCAGACCCTGGCCCAGTGGCTGGCCATGGGCAAGGCGACAGGCATGGATGAATTTATCGACGCCCACCGCCAGTACAATGCCATGCCCTGGGTGAATACCATCGCCACCAGTGCCACCGGCCGCGCGGTCTACATCGATAATTCCACCGTCGGCGCACTCAGTGACGATACCATCAGCGCCTGGCGCGCCGGCCAGGCGGCCGTCCCCAAACTGCAGTACCTGTATCTGACCCAGGGTCTGGTCATTCTCGATGGCAGCACCGCCGACAACGATTGGCTGGACACCGGTGCCACCGTTCCCGGTACCGAACCCTTTGAACGCCGACCGCTGATCGAAAGCGATCAGTATGTCTTCAATGCCAACGACAGCTACTGGCTCAGCGACCCGGATAACCCGGCCCAACCCCTGTCCCCCCTGTACGGACCCACCCATACGC
>JAAXJC010000094.1 GCA_012270045.1 Luminiphilus sp.
GTATAACCGGGGTAATGCGCTGGCCAAGGCAGGCGACCTTCAGGGCGCCCTGGAAGCATACGACCGAACACTGGCCGCCCAGCCCGATGCTGAAGATGCCATTAAAAATCGCGACATCGTTGAACAACTTTTGCAACAGCAGCAACAGGAAGGCCAGGAAGGGTCAGACGGCAACCAGGACCAGTCAGAGGGCGACAGTCAGGATAACGCCCAGGATTCGGGCAGCAACTCCCAGGACCAGAGTTCCCAGCAGCAGGCAGACAGTGGCGAATCCAACTCATCAGAGCAGGGTAATTCATCCCAGGGCGAGTCGGGACAGCAGCAACCCGGTAACCCCGGCGAGGAACAAGCACAGCAATCACAGGCCAACGCCGAATCCCAGGACGGCAGCAACCAAAACAGCGATGCTTTGTCCCAGGAAATGCAGGCCAGGCTGGACGAGCAGACCGAGGAACAGATGGGCAAATTCAATGCCGGCCTGGAAAAACAGCAGGCACTGGAGCAATGGCTGCGGCGGGTGCCCGATGACCCGGGCGGATTGTTACAACGAAAATTTCGCTACGAAACGATTCAGCGCCTGAGACAGGGGGAGGAGCCAGATGAAGATGTCCGCTGGTAAGACCATCATAGCCTTGTTCCTTGGCTTGCTGCTGGCCAGCTATAACAGCGTCGCCTTTGCCCGGGTCACGGCCGAGGTGGATCGCAGCGAAATAGCCATGGGCGAAACTCTCAGACTGACACTACGGGGCGACGCCGGTGAGCGACCCGACAGCATCGATATCGATGCCCTGCGGACAGACTTTGAAATCCTGCAGAGATCAAGCTCCACCAGCGCACGGGTCATCGGCGGCGAGCAGAACGTAACCCGCACCCTTGAAATCGAGCTCTCCCCGCTCAGGGAAGGTATCGCCACCATTCCCGCCTTCGAAACCGGTGGCCGGCGCACCACTCCCATTGCCATCAAGGTCAACAAGCAACCGGAGCAGCAGCTTGAAGGTGAACTGGTTTATTTCGATGCCAAGGTCGACAGCAACGAGGTCTATGTCCAGGCCCAGGTGATCCTTACCATCACCCTGCAGCAGGCGATCAACCTGGACAACCGTGCCATCTCCGAGCTGGACATACCGGACGCCTACCAGGAGCCATTGGAGCAGAGGAATTTCCAACGCCGCGCCGCGGGCAGGCTGTGGCAGGTGACTGAATTGCGCTACGCCGTATTCCCTCAAAAATCCGGCGCTCTGCAGATACCCGCCATTGCCTTCTCGGGACGGGAACTGCTGCCCGGACGTTCCCTGTTGGGGGCGCGCCTGGGCCGAAGGGTGTCTATCAAATCCGACCCGATCAGTATCACGGTAAAACCCGCTCCCGCGGATTTTCCCGGGGACATCTGGCTGCCCGCCAAGTCCCTTGATTTCAGTGGCACCTGGAGCAGCCCACCCGGACAACTGACGGTCGGTGACTCGACCACCCGCACATTGAGAATTTCCGCGGAGGGCTTGCAGGGCAGTCAACTTCCCCCTATCAACAGCTTCGGGGGAGCCAGCGGGCCTGACGGGCTCAGGTTTTACCCAGACCAGGAAACCATAGACCAAAGGGAAATCAGCAATGGCCTGCAGGGGTTCCGGAACCAGAGTGAAGCCCTGGTAACCAGCACCGCCGGATCCTGGTCCCTGCCCGAATTGGTCATCCCCTGGTGGAACACGGAAACCGACTCACTCGAGTATGCAAGGCTGCCCGCAGAACAGGTTGTGGTCAACGCCCCGGGCATTGCCAGCGCACCGGACACCACCCCAGGCCTTGACCCTGCTGCCGCAGACGTCGGCGTCACTGACCGCCTGATTTTCTGGCAGGGGCTCGCCGGCACCGGTTGGGTGCTGCTGCTGATCACGGGATGGCTGGCATGGTCTCGGCGGACACAGCCTGGTGCCGGGGGCCGGGACAGGAAGCCTCAGCGCAACACCCGGGAACTGGTCAGCCTAAAAAAAGCCTGTGCCGAAAATGACGCCCTGGCGGCGCGCAGTGCAGTCCTGCGCTGGGCGAAAACCCAGGGCCCTGGCGACAGCGGCAACGGTCTTGAACAAATCGCCGCCCGCCACGATCCGGATCTCGCGGGAGAACTGCGTGCCCTGGACAAGGCTTTGTTTTCAAAAGAGGCCGGCGCCGCCTGGCGTGGCGAGCGCCTGTTTAAATTGATACGGAAAATCGAGGATCGGACCGAGGCTGACAGCGACGAGGTGTTACAGCTCTACCCCAGTACCTGACCTCAGACGGCTTCGGCTTCCACCGCAAACATGTAGCCGGCGCCCCGTACGGTTCTGACCAGGGGTCGACCATCCTGCCCGGTGATTTTCTTGCGGATGCGGCTGACCAGATTATCGATATTCCGATCCGATCCCACCCAATCGGATGAGTGCACTGACTCCAACAGAAATTCCCGGGACAGCACCTGCCGGGCGTGGTTGACCAGGGTCTTCAGAACCGCAAACTCCAGCGTCGTGAGCGGCACTTCCTCCCCCTGTGGATCGGTCAGGGACATGGATTGGGCATCGAAGACATAACCGTCAAATCCGACCCGATCAGAAGCTCCGGCACTGCCCTTGCTGGCCTCTCCGTAGCGGATACCACCCGTGCGATAGGTGAGCTGGCGGATCCTGGCCACCATTTCACGACTACTGAACGGCTTGACCAGGTAATCATCCGCACCCATTTCAATACAGGCCACCCGCTCGATCTCATCACTGCGCCCGGATATCACGATAATGCCGATATCACTCTTGGCGCGAATATCCCGAATAATGTCGGCACCCGATCCGTCGGGAAGTGTCAGATCGACAACGATGATTTGAGGCTGGAACTCTTCAATCTTTGACCAAAATGACTCCACGGTCAGCACCGCGGTGGCATCAAAGCCCCACTGTACAAACACCTCGGTGAGCTCTTCACCGATGATTTCATCGTCTTCTACGATTAATACTTTCGTCATTGCAATTCATTCCTCCGCCGTCCATGGCTGGGGCCTTCCGGCGACAAGGTCGAATCCCCCCGAAAAGCCATTTTAGGTTATGCTGCGGAGTGTACACCGCATCGCAAAGTCTATCAGTCTCGGAAGCACGTTTTCATGAAGATTCTCTTAGCAGAAGACGACACTCAGGTTCGTACTGAACTGCGGGAACTGCTGGTTGAACAGGGTTATGACGTCACCACCGCGGTGGATGGCATCGACGCTTTTGAAAAATTCCGCGCTGACGAACTGATTGAAATCCTGCTGCTGGATATCCGAATGCCACGCTGTACGGGCCTGCAGACATTGGACGCCATCCGCAAGATTGAATCCGATACCGACAGGATTTATGAAACGATCTTTATTACCGGGAATAGCGATAACGATGCGGTAATAGCAGCACTGAAACTCGGCGCTTTCGCGTTTCTTTTTAAGCCTATAGTAGTCGAGCAATTACTGTCGGAGCTGGCTTCTGCCAGTGACACCATCAACCAACGGCGCTACCGAGCCTTCCAGACGGCCATGCTCTCCAACCAAACCGACAGCACCCGCTTGACGAAGGTAGCCAGTTCCATCAAAGGCGGTATGGGCGCCACTTCTGAAATCGCTGCCATCGGTGCCGAGCATTACAGCCCAGGCATTGAACTGCATGTCCATCGGATATCGGAAATGGCCCTTTGCGTCGCGTCACGAATGGGGCTTGAACCACAGCATTGCCAGCAGATTCGTCTGGCCAGCCTGCTCCACGACATCGGCAAGCTGGGCGGACCCGCTGAGCTGTATACCGCCGAGCGGCCATTGACCGAGGAAGAATTTGAGCAGACCAAGGAACACACCAACCTGGGCGCCGCCCTGCTGGAACACTATGATGACCCGGTCATCAAGATTGCCCAGAGCATTGCACTGCAACACCACGAGAACTGGGATGGCTCGGGGTACCCGGCGGGATTGAAGGGCGATGAAATCAGCGTAGAAGCCGCGATCGTGCACGCGGTGGACATCTACGACAACCTCCGTTCCGTGCGCCCCTACCGGGCCGCACTGCCCCACCACGAGGCCATGGATGTACTGGTCAATGGCGATGACAAGTCAACCCCGGACCACTTTCATCCCGGCGTGCTGCAAGCACTACTGAGCGAGCATCGCCAGATAGAGGCTATCTACGAGCGCTACAAACCCAGTTGAACCGGGATGGCCAGTGCGGCCTCGCCAGACCCTCAATCCTGCTCAAGCGAACGGCTGACAACTTCGTACACGTCTCTGGACAAATTTTCCAGACCGGCAATTCGCTGCAGTTGCCGGCGCATGGCCTCTGCGGCGCCATCGGCGTATCGAGCATGCCGGGTCAGCGGCGCGCACAACCGGGCAGCCACCTGGGGGTTGGCGGACTGTAGTCTCTCTATGGCGTCGCCCAGCAATTCATAGCCCGCCCCGTCTGCCCGATGGAAGGCGACCGGGTTGGCGCTGGCAAAAGCGCCCACGAGAGCCCGTAGTTTATTGGGGTTTCGCCAGTCAAAAGCGGGATGCTGCTGTAGCGCGCGGACAGCTTCAACAGCATCGGCTGCGGGTCGTGTAGCCTGCACGGTAAACCATTGGTTCACCACCAGCGCTTCGTCCTGCCAGCGTTGGTAAAAGGACTCAAGGGCCACACGCCGATCAGACGCACTTGCAAAACACACAATGGCCCGCAGCGCCGCCAGCCGGTCGGTCAGGTTGTCAGCCTTTGCCAGCATTTGCTGGGCCGTGCCCAAGGCGTCGCCCCCGGCATAGCAAAGATAATGGAAGGCCAGGTGGCCCAGGGCACGTTTGCCTATCTGGCTGCCATCCGGCTGATAAGGTCCGGTGGCGCAGCTATCGAAAATATCTCGCCATCGGTCCTCGAAGTGATTGCCAAGCACAGCCTTCACCCGCTCACGGGCAGCCCGGATTTCGTGGACATCGACTTTGTCAGTTTGGGCCCGGAGATCGGCCAATGACTCCTCGGAGGGCAGCGTCAACAGCAACGCTTTCATGGCGGGATCGACGTCACTGTCCAGGGCACTGCCAAAGGCCGACAGGAAGGATGGCGACAGTCCCTGGTCCTGCTGCCGGGATGCAATGACCCTGGACGCGTAGCGCTGCATGGCATCCCAGCGCACAAAGTCGTCCTCGTCGGCGCTGATCAGGGCCTCAAGGGTGGCATCGTCCTCGGCACTTTTCAGACGAACAGGAGCTGAAAAGCCGCGCAACAGTGACACCACCGGACGACTCTTAACCCCATCAATCTGGAAGCTTTGCCGGGCCTCGGTGACTTCCAGGGTTCGGGTCATGCTGCCATCATCAAAGGCCTGGGGCTGACCGTCGATGAGCATGCCGACAGCGAGGGGCAGATGCAGCGGTGGTTTGTCACTCTGCCCGGGGGTGTCGGGGTTGTGTTGTGAGACAGTCAGGGTCAATTGCTGGGCCTGGGCATCGTATTGCTCCTCCACCGCCAACTCGGGCGTGCCCGCCTGCTCGTACCAGCGCCTGAACTGGGTCAGGTCCCTGCCGGATACCTGCTCCATGGCGGCCACAAAGTCGTCGCAGGTCACCGCCTGGCCGTCAAAGGTTCGAAAGTAATGTTGGGCGCCACGGATGAAAGCCTCATGTCCCAGCAGTGAATGCAGCATCCGCACCACTTCTGAGCCCTTTTCATAGACCGTGAGGGTATAGAAGTTGGAAATCTCGATGAAGCTGTCGGGCCTGACCGGATGGGCCATGGGCCCGGCATCCTCTGCGAACTGGTGGGTGCGCAGAAAGCTGACATCCTCGACCCGCTTGACCCCGGCTGAATTCATATCCGCCGAGAATTGAGCGTCACGGAAAACGGTAAAGCCCTCTTTCAGACTGAGCTGGAACCAGTCGCGACAGGTCACGCGATTGCCCGAGTAATTGTGAAAATACTCGTGGGCCACGATCGACTCGATGCGCAGATAGCCGGCATCGGTGGTGATATCCGGGGAAGCCAGAACACAGGAGGTGTTGAAAATATTGAGGCTCTTGTTCTCCATCGCCCCCATGTTGAAATCATCGACGGCAACGATGTTAAACAGATCAAGATCGTACTCCAGGCCGTAAACCTGCTCATCCCAGCGCATGGAACGCTTGAGGGAATCCATGGCATGGCCGCAGTAGTTTTGGTCCTTGGCCTCGACATAGATGTGCAACGCCACTGTCCGCCCCGAGGCGGTGACGAAACTGTCCGACACGCATTCCAGGTCACCTGCAACAAGGGCAAACAAATAACAGGGCTTGGGCCAGGGGTCGTGCCAGACGGACTGGTGTCGCCCGTCCTCGAGGTCACGGGTGGATTGCAGGTTGCCGTTACTCAGCAATACCGGACAGACCGCTTTATCCGCCTCCACCGTGACCTGAAATTCAGCCAGCACATCCGGGCGATCCAGGAAGAAAGTAATCTTTCTGAACCCCTCGGCCTCGCACTGGGTGCAGTACATGGTCCTGGAACGGTACAAACCCTCCAGTGAGCTGTTGCTCTCGGGACAGATTTTGACCCGGGTATGGAGATGGAAGTCATCGGGCACCGCCGGGATGGTCAACTGCCGACCATCGTAGTGAAAGCCATCGGCCGCCAAAGACTCGCCGTCAATATCAATGGCCTCCAGCTCCAATCCCTCACCGTCGAGCACCAGCGACGTGCCCGCTCCGGACCGCCGGTTCAGATGCAGGGTGCTGGAGACCAGCGTGTAGCCGTCAAAAATCGACACCACCAGGTCTACCCGGGAGATGGCGAATTCGGGCTCTGCATATTCTTTCCGATAGATGGTCTTGGGACTGCCTTCACGCATCGTCATATACCTTTACCAACAAGTTGTAACCGCCGTATTTGCGAATATTGATAACACCGGTATCCAGCATCAGGTATTGACCCTTGATACCCAGCAGCGTGCCCTCTATTCGTGGGGTTTTATCCAGATTGTGGGAACTCACCTTGACCGGCCATTCAAGGACCGGGTAATCGATGGCTACGGTATTGGAGGCATCAAGCCACTGTATGGCCTGGACACCGTGGCTGTCCTGTAACCCCGCAATACCATCGGCACAAAGTTTGGCCAGTTCCTGCTGGTGGGCCTCAAGGTCAACATCAGCACCGTTGCCCTTCAACATCGTCTGCCACGCGGTCTTGTCGGCGACATGCTGGGCCAGCAATACCTCCAGCAGGCCCGATTGATAACGGGTCGAGACCCTGGCAATGGGGCGGGCCTGGGTTGCACCCTGATCAATCCAGCGGGTGGGTACCTGGGTACCCCGGGTGATGCCCACCTTAACCCCCGAGGTATTGGCCAGATAGACCACATGGTCAATGTTGCAGTGGCTCTCACCCCACTCGGGTTCCCGGCAGGTGCCGGCCGAGAAGTGGCACTTCTCTGGCTTCACAATACAGCTGTCGCACTGGGCCAGCCGCTGAAAACAGGGGTAGCAATAGCCCTGGTTGAAACTCTTTTTTGTCACCCGGTCGCAGTGAACGCAGTTGATCAGGCCCTCAAACTCTATGCTCAGCCGCTTGCCCAACCAGCTGTTCACGGATACTTCCTCGGAACCGGCCTGCCAGACATAGCTCACGGGCTGATCCAGTTGCACGCGCATTTTGCGCACCGACCCTGCCACAGTAGTCATCGGTCACTTCCCCCATCCAGCCAGGTCATAGGCTGGGGATCGTCGCAGCTGTCCCCGGCCTTGGCACCTTTATCGATGTAGCCGACCCGCTGCTCAGGGGGCAAATGCAACTCGCCCCAGGCGATGACGGCCTGCATGGTGTGCTCCCTTTGCTCACTGCTGACCGGACTGCCATCGGGCCATTGTCCGGTAGCCAATGCCTGCAACAGGCGCTCATACAGCTCGGGCCCCATGGCACGAACGGTGTCCAGATAGTTGTCAGACAAATTTCAATCTCCTACCTGAAGCCACCTGAACGGGACAGCAGACCGAACGCCCCACCCAGGCACACCCCAATAATCAGCCCCCCCAGATGGGCGCCATTGGCGATGGCCCCCGCTCCGAGAATTTCCAGTGCACCGACCATCCCCACCAACAACCAGATGAGCATGAAACCCACTATTGCCGGCGGCAAAGGTTCTATCCAGCCAGGTCGCAAAGTGTTGCCGGTCCATATGAAGCCCATGAACGCGTACACCACCCCCGACATGCCACCAAAAATGGAGGGGCCAGAGGCGAAGTACTGCAGGCTGTTTGAGACCACCGCCGACGTCAGTTACAGACC
>JAAXJC010000052.1 GCA_012270045.1 Luminiphilus sp.
ACCTGGGTCGCCGCGGTCAGATTGGGCTGAGTAAACGTCTTGAGCTGCAGTCCTGCCGCATTATCGGCCATCGGGATGGTTACGGTTTTGCTACCCCGCTGGAGGGTGGCGATGATCTTTATCTCAGCAGCCGCGAGATGCAGAAGGTTTTCGATGGCGATCGCACCCTGGTCGCCGAGGTGGCCACAGATGCCAGGGGCCGGCGGGAGGGCAAGATTGTCGAGGTGCTGGAGCGGGCTGTTACCACGCTCCCGGGGCGGTATATGGAGGAGAGCGGCATCGGGTTCCTGATGCCCTACAACACCCGCATCACGCAACATATTCTCATCCCGCCCAATCAGAAACAGGGCGCCGTGCCCGGGCAGATGGTATCGGTTCGTATCACCGACTATCCAACGCAGGTTCTGGGCGCCAAGGGCACTGTCGAGGAAATTCTGGGTGATCACCTGGATCCGGGTCTGGAAATCGATATCGCCATACGTGCCCATCAAATTCCCTGGCAGTGGCCCGAGCCGGCACTGGCTGAGGCCGCTGCCCTGGGGGACGAGCCCAGTGCCGCGGACAAGCGCCCGCGGTTTGATCTGCGCAACTTGCCCTTTGTGACCATTGACGGCGAGGATGCCCGGGATTTTGACGATGCCGTTTACTGCCAGCCCGAGGCGGGAGGATTCCGTTTGTGGGTGGCAATTGCCGACGTGTCCCATTACGTACCCCCTGGTTCCGCCCTGGATGACGAGGCCGTCGAGCGCGGTAATTCGGTGTACTTTCCCGAACGCGTGGTACCCATGTTTCCCGAGGCACTGTCCAACGGACTCTGCTCACTCAAGCCCGCGGTAGATCGCCTTGCCATGGTGTGCGAGATGGTGGTTGATGGCGCCGGGCAGGTCGGGGAGAGTGTTTTTTACGAGGCGGTTATCCACTCCCATGCCCGTTTGACCTACACCCAGGTAGCAGGGGTGCTGGAGCACGGTCATGATCCAGCCGTGGACCCGGAGCGCTACCCCGACATCATGCACCTGCACGGCTTGTACCTCAGTCTGCGCGGAGCCAGGGAGCGCCGGGGCGCCATCGATTTTGAAACTGTCGAAACCCGCATTGTCTTTAATGACGCCCGCAAGATTGAGGCGATAGTTCCCGTGCAGCGCAATGATGCGCACAAACTGATCGAAGAGTGCATGCTGGCCGCCAACGTGGCTACAGCGGAATTCCTGGAATCTTCCGGCTACCCGGTGCTGTTTCGGGTGCACGAGGGTCCCAGCCCGGAGCGTCTCGCCAATGTGCGGGAATTTCTGGGGGAGTTGGCCCTGGACCTGGGCGGCGGTGCAAAACCTACCCCTGACGATTACCAGCGCCTGTTGCAGGATGCCTCCGGACGAGAAGACGCGTCCATCATTCAGACCATGCTGTTGCGCTCCCTTAGCCAGGCGGTTTACCAACCTGAAAACAAGGGCCATTTTGGGCTGCATTACCCCGCCTATGCCCATTTCACGTCGCCCATCCGTCGTTACCCTGACCTGCTGGTGCACCGAGCCGTCCGGAGCCTCATTCGCAGTGGTAAGTTCCCCGGGCACACCCGACTGCCTTCGGGTGTAAAAGGTGGCAAGAAGGGCAAAGACTACCCTTACGACATCCCCCAGGTCGCAGCCCTCGGTGAGCGCTGTTCCCTGACCGAGCGCCGGGCCGATGACGCTACCCGTGAGGTCGAGGCCTGGTTGAAGTGCGAGTTTCTGCAGGACCGGGTGGGGGAGGCGTTCGGTGGCGTGATTACCGCGGTGACCGCCTTCGGCGTGTTTGTTGAATTACAGGATCTCTATATTGAAGGCCTCGTTCATATCAGTGCGCTACCGGGGGATTACTATCATTTCGATGCGCCCCGGCAGCGCCTGGTCGGGGAACGTACGCGCCAGACCTTCCAATTGGGGGGCGCCGTGCGGGTTAGTGTGGCCAGGGTCGACCTCGATGAGCGAAAAATTGACCTGGAGCTGGAGGGGCGCGGCGCCGCCAGGCCCGGGGGGCGGGCCGGAGGCGGCAACAAGCCGTCGACTGGAAAATCCCGCAAACCCAGGTCCGGCGGTAAGTCCTCGGCTTCCGCAGCGACAGCAGACAGACCCTCCTCCCCCAAAAAGCGGGCTAAATCCAAGGCGCCAAAATCCGGCAAAGGCAGCGCTAAAAAGCACGGCCGAAGACAGAAAAAGAAATGAGTGATTGGGTGTATGGCATTCATGCGGTTACCGCACTGGTGCGCCGGGAGCCCCGTGCCATAGAGGTTCTGTGTGTTGCCGGTGCACGCCAGAGCAAGCGACTCGCGGAGCTTGAGCGCCTGGCCCGGGACCAGGGTATTGCGGTTGAGCACTTGAGCCGGGAGGAACTGGACGCCAGGGCTGATGGACGCCACCAAGGCGTCGCGGCCCGGATGGCCCAGGGGCATACCCTCGCTGCCGTCGACGAGGCCGGGTTGATGGCGCTGGTGCAGCGAACCGAGAGGCCACTGCTGTTGATCCTTGATGAAATTACCGATCCCCACAACCTGGGTGCCTGCCTGCGCACAGCGGATGCTGCAGGCGTCACCGCGGTGGTGGTGCCCCGGGACGGATCGGCAGACCTGGGCCCGGTGGTGCGCAAGGTAGCCTGTGGGGCGGCAGACACTGTCCCCTTCGTGCGGGTGACCAATCTCGCCCGGACCCTGCGCGCGCTGCGGGATGCCGGCGTATGGCTGGTCGGTACCTCCGACGGGGCGCCCGGCACTGTTTATGACCAGGACCTGACCGGCGCTACGGCCATCGTGATGGGTGCCGAAGGCAGGGGCATGCGGCGCCTCACCGCCGAGCACTGCGACTTTTTGGTGAAACTGCCGATGCTGGGGACCGTTTCCAGTCTCAACGTGTCAGTGGCAACCGGTATTTGCCTGTATGAGGCGCTGCGCCAGCGTTCAGGGGGCTAAAAAGGGCATTTGCATTCCCGTTATCGGCTCGGTATGCTCCGCGCCTCACAAAATCAGGTGGGGCTAGAGCCCCTTCTCCTTGCCACACCGCATGGACGGGTGGCTCAACCCGAGAGGAGTCTTCGAGTGCGACACTACGAAGTTGTATTTATGGTGCATCCGGACCAGTCAGAGCAGGTTCCGGGCATGATCGAGCGGTATTCTGCAGTTATCACCAAGGATGGGGGCACGGTCCACCGTCTGGAGGATTGGGGCCGACGGCAGTTGGCTTACCACATCAACAAAGTACACAAGGCGCACTACATTCTCATGAATGTTGAGGCCTCCAATGAGGCCATGGAAGAGTTGACGACAACTTTCCGCTACAACGACGCCGTCATACGAAATCTTGTTATCCGTCGGGACGATCCGGTGACTGAAGAGTCGCTGATCATGAAGGCTGAAAAGGAAGATCGCGAGCGCAAATCACGCTACCAGGAGCGACAGGCGGCCGAGCCCAAGCCCGAGGAAGCCCCAGCCGAAACCCAGGAAGCCGCTGCTCAGGAAGCCGGTGACTCTGAATCAGACAGCAGCGAGGATTGAGCTATGTCCCGTTTTTTTCGTCGACGCAAGTTTTGTAAATTCACGGCCGAGGGTGTCAAGGAAATCGACTACAAGGATCTCGATACCCTGAAGCAGTACATCACTGAAACGGGCAAGATCGTGCCCAGCAGGATTACGGGAACCAAGGCCAAGTACCAGCGGCAGCTCGCTACAGCGGTCAAGCGCGCCCGATTCCTGGCGCTGTTGCCTTATACAGATTCGCATCAGTAGCAGGGTGTACTGATGCGCGGCCTCGCTGAGTTCATCATGCGTGGCCGCTGGCAGGCGCTGGCGGTCGCTGTTCTCGGTGCGGGCAGCCTGCTGTTTGGTTGGCTCAGTGCGGCGGCGGTGGCTCTGGTCACCCTGCGCAAGGGCGTAACCGATGGCTCCTGGCTGGTGCTGTGGGCACTGCTGCCGGCCCTGCTGGCCGGATGGATAAGTGGCGATATCGGCAGCATTATCCTGCTGTTGGGCACTTACCTGCTGGCGGTGGTGTTGCGGGTTACCGTCAGTCTGGCGCTGGCCATGCTGGCGAGTGTCGCAGTGGCAGTGATTGGTGGCTCGGCCCTGATGCTGATCAGCGGCGAGTTTTTGGAACAACTGGTAACGATTTTTTCCGACGTGATCGGAAATATCGAGACCAACCTGGCGTCGAACGGTGAGTTGATCACCCTTGATCGCCCGACCGCCAGTCAGGTTGCCGGCATATTGGCCGCCGGTAATGCAGTAACGGCGGTGCTGAGTTTGCTGCTGGCGCGCTACTGGCAGGCCCTGCTGTACAACCCGGGAGGGTTCAGGGCGGAGTTCCACGGGCTGCGACTGCCGGTGCCGGCGACGTTGGTACTGGGTGGAGTGGCAGTGGTTTTTTGGCTGCAGGCGCCCGGGATTAGCGGCTGGGCCATGGTCTGGGCGGTACCGCTGATGTTTGCGGGCTTTGCGCTGTTACATGCATGGGCGGCGGCAAGGCAACGGGGTAATGGCACCCTGACCGTGTGTTATGCCATGTGGGTGTTTTTCGACCCCATGAAGGGGTTGTTGATGGGCTTGGTGATGGCCGATGCCCTGCTGGATTTCAGGCGTCGATGGTCTGCTGGATCGACCGAAGAGTAGGCCTGACTTAGTGTTGAAGCATTGAAAACAGGTCGGCTGCGACCGGCTGTGAGGAACTGAGAATGGAAGTCATATTGCTCGAAAACGTGGGAAACCTCGGTAGCCTGGGTGACAAGGTAGACGTCAAGTCTGGTTACGGGCGCAATTTCCTGATCCCCCAGGGCAAAGCCGTACCGGCGACCGAGGACAACGTGGCCAAGTTTGAAGCACGTCGAGCCGAGCTGGAAGCGGCGGCCCAGGCGGCCCTCGCTGCCGCCGAGCAGCGCGCAGCGGCCATTGAAGCCCTGGCGTCAGTGTCAATCGAGGCCACCGCGGGCGAGGAAGGAAAGCTGTTTGGCTCCGTCGGCACCCGGGATATCTCCGAGGCCATTACCGCGGCCGGAGTCGAGATTGACAAATCCGAGGTGCGCCTGCCGGAGGGTGTTATCCGGGAACTGGGCGAATACGAAGTCATGCTGCAGTTGCATGGCAATGTAGCCGCCAGTATCGCCGTGGCGGTGGTCGCGGCCTGACCACCCTTCGCTCCGCTCCGGTAGTGCGCCCAGCGATTTTCGGTTAGATCAGGCGCCCCGGAGGGTCACGGCGGACCATCCATGGGGTATGCTGTCCGGCCGGATACCGGATGGCTGCCCAATGAACCAACCCAACTCCCCACCTTATTCGCTACCGGTGACCGACGTAGATCTGGAGCGCATTCGTATGCAGCCCCAGTCCGTCGAGGCCGAGCGGTCGGTCATAGGCGGCCTGTTGTTGTCGCCCGATGGCTGGGACGCCATCGCAGAACTCGTTGCAGCCGAAGATTTCTATCGCCCCGAGCATCGCGCCATCTTTCGCCAGATCGCCAAACTGGTTGATTTGGGGCAGCCTGTCGACGTCATCACCGTTGCTGACCGGCTGCTGGCCACGGGGGAGCTTGAAGCTGCTGGCGGCCATACCTATCTGGCCGAGTTGGCAGAGACCACGCCGACCGCAGCCAATATTCGCGCCTATGCGAAAGCGGTGCACGAGCGTGCGGTGTTGCGGAAGCTGATTGATGCGGCCCAGGACATTGCCACTACCGGCTTCCATCCCGAGGGGCGAACGGCAGAGGAACTGCTCGATGAGGCCGAGCGGCGCATCATGCAAATCTCGGAGGAGGGCCCTAAAACCGGCGGCGCCAGGGCGATGGAGCCCCTGCTGCAGGGTGCTCTCGAGCGCATAGAGGAACTGTTCCAAAGTGGCGGCGATATCACCGGCCTCAGTACCGGTTTCATCGATCTGGACCGCATGACGTCGGGTTTGCAGGACTCGGATCTGGTGATTGTCGCGGGCCGACCGTCAATGGGTAAAACCTCCTTCGCCATGAATTTGGTCGAGAATGCCGCCAGCCACACGGAGCAACCCATTCTGGTGTTCTCCATGGAAATGCCGGCGGAGCAGCTGGTGATCAGGATGATGTCGTCCCTTGGCAGGATCGACCAGACCCGGGTCAGGACCGGCAAGCTGGAACAGAATGACTGGCCAAAACTGTCCGCTGCCATGGCCAAACTGACAGAAGCCAATATCTTTATTGACGATACCCCGGCACTGACTCCTACCGAGGTGCGATCCAGGGCGCGACGGGTGGCCCGGGAGCACGGCTCCCTTGGCATGATTATGGTGGATTATCTCCAGTTAATGCGTGTCGCCGGGGCCAATGAGGGTCGAACGGCTGAAATATCCGAGATATCCCGCAGCCTCAAGGCTATTGCCAAGGAATTCGGTTGCCCCATGGTGGCGCTGTCCCAGCTCAACCGGGCCCTGGAGCAACGACCCAACAATCGTCCGGTCAACTCGGATTTGCGCGAGTCCGGCGCCATTGAGCAGGACGCCGACGTGATTATGTTCATCTATCGGGATGAGGTGTATCACGAGGATTCCCAGGATAAAGGCACCGCCGAGATTATCATCGGTAAGCAGCGAAATGGGCCCATCGGTACCTGCCGACTGGCATTCCAGGGGGAATTCACGCGCTTTGACAACTTTGCCCGGGGCGATTACAGCGGCTATCCCTGATCTGGCCACCACCCTATCCCGTCACACAGACTTGTGATGAAGCACGGATAAAAACGCAGGAGCGGCCTGGGCGGGCTCTATTTGCGACTCTAATGTTAGGCGGCGCGAGGGCTTCGGCCAGGATCAGACAACCCCAACCGCCGTGCTCTGCCGTCCCTACAGGTCCAGCTCCTTGCGCAGCTTGCGCAGGGCTTCCTGCCGGTCATCATCACTCATGGCGGTGTGCTCGGGAGCGGGGAGTTCCGGTGCCGGCGGCAGTTGCACGTTTTCGCCCCGGCTCACCCGTTCTACCCAGGCGTCATAGTGTCGGGTAAAGACGGGAAGGGTGGTCCGCTCGGGATTGTTGGCCAGAAAAAACCAGTCGCTGTCCCTGCCCGCCAGGTAGACCACGGGGTGTGTCCAGGGCTGTTGCAGCTTGGGTGAACCCCGTCCACAGGCTTCGATAAAGGCGCTGCGCACATCGGGTATGCCCTCCCGCTCCAGGGCCTGGCGACAGCAGTCGAGCATGCGTTTCAGGGTGGGCAGGTAGTCGCAGTCTTCGATGGCTCGCTTGGCACCGGACAAAATGGTTGCCGACGTAAAGTCCCCAAGGGCCTCCAGCCAGAGGCGCTTGATCTGGCTCAGCTGACTGGTGTCCGCATACGCTGCATAAAACTGATTGTGGTAGTTCAGCCTGAACAGGGCGAACACCTGATTGATGGTGTCGGCCAGATCATCCCGGCCGGGCCTGTCAGTTGGCCCAGCTGGTGTCGCTGAGATCGTCGGCGAGGGATCGGTCCCTTGTACGACTTTCTCCGCCAGGCTGCCCACGTCCCTGCTCTCTGCCATGATGTGTGTCCTGTCTTGTTGACTGCCCCTGCTCCCAGCGCCACTGATGCTTTACGTGTTGCAGGAACTTGCTGTTCCAGGAGGTTTGCACGTCTCCGGAATCGCACCAGAAGACCCGGAACTCGCCCAGGCGTTCCTGGGCATAGTTTCGATCTATTCCCGACAGCGACAGTACTTCGTAAACCTGCTCGCTGGGCTGCCAGTCAGCGGCCATGGGCTGGGGTTCGGCGCTGTGTCCCAAGCCCGCCTGGAAGCGTACCCATCGCTGTCGTACCCAGCCGATGAATTTGCTGTTCACCTCACGGGGCGGACCGCCCCGTTCCCGCCAGTAAAGGATGAACTCGGGTTTGACCGAATCAATAAACTCGGCGTCGACACCGCCAGCGGCCATGATATCCAGGGCATCCTGGCTGGGTGCCCAGTGCTGGTCAAAGGGAGGCGGGGTTTTTATTTCGAAGGCAGCATGCTGCTGCTGACTGCGTCGCCAGGCCGACAGCACGTGCTGCCGATACCGGTTGTCGGTCTCGGGACCGGCCCCGGTGGCGGTAAATTGCTGTAGTGCAGCGAGGGCAAATTGACGGTCGATACCGTGATTTAACTGCAGCAACTGGAGCACAGCGTCGGGTGGCTGCCATCGGTGAGGCACTGGCTGCCCGCCTGGCTGGCTCGGGGGTGCTGGAGGTGGATGGGTACCGGCGGTTGTTATGTTCAGGGTGTTGCTG
>JAAXJC010000210.1 GCA_012270045.1 Luminiphilus sp.
GCCAGAAACAAGACGCCGACCGCAGTACCCAGTATCGACCCCAGTATCATAGGCAGGAAGGTGCCGATCGGTACCTGCCGCCACCAGGCCTTGTAGGTCACGAGACTGACTGCCAGGGTCAGCAGCGCCGCAGTGACCACCGCGTCCCCCGGTATGAGAAAAAAAGAAAATAGCGGCACGGCGAGCAGGGCAAAGCCGAAGCCGGTAAACGCTCGCATCAGGGAAGCGAGCACAACCCCCAGGGCAATCAGCACAAGGTCAACGGGGGCCAGCGCAGTCAGCAGAACGTCCATAGCCCAGTGTACAACGCCCAAGCGGGCCCGCCCGGAGACAGCATGCCCGCGATCAACTGCCTCCATCCTGGGGGCGTCGTCACGCAGCCGACTGTTTACCCGGGTACTGTCTGCTATTGCGTTGGCGCGTCGCTGCTGTTGCCCCCGTCAGGTGAGCCGGTGGCGGGTTGCCCCTCCTGCTCAGACAGGGAAGTCGGCGCGTCCCCGGGGGCCTCGGGACGGGGTGGTCTGGGTGGTTTTTCACCCTGGCGCCCCCGGCGGTCGCCACCGGCAACCCCTTTCATCAGCCGTTGCAGCAGCCGGACGCGCTGTTCCCGACTCATTTTGGGCAGCAGTTCCAAAGCGGTGTTGTGCATCTCCAGTTGGTACCGGGTACTGACTGCCCGCATGTCGGCCAAGGCGGCAGCGAGGGCCGCTTCATCCAAAGGCTCTGCGGTCACCACCTTGCGGATGTCCCTGAGACTCTCCCGATAGGCGCGACGCAGGGGCGCCACCGCCTCACTTTTATCACGCAACAGGGGCCGCATCTGTTCACGTACCGACTGGTCCATGCCCTGCAGGGCCCAAATCATCGGGGGTGATGGACTACCCATGTACCAGCGCGTCAGCAGCGCGCCCGCGCCCACCAAATTCAGACCCAGGGATACCACCAGTACCGCTGCGATCCAGTGTCGTTTATCCATCTCGTTCGCCCCCCTCAATGGGTGCAAATACATATTGCTCGGAAATTGACCAGTCTTCCTCCTGGGGTAACTGGGTGCCACACCCGACACCCACCGCCAGCGCTACGCCAGCGACCAGCCCGCTGCGCCAAACCGTTTGCCGACCGCCAAAACACAGCCAGTCGAGGAAGGCTTCCACCAACCCGACACCCTCCTCCGTCCCTTTGGGCGAAGGCTGTGCTGTGTGGCTCGCCGTATGGGCCAGCACCTGTGCCACCGAGAGGGTTGGCTGGACGCGACTGGCCGCCAACACCGTATCCAGCGCCTGTTCTGAGGTGAGCAGTTCACGCAATTGCGGATTCGCGTCGATACATTGCTGCAGTGCTTCCCGCTCCTCCTCCGGCCAGCGAACAGGGTCGGCGCCGAAGGCAAGAATCAGCGCCTCAGCGCGATCGGTGGTTAATGTCTCGTCGTTCATGACGGCGTCTCCAGTATTTTCTTCAGGGCGCTGCGAGCCCTGACCAGCAGGGATTCAACGGCCCTTGTGCCCAATCCCATGATGTCGGCGACCTCCCGATTGGAGAGATCTTGGTAATAAGTCAGCGTCAACGCACTGCGCTGTCGCTCAGGCAGTTGCATCAGGGCTTGCAATACCCGCGCCGGATCGTGGGTCTCATCGTCCGCGGCGGATTCAAAGTCCTCGACGCCCTCCAGGGGCGCCTCGCGCTGGCGCTTGCGCAGGTGATCGATGGCCAGGTTATGCGCCATTCGATGCAACCAGGTGGTGAGGCGCGCTTTCGAGGCATCAAAGTCAGCGGCCTTCAGCCACAGCCTCAGGAACACCTCCTGGGTAATATCCTCAGCGGAGGCGGGGTTACCGGTCATACGCTGGCTGTAGGCTTGAATGGGGGACAAGTGATGGTCGACCAGGCTCGCGTAGGCCTCGCGATCGCCCCCAGCGACCCGCCGCATTACCTCTGCCTCATTGCCCATAACCGGTGCGAACTGTCAGCTTTTGAGTCAGCCGGTCCGACTGGGCCCTCGGCCCTTGCGCGCGGCGGCCAACTCTGCGGCATCAATGTAGCCATCGCTGTTGGCGTCGATGCGGTTGAAGGCCGCCAGCTTGCGCTCGTCTTCGCTGAGAATGCCGTTGCCATCCAGGTCGGCCTGATCGAACTGCTCGAATGCCAATTCGGTACGCTGATCCAGGTAGGTCTGCAGCTCGGCTCGGCTGACAGTGCCGTCGCCATCGCTGTCCGCGCCGGCCATGGGTCCCCTGTCCCGCCCCCTTCGGGGCATATCAAACTCATCCACAGAGAGCTTGAGATCACCGTCCTGATCCAGACGGTCAATAATTTGGTCGGGACCGCCGCGGGGTTGCGCCGCGGCAGACAGCGCCACACCGACGGCGAGGATGGCGGTGGCCAGCAGGGCCAGTGTCGAAGTCAGCTTCATTGTCATCTCCTTATTCATCGCGGTCATTCTCATGCCCACTGATACGTGCCTGATAGTAAAACCCGTCGCGGGCACCGATACCGTCGCCCAACCCTGCTCCCGGGCATCTGACAGCCGACCTGCAACGTACCATGTATGACATGGGATATTGGATCCAATCATGGGTGAAAACCATCCACTGGAAATCAACCCGAGGCACCTGCTGCGGGAAGTTGCGACCCTGAAAAGCGTTGCCCGTTTCGCGGCCCGGTTCAACCGAAAACCCGCTGTTATGGCGAATGGCGAGCCGGTCATGGCATTGCCGGGCTTTGGCTTCGGTGACAGCGCCATGTTCACTATGCGGCGGGAGCTGCGCAAGGCGGGCTTCACCGATCTCAAGTGGGGATTGGGATTGAACAGCGGCAACGTACCCGAACTTCTCACCAGTTTGATCCGGCGCATCGAGCGCTACGTGGCACGCCACGGGCAGCCACTGCGACTGGTGGGTTGGAGCCTGGGAGGTTACCTCGCCCGGGAGGCCGCCCGGGAGCGCCCGGAACTGATCAGTCAGGTCATTACCTTGGGAAGCCCGATCAAGGGCGGTCCAAAATATACAGCTGTCGCGGCATTTTATCGGCGCTGGGGCTGGGACCTGGATGACATTGAGGCCAGAATCAGTGAGCGGGAAGCGACGCCGTTACAGACCCCCGTCACCTGCATCTGGAGCCGCCAGGATGGTGTTGTCGACTGGCGCGCCACCCAGGACCCGTATGACCCCATGACCACCAATATTGAAGTGGACTGCAGTCATATGGCCATGACCTTCGATCCCATGGTGAGTCACATCGTACTCACCCAGCTGCGACCCTCTATCGCTGCCTGACCCGGGCTAACCCTGCCGCGGCCAGATTTGCGTCTGTTGGTAGGGGTTGTCGGCTGCGTCGGACAGCATCAGGTCGATCAACTGATGCTGCAGACCGTATTTCAGCCCTGCCAACAACTCCCGGGGCTTACCCACCATGGGTGCCGACACCTGCAGTGCCAGGGCTTCCAGTTCGGACTCATCACCGACGGCATCGACAATACCCAGTGACCGTGCCTGCTCACCCGTAAGACGGCCGCCGGTGAGCAGTGTTTCCCGCAGTGCCCTGGCGGACATTGTTGCCTTGACCAGGGCGTTCATGCGCACGGTCAGTGTCATGCCAATATCGATCTCGGGCAGACAAAAGAAACCGCGATCGCCGCGCATCACCGCGTAATCTGACGCCAGCACCAGCATGGCACCCAGTCCGAAGGCGTGGCCATTCACCAGGGAGACCACCGGCACCGGAAAGGTCAGCAGCCGGGCGGCCAGGTGCATGGTGTCGGTGACAAAGGACCCGAAAATCTCGGGATTTGCCATCAGGTACTCGAGATCGAGGCCCTGGGAAAAGTTCTTGCCCTCCCCGCGCATGAACAGCGCCTGGATGTCGGCATCGGCCTCGACGGCGTCGAGCTGGCGGTGGGTATCAGCCAGAACATCGGGGTTAAAAACACCACTACCGCTGAACTGGATGGTGTGTACCTTGGTCGGATTATTGGTCATCACTAGACTCCACAGGGTGCACGGCGTCGCCCAATCGAATGGCTCCGCCCTCAATGATTTTGGCGCACAGACCACCATGGCCCAGCATGGCTGCCACGCCGCCCTTCCCCAGGGCCTCCTCCATGCGTGCACAGGGGTGACAGAGCTGGGTCGCCTCGAGCAGGGCCTCCCCCACCCGAAAACGCTGGCGACGCAGGGCATTCAGGTTTATGCCGGTGGTTACGATATTGCGTCGCAGGGTACCGGGATCAATGGCCTCCAGGCCCGTGAAATGCTCGATCTGGGCAATAAACTCGCTGGAAATCAGTGTCACCTGTCGACCCGAACCCGGCGTTTTCCCAACCCGATGGTCGCCCTCCAGACCCAGTTCAGCCAAAGCCACCGCCGACGTCACCGGCGACAGGGGCTGCCGGCGCTGGGGGCGCAGTCCGATCCACGTCACCTGCCCGGGGGGCAGATCCCGGGCATAACGATCCAGTGGATTGGGGCGCTTGCTCACATTCGGCTCCTGACGGCATCGGAAACGGCCATCAATACTGCCTCAAGGTGGCCGGCATAGGCACTACCCGTGGCGGTATCGGCATTGCTATGAACTGCGATAACGAGCTTTGACTGGGGATCGACAAAAATCTTCTGTCCAAAGATGCCACTGGCGCTAAAACGATCGTCGGGGTAGCGCCACCACATGTAGCCGTACTCCGGCGCGGCGGCTGAGGGAGCGGCGCTGGCGCTAATCCAGCCCTCGGGTAACACACGGCTGCCATCGGGGAGCACGCCATCGTTCAGCACAAACACACCCAAGCGGGCGTAGTCACGCAGCGTAGCGCCAATGCAACAGCCCCCGGCCTCACCGCCATTGGGGGCGTCGGTGGGCCAAATGGCGTCATATTCCATTCCAAATGGCCCCCAGATTTTCGCGGTCAGGTAGCTCGAGGCGTTGTTGCCAATGGCGGCCCGCAGCAGTTCCCCGGTCAGGTTGGCCTCCCCCGTGTTGTAGTTGAATCTCTGCCCTGGGGGCTGCACCCGGGGCAGGGTTTGCAGGTAGTCCGTGAGCGCGACACCGCCCAGCACCCCGGCCTGGGATACGTCGGATTCAGGGTCCGTGTAGTCTTCGTTCCAGGCGACACCCGACGCCATCTGCAGCAGGTTTTCGACGCTTACCGCATCATAGGCACTGCCCCGCAGCCGGGGCAGGTAATCGGTGACCTTGTCATCAAGACTGGTGATATAGCCATCGGCCAGGGCGGCACCCACCAGTAACGAGGTGACCGACTTCGTGACGGAGAATGAAATCCAACGGGTTTGCTCACCGTGGCCGGGGGCGTAATGCTCCAGCAGGCGGGCGTCATCGGCCACCACCAGAAAACCCCGCAGTGATGGCTGGGCCAGAAACTGGTCCAGGGTGAATTGCTCACCCTTGAACTCATAGCTGATAGCGCCCAGGTCCATGGGGGTTGCTGCCAGTAGATAGGGATTTCCCGTAGGAACAACGCCGCGGACCGGCGCGAAATACTCGGTATTGGCAAATACCACCTGACGCTCCGGCGTCGGCAGGAACAGGGGACTCGCTGCCAACTCGCCAGATTCCATTCGCTCCCTGACGTCCTGCACGGACAAGCCACCCTCCTGGGCGGCCACCACCCAGGCGAAACAAAGCAATAACGGTGTCACCAGAGACAGGCATCTGGAGGTCATATTCAAACCCATGGGAACCACTCCACTGTTGCACGAATCCTTTCGAGGGCGCCTACAGTAGAGTCAGACCGGTCCAAGCGCAAACCCTGGCACCGGCGCCTCGGGTATACTGCGGCTTTGCGCTTCAGGAACTCAGCCATGTCCAAGGGATACCGCCTGTGTCTGTGTGTGCTTGCAACGATGGCAATGTACAAGCCGGCTATCGCAGACGACGTAAGCGACGGGACCTTTCAGTGCCTACTCAATCTGACCAAGGTTAAGCATGTGTATGTTGCTAACCTGCTGGGGTCGGTCGAGGGGACCGTCGAGGCAGCCAATAACCCCGAGGGCGGTGTCTACCCCGTGGGATCGGTGCTTCAGCAAAGTCCGACCGAGGCCATGGTCAAAAGGGATGCGGGATTCAACCCGGATACCAATGACTGGGAATTTTTTGTGCTGGAGCTGAGCCCCCAGGGCACGACGATCAAACAACGGGGAGGCGCGGAGGTGGTCAACGCTGCTGGAGACAGCTGCGCCGCTTGCCATATGGGGGCAGCGCCGCAATGGGATATGACCTGTGGCAACCATAAAGACTGCAGTCCGTTAGCTATTTCGCGGCACGATATGCGGATGCAGGCGGTGTTTGACCCCCGATGTGACGGCGGCCGCACATCCAAGACGCGTAATCAAGACATGTTCTTTTTGCAGCACCGGCTGGCCCGGGAGTTGGTAGAGGACATGTCCAAGGAGCCCCAGCAGTAAGCTGAGCGCGGCACCAGACGGGCTCAGACAGAAGAGGACCGATTGTGAAAAACATGACTAAACTGATTGTTGGCATCGTTGCCCTGATCCCATCTCTGGCGAGTGCTGGGGACATACAGGCGGACAACTTTAAGTGCCTGAGTGACATGACCGAAGTGCGGCATTTTTATGTCGATAACCTTTTGGGCAATGTCGACGACACCGTCGCGGTGGCCAACAGCCCGACAGGGGGATCCTATCCCGAGGGCTCGGTGGTGCAGCTGGTGCCCTCCGAGGCCATGGTCAAGCGCGAGGCGGGCTTCAACCCGGCCACCAATGACTGGGAGTTCTTTGAGTTGGATGTTTCCGACCAGGGCACCGCAATCGGCAAGCGCGGCTTTGCTGAAGTGGTCAACAAGTTCGGTGGCAACTGCTTCGCCTGCCATGTCCAGGCCCAGCCCCAGTGGGACCTGATCTGCGATAACAACCACGGCTGTGACCCCATCCCCCTGACCCGGGGCATGATCAAAGCTATCCAAAAGACCGACCCCCGCTGCGACCCGGTGGAGCTCACCGAGGAAGACCAGGCCAACCTGCAGGCATTGCAGGCCGCCCTGTCGGCGAACTGAAGCCGCCTGCACGCCATGAGATCTTTTGTCGCTGGCTTTGCTTTGTCACTGTTGGCACTCCCGCCCCTAACCTGGGCGGAGGCCCTGCCTGAAGGGCCGGCGAAACCGCTGGTGGAACAGGTATGCAGCGAGTGCCACAGCCTGGTGTACCTGGAGCGGGCCCAGGGTTACGACACCCCGGAAGAGTGGCGCCACGTGATGGCATCAATGGTCGACCTGCCGGCCGCCCAGGCCCGGAGTATCAGCGAGTACCTGGCGGCGCACTTCCCCAGCAAGCCCGAAAAAGCACCGACCCTGGTGCCCGGCGACTTCGAGATCGAGATCACCGAGTGGCTGGTTCCCACCCTGGGCCAGCGCTCCCGGGACCCGATCGAGGCCCCTGACGGTTCCATCTGGTGGACAGGCATGTGGGCGTCGCTGGCGGGACGCCTGCATCCCGACACCGGCCAGATGGAGGAATTCCAGCTGCCCCCGGCTGCGCGCCCCCACTCCATACTGCCCGATACCCAGGGCAACATCTGGTACATGGGCAACAGCAACGGCACCGTCGGAAGGCTGGACCCGGTCACCGGGCTGATCACCGAGTACCCAACACAGGCCAGGGATCCCCACACCGGGGTGTTCCACCCCAACGGCAAGCTGTTCTTCACCGCCCAGCACAGCGGCATGCTGGGGCGGCTAGACCCCAAAACCGGGGTGATCGATGAGATCACAACCCGCGCCAGACCCTACGGCATCAAAGTCGGCAACAGCGGCAAGCTGTACATCGCCTACAACGGCACCAACGCCATCGGCGAACTGGACCCGGATACCCTGGACATTCGCTATTTCGAAGTCCCGGACGAGCGCACCCGCATCCGGCGGCTGGATATCGCCAGTGACGGTTCCATTTGGTTCGTCAATTCTTCCCTGGGCAAGATTGGCCATCTGGACCCGAAAACCGGCGCCGTGCGCCAATGGGACTCACCCAGCGGGCCGACCTCACACCCCTACGCCATCGCGGTGATTGATGACGTGGTTTGGTACAACGAATCCGGCATGCGCCCCGATACCCTGGTGCGCTTTGCGCCCCAGACCGAAACCTTCCAGAGCTGGGCCATCCCATCGGGTGTGGGCATTGTTCGCCATGTCTGGG